>SFNZ01000016.1 GCA_004552615.1 Bacteroidales bacterium | reverse complement strand
GGACATGCCAAGAGCGGCGGGAAGCCTTTTACCGTCGGAACGGCTGATGCGCCTGTTCTTGTGAAAGGGAAGTGCTGCAGTACCGAGCTTACGGAAGACAATTATTCAGGTTTCCTTACTGCGTCCAATTATTCCAATCTGAATGCCCAAGTTACCTTCAACGTAGGTTATCTTAAATAGTAAGGTTTGATTCCCAAAGGACGGACCCCGGAAGCTGGACTCTCACTTCCGGGGTTCAATTATTGTGCGGGGTAGACGATTACATCCTACCGCATATAATCACCCATGCAATGCAAAAAAGTACATCATAACTGATATACTTTTGAAATATTTCAGTATTTTTGCATCAGAAAGAATGTAGTTATGGCAACCAATTTAATATCAAGAAAGCTGAAGCAGCTCCGCAAGGAAAACGGACTGACTCAAGTTGACCTGGCGATGAAGTCTGGCGTAGGTCTGAACTTCGTCCGGGAACTGGAACAAGGGAAAGCAACTGTCCGCATGGACAAGGTCGCTCAGGTTTTCGCGCTCTTCGATTATGAATTGGTACCCCGGAAGAAAGGTGACGAGTCTTAAGGAGACAGACGAAGGCTACGAATTCCAATATGACATGGAATATCTGGCATCTGATTCCCCTTCCGCCGTCAGCCTTACTTTGCCGCTCAGCGACAAGCCGTACAAGTCTCCTGTCCTCTTCCCTTTCTTTGACGGGCTGATCCCGGAAGGATGGTTGTTGGACGTGGCGCTCAGGAACACGGATATTAGCGAACTGGACCGCTTTGCGCTGCTTCTGCTTTGCTGCAAGGACTGCATCGGAGCAGTTAGTGTTGAACCGCTAAATGATGAAGCTGATGAGTAAGTGCCTGTATTGCTATAAGGAATTGGCTTCGGGAGAAGTCGATTTCCACAAGGAGTGCGCGAAGAAGTTTTTCGGAACTACGGAGGCTCCGGCTTTGAACTATACGAGGGATGAAATGGATGAGCTTGCGGAAAAAATCATCCAGTCGCAGACAACGCTGACCGGCGTGCAGCCGAAATTATCACTTCATTTGGACAAACACCGGGACAGCCGGAAACTTACTATCGTTGGACTATGGGGCGATTACATTTTCAAGCCTCAGACGGAACGGTTCGCTATGCTTCCGAAGAATGAGGATTTGACAATGCATCTTGCCCGGCTCGCCAAGATCAAAATTGTCCCCCACTCCCTGATAAGGATGAAAGATGGTTCGCTCGGGTACATAACCAGAAGGATAGACCGGACAAAAGACGGCGACAAGATTGCGATGGAGGATATGTGCCAGCTCACCGAGCGCCAGACCGAGCATAAATACAAAAGTTCATACGAGCAGATTGCAAAGGCTGTCAGAAAGTATTCTTCAAATCCTCAGATGGACGTAACAGACTTCCTCGAGGTCGTGTATTTCTCCTGGCTGACCGGCAATAACGATATGCATCTTAAGAACTTCTCACTATTTCAGCCAAGTGGTGACGTGCGTCTGGCTCCAGCGTACGATATGCTTAACGTAGCCATAGTCAATCCTGCGGATGACGAGGAACTGGCGCTGACCTTGAATGGCAGAAAAAAGAATCTCAAAGATTCAGATTTCGAGAAAGCATTCGAAACTTGTGGTATCCCCGCAAAAGTGTTCTCCAATCTCAAGAAGAAATACATCAAACTCTATCCTGCGTTCTGTGACTTCATTGATTCATCTTTCCTTGATATTCAGATGAAGGAGAGCTACAAAGCACTGCTGGCAAAAAGGCTTGGATGTGTATAGTGCAGATTATTTTTCTCCCGTGTACATCCTGCAGATGCCGAGGGTGAACGCCTTGTGGGTTACATTGGTGAATCCGCAGTCGCGAAGGGTCTGCATGAAGGCCTTGCGTCCGGGGAATCCGAGGACCGATGCGGGAAGATACCTGTAGGCGGACTTGTCGCCGGAGACTCTTCCTCCTATGACCGGAAGAATGTGCAGGAAATACAGATTGAACATCCATCTGAAGAATGCATTCGACGGCACGGACAGTTCCAGAATCACCATGCGGCCTCCCGGACGGAGGACTCGCAGCATTTCCTTCAGGCCTTTTTCCCTGTTCTCGAAATTCCTGACTCCGAAAGCCACAGTGACCCTGTCGAATGACCCGTCAGGGAAACGCAGATTCTCGCAGTCACCTGTTTCACAAGAGATTATATTGCCAAGACGTTCCTTTTCGACCTTCTCCCTCATTACCCCGAGCATCCCGTCGGACAGGTCCACTCCTGTCACATGACCGGAGGCCCGGCATTGTCCGCCATCAACCTTCCGGGAATCGCTGCGCCTGAGCATTTCCCTTGCAATGGCAATCGAGAAGTCTCCCGTTCCGCAGGCTATGTCGAGTATCGCGGCGGGAAATCCGGCCGGCCGGTTGCCTTCCGTACGGAATCTGCGCCGCTCAGCTGCCGTAGCACGGAAAATCCGTTTCAGGGCCCGTTTGCGCCAGGTCCTGTCAATGTCCAGGGACATTATGTGGTTCAGCTTGTCGTAGTCACCGGCAATGCCGTCGAACATTTCACGGATTTTCTCTTTGCGTGGCATTTGTCCTATTGTTAATTATCTGATATGCTGATGATTCTGAGCACCTGGAAGGTACCGTCGATTAGCGTTTAAGTCTTACGAAAATGCTGAGAGGCAGCGTCTTGCCGGTCCTGTCCCTGAGAGCCAGCTCTCCGGATTCCAGCATTGCCGCGCTGTCTGCTCCGTGTCCGAGGCCGAATGCTTCACGCACTACGGTCTCCCCGAGAAGAGGCGAGAATCCGTTGGAATACAGGTTCAGCACCATGAAGCTGTCCTTCGGCGCGAGAATCTCCCGGACGCATTTCATCATGTCGAAAAGGCATTCGTCCAGTTTCCATTTCTCCCCGTCCGGACCGTGCCCGTATGCAGGAGGATCCAGGATAATTCCCTGATAGACATTGCCCCTGCGGGCTTCCCTGCGTGCGAATTTCATTGCGTCCTCGACGATCCAGCGGATACCGTCCATCCGGCTCCGCTCCATATTGCCGCGGGCCCATGTCACGACCTGCCTGACGGAGTCGAGATGCGTCACGTCAGCTCCGGCAGCCTTTGCCGCCAATGAAGCGGCTCCCGTATATGCGAAGAGGTTCAGGACCTTGGGTTTCGGAGACTCTCCGATATTCCCGTCAGTTTTGGCGGATCTGGCCGCAGCCACGATTCTTGACGTCTCCCGGTAGATGTATTCCCAGTTCGATGCCTGCTCCGGAAAGACGCCTACATGCTTGAACGAGGTCAGGCCGAGCCTCAATGTGAAATCAAGCCCGTCCTGTGCCCCGTTGTATCTGATATACCATTGGTCATCAGTGCGCCGTAGCCTTTCCCACGTACCGCTGTCCTCCTTCCCGGCCTTGCCGAAGCCTGCTCCCGGACGGAATCTGGTATGTGCGGCCTTCTCCCACTGGGATGCCGTCAACGTCTTGCCCCACAGAGCTTTGGGCTCGGGGCGGATCATATAGTATTCTCCGAATCTCTCAAGTTTCTCTCCGTCTCCGGAATCCACGAGTTCGTAGTCCTTCCAGAACTTTCCGGGATATTCTATGCTCATATCTTGACACGTTTCCGCAAAGTTAATCCTAACTGCGCAGAAATCCAACTGTGTCCGCAAAACACGGTCGGGATTCCGGTAATGCAGATTTATGTTGCCAAAAACGTTTCCATTGATTATATTTGTGCTCATTTCTTTTAACAAAACCAATAGTATGAAAATTAGAAACATATTCTTATCCATGTTGTCCTTAGCGGCACTTGCGGTCATTCCGACGGCGTGCGAGGAAGAGGACGGACCTTCAGGGGCTCCTTCGATTGAATTGAGCGAGGGTACAATAGAGTTTGAGAAGGCGGGCGAAACCAAGACTGTCAAGGTGACCGCAACAAGGGACTGGAAAGTAGATGTCCCTTCCACAATAGACTGGATTTCAGTGGATCTGAAGTCCGGCAAGGGCAACGGCAAGGCCACGGACGTGAAGATTACCGTGCTCGCCAATGATGGAATGGACCGCGAGGCCTCCATCGTATTCACCATCGGCTTCGAAGATAAGGCGCTGACTGTGAAGCAGGCCGGAACGGGATCGCTCGAGGATTTGTTGATTTATTACAATGACTTCGACAAGACCGCAGCTGAAAAGACTTACGGAACAAGCGGCACCAGCTGGCCGTACCTTGACCAGTTTGACGGCTGGCAGAATGCTACCGGAAAAGGCGCGGGCGCAGAGAAGTATGGTTACAACGCTATGAGCGCAAGGAACAATTCCAATTCCAACGGCAATTATTCAGACTATGACGGCTCCGGAGTGAACAACTTGTTCTTCGGCTCCAGCGCATATTTCCTTGTCCAGGATATCGCCCTCGGCGGAAATACGAATATCGCCCTCTCTTTCGGCTCTGAGAAATATCTGCAAGACGGCGAAAGCATTTTCCTCAATTCGGAGTTCCACGTATATCTCAGTGCGGATGCAGCCAAGTGGGTTGAGCTGAAGGATTATACATTTGCAGGCGGCACTACCGCAGCAAGATGGAATCTCGCAAACGGCACCTTCTCTGTTCCGGCAGGAACGCAGAAAATCTCTGTTTGCTTCAAGGCAGATGTTGCCAGCGCTTATCGTCTTGATGACGTAAGATTGACTGTTTCCGATAAAGCCGGCACTTCAATAGATTTCTCCAAGGGAGTGGAAATGGACTTCTCGTCAAATTCCGGCGGCGGCAATACCGGCGGGGAAACCAAGGAGCCGATAGCAGCAACAGTGGCAGAGTTCATTGCAGCCGCAGAATCCTCCACCCAGCCATACAAGCTCACGGGTGTGATAGGAGGCAGCATCAACTCGACATACGGCAATTTCGACCTGACCGATGAATCCGGAACTGTATATGTATACGGACTTACTGCCACGAATCTTGGTTATGGTGCAACTAATGACAAGTCATACGCAAGCCTTGGACTCAACGCCGGGGATAAGGTTACATTGATAGGATTCAGGGGCTCTTATAACGGCAAGGTTGAGGTGATGTACCCATACTATGTCAGCCACGAGGCCTCCGGAAGCGGTTTCCTGTCATTGAATACCACTTCTCTTGATGTCAGTGCCTCAGCTACATCCGCAACATTTACGATATATTCCAATGTTGACTGGACAGTTACATCAGACAATGCTGATTATACCGTGAGCCCTGCATCAGGTAATGGTGAGTCAACAGTCACGGTTTCTTTCCCGGCCAATACCGGAGACGACAAGGTGGTGAATATTACCGTGTCGACTGAGGCGGACGTTCTCAACAAGTCTATAACTCTTGTCCTGACCCATAAGAAACAGGCACAGGAATCAGATGAGAATTCATTGACACTTTCTATTGCTGACAATCAGGATTGGAAAGTGGGAGAAGATGCTACATACGGTGCAGGGTTTGCGATGGAAAAGTATGGTTATAAGCTTGCTTATTATCAGTATGAATCCACATCCAAGGCAGTAGCTCCGTCTGCAGATCATATCAGAGTGTACAAGAGTTCAGCCCTTTTGATCAATCCTCCTGCCGGAAGAAAAATCAAAAGCGTCGTGCTTACTTGCACAGAGGCAGGAAAATGTGCTGATATGACCGTCCTGACTGACAATAACTCCAAGGCGGCAGCAAATACCTCAGCCGCTACAATCTCCTGGTCCGGAAGTGTGGACTCCTTCGTTGCCCAGGCATCTTCCGCCCAGGTAAGAATCAAGACTATTGCAGTAGAACTCGAATAGAAAGTAAAATCAAAAAGGTGCAAAGGGATGCCCGGCGTAGTACGAGCAGCCCCTTTGTCATCTTGAAACATTCGCGGAAAGCGTGAAGAATACATTGAAATACAAGTTGATATCGCTCCTGATAGTCGCAGTTCCGGCTATCGGGGCGGTTTCGTGCAACGGGGAGGACGAACCGGATGCGACGGCTCCCGAGATAGTGGTGAAGACAAATCCGGTGGCGGCCGCAGGCGGTTCGCAGTTCGTATCGGTGACGGCATCCGGCAAATGGGAGATGAAGGTATCATGCAATGATTCAGGTGACTGGGCCAAGTTGACCCCGGATTCGGGTTCAGGTGACATGGATGTAGTCCTTTCAGTCGAACCCAATGAAAATGCCGGGAGCAGGACAGCCCGGATTTCTATCAAATCCGGGGGATGGCTGAGGGAAATCACGTTTACGCAGAAAGGTTCCGCAGGCAATTCCGGAGGAAGCGAAGGCGGTAACGAAAATGGAGGCAGCACCTCCGGCGGCAATCTCAAGCAGACCGGCTGGCTCGAACTTCCGGCACTGGCAACACCGCAGGGCAGTTCCCAGTATGACTTCTTCTACCATGACATGACGCTCAGTTCGAAGACGGTCAGGAACTATTCATTCTCATGGGATTATGACAATCTCGTGGCTCCGTGGGTGGCTTATCCTCTGAACAAGGGACTTGTCGGTTCCGGGAGCAGGACAGATGCATGGGCTCTTGACCCTCTTCTCCCTGAATCCAAGCAGCCTGTATTGTACAGCGGTTTTAACAGGGGCAGTATGTCTGTCAAGATTGACCGCGGGCATCAGATTCCGTCCGCTGACAGGCTTAATAAAGAAGCCAATATCCAGACCTTCTACGGCACAAACATGACTCCGCAGATAGGCGAGAAATTCAACCAGAGCATTTGGGCGAATCTCGAGACCATGGTTCGTTCATGGGCCAACCAGTCGGACACTCTCTATGTCGTGACAGGATGCGTAACCGCCGGCAGCAAGAATTATGCGCTTGACAATGTCGGCAAGAAAGTCACCGTCCCTACGGCGTATTACAAGGCCCTTCTGCGATACAAGAAGGACGCAACTATCGGTACGAAAGGCTATGTTGCCTGTGCCGTCTGGCTTGATCACAAGGAGTATTCATCACAGGCCATTACAAGTTCATACGTGATGTCGATAGACGCACTCGAGGAAAAACTCGGGATCGACCTCTTTGTCAATCTCTCCGGCGTAATCGGGGAGTCAGATGCCGCAGCAGTCGAGGCGGAGGACCCGAAGACGCAGAAATGGTGGGGGTTTAACTGAAATAACACATCGAAATGAATAAGAAAAGATTGATTCTTGCCCTTGCGGCGTCATTGCTTCTTTCGCTCACGGCTTGCGCGGGCGGCAAGGGAACCGGCAGCTACGTGCTCGGATTCTACAACCTCGAGAACCTCTTCGACACCTATCATGACGAAGGGAAAAACGACTACGAGTTCCTGCCTGACGGGGCCAACAAATGGACCGAGGCAAGGTACGAGAAGAAACTGCACAACATGGCCACCGTCATCAGGGCGATGGCGGATGACAACAAGGCCTATCATTCCGTACTCGGAGTCAGCGAGATAGAGAACAGGCACGTGCTCGAGGACCTCGTCAGCCAGCCGGAAATCGCCGACGCCAACTATCAGATCGTACATTATGACGGTCCTGACAGACGAGGAGTGGACGTGGCCCTGCTCTACAGGCCAGACCATTTCGAACTCATTGAAAGCCAGTCAATTCCGTTTGATTTCAACAGCACTTCCATCACCTTCTCCCTCACGAAGGAGGAGCAGGACTATTTCCGTACCCGTGACGTGCTGATGGTCAGGGGACTGCTCGGAGGCGAGATGTTCGCTTTCTTCGTGGCCCATCTTCCTTCCCGTATCGGCGGCAAGGGAATGGACCTCAGGAGCCGCGGGGCAGAGATCATCTACGAGCATTCCGTACGTCTCATGAAAGAATATCCGGGCATCAAGATAATGGTGATGGGAGACATGAACGACAATCCTACAGACGAGAGCATGGCAGTCTATATGCACGGACGCGAGAACATCTCCGAGGTCGGGGCACAGGATTTCTTCTCCCCGTTCACCTCGATGCTCAAGGCCGGATACGGCTCCCTCGCATACAGGGGAGAATGGAACATCTACGACATCATCCTCGTGAACGAGCCTCTTGTGAACGCTAAACCGGGCTCTCTCCGGATCATCCCTATAGTCAAGGGCAAATATTACGGCAGGGTGTTCAGCAAGCCGTTCATGGTACAGCAGAGCGGCCAGTACAAGGGCACTCCGTTCCGCACATTCTCCAGCGGAACCTTCATCAACGGATACAGTGACCATTATCCTACATACATAGTAGTGAGCAACAAATAGAAACCATTGACAATATGAATAAAAAATTAGCAGCAGCGGTCCCGGCGATCTTCATTGCCCTCGCTCTCGGCGCCCAGACATACACGGGCGGCGTGAAGGGAACAGTCGTGAACCGCACAGACAAATCCGTGGTCAGCGGCGCGGACATCAGGCTTTACTCCGGTGCGGAGGAAGTGGCCAGCATCAAGTCCGGCCCTGACGGAGTCTTCTTCATCCCGGACCTGAAAGACGGAATGTATGACCTCGTGATAACGATGCCTGACTATATCCAGACACGAGTGAACGTCACGGTCAACGACGGCTATGTCAAGAATATGTTCAAGCTCTCCATCACCCCGACGGCCAAGGTCACCGAGGTGGATGACGCCAGCTTCTCGGAGTTCGACATGGACGATTCGGGCTATTCCGACACGCCGACGATCCTGTTCGGGCAGAATGACGTGTTCAACAATATTGCTGGATACAATTTCAGCTCCGTGCGTTTCCGCGTGCGCGGCTATTCCAGCGAGTCCCAGGACGTATATCTTGCCGGCGTCAAGATGAATGACGCTCTCACGGGATACACCCCTTATTCTCTCTGGAGCGGACTCAACGAGGCCACCCGCAGCAAGGAGACCGTGAACGGATGCGAAGTGTCAGATTATGGATTCGGAGGCTACAACGGCCTCACTAACATTTCCCCGATGGCTTCCTCGGTACGTTCCGGATGGAGGGCCAGCGTGCTGACCAATAGTGCATTGTACCGTCTCCGCCTGATGCTCACCTATGCTTCCGGCGAGCTTGACAACGGCTGGTCATACGCATTCAGCGCATCGGCCCGTCTCGGCGGCAACGACTGGATCGACGGAGTTTATTACCGTTCATTCGCATACTACGGCTCCGTGGAGAAGAAATTCGGCGAAGAGCACAAGCTGGGCCTCACGTTCATGGCAGCCCCTGGCCAGAGGGGAGCGCAGAACGCTTCGACCCAGGAAGTGTATGACCTGATGGGGGACAACATGTACAATTCGAACTGGGGATATTACAACGGCAAGGTCCGCAACGCCCGTGTCAAGAAGACCCACGAGCCGATTGCAATCCTCAAATACGACTTCACCCCGGAGAGCAACAAGGTGACGGCTTCGGTGACGGCCCTCTACCGTTTCGGCAAGAACGGCTACACCTCACTCGACTGGTATGACGCTCCGGACCCGCGTCCTGACTATTACCGCAATCTCCCGAGCTATTTCTACATGGAGAACACGGACTACAACCGTCAGAACTACGCCAAATACATGTGGGCCAAGGAGTCATGGGAGACCAACGTGCCATCAATCACTCACATCAACTGGGACAGGCTCTATTCGGTCAACACCCTGAACACCACGTCTGACGGGGCCCGTTCGAAATACATCATCGAGGAGCGCCGCACCGACCAGAAGGATTTCAATCTCGCTGCCAATACCAAGTGGTATGCCGCCAACTTCCTGACTGTCACCGGAGGCCTCTCGTTCAAATGGAACCGCACCGAGTATTTCAAGGTGGTGGACGACCTGCTCGGAGGAGACTTCTACGTCAATATCGACCAGTTCGCCGAACGTGACTATGCATCATCTCCGACCATGATCCAGAACGACCTCGACTATTATTTCGCGAACGGCAAGGCGCAGGTTCTCCGCGAGGGGGACAAATACGGCTATGACTATTATGCTAATGTGCGCAATGCCGAGGCATGGGCTGCAGGCAAGTTCACGGCCGGAATCTTCGAGGCCAATGTCGCAGGACGTATCGGTTATTCAAGCCTCTGGCGCGAGGGTCTCGTGAGAAAGGGTCTCTTCCCGGGACTCGACGAAGCTGGCAATCCTCTTTATTATGACGGCAATATCATTACTACCTATGATGTTGACGGAAAGGCCATTACATCCTACGGAGAATCAGAGAAGAAAGACTTCCTGACCGGCTCCGGCAAGGTTAACCTCAGCCTTTATTTCAAGGGCGGCCACCGTCTCTACGCAGATGCGGGCTATTTCGTAGATGCTCCGACATTCAGCCAGGCGTTCGTGTCCCCGAGGACCAGGAACACCATCGTTCCGGACCTCAAGACAGTCAAGACTGCTTCTGCCGACATCAATTATGCGTTCAGCAATGCCGGATACAATGTCCGCGTGACCGGTTTCTACACCTACATCAAGGACCAGTCCGACGTGATGAGCTTCTATGACGACTCCCAGAACTCGTTCACGAATTTCGCAATGTCCGGGATGGACGAGCGCCACGTGGGTGTCGAACTCGGATTCAAGATTCCTACCCCTGTGAACAATCTCGCGGTGCAGGGTGTGTTCAGCTACGGAAAATATGTCTATACCTCCAATCCTACAATGTATCAGACATTTGACAACAGCGCTGAAATCATCAAGTCCACTTACGGCGTGAAGATTCCTTACTGGAAGAGCCATCCGGGACTCGACGGAAAGACCAAGCAACATTATGTTCCGAGCACCCCGCAGCTTGCCGCAAGCCTCGGCCTCTCATGGAACAAGAACTACTGGTTCATCGACGCCGACGTGGATTTCTTCGACAAGTCCTATATGGACATGAACCCTCTGTTCAGGACGGACATGGCCACTGCGGGACCTGACGGCATCGTGACCGCGGAGGAAATCGACTACATGGCTTCCCAGGAGAAATTCGACAGCGCATTCCTCGTGAACGCGAGCGTCGGCAAGTCCTGGTATTTCCAGCGCAAGTACCAGCTCGGCTTCTCCCTCCAGGTGAAGAACATCACGAACAACAGGAATGTCCGCACCGGCGGCTACGAGCAGACCCGTCTCGTGGACAATACCGTCAGCAAGGAGAGATACTACAGGTTCGATTCCAAGTATTTCTATATGAGCGGAATCAATTATATGTTGAACATTTATTTCAGATTCTGATATGAGAAAATTATTATATACATTGTCCGCTTTCGCGGCAGCCGTGTCCGTCCTCGCCTCCTGTGACGAGTGGGAGCCGGTATTTACCGGAGACTATGGCGAGGCGGATGTCTATGAGCCTGTGAAGATGACACCGAACACCACCATCATGGAGCTGAAGAAGCTTTACAAGACAGGTCCGGTGAAGATCCAGAACGACATGATAATCGGAGGACAGGTGGTGTCAGAAGACCGTTCCGGCAATATCTACAAGAGTCTCTACATCCAGGACGAAACCAGCGGAATCGAGCTCAAGATCGGCAAGTCAGGACTTTACAATGACTACAAGCTCGGACAGTGGGTTTACGTGAAATGCTCCGGACTCACCCTCGGCAAATACAACGACATGCTCCAGCTGGGTTTCGCAGACCCTACCGGAGAGTACGAGACATCCTATCTCGACGTGCAGTATTTCATTGACAATCATATTTTCCGCGGTGAGATCGGGACTCCGCTCGAGGCTAAGGAAATCACTTCCGCGGACCTGCTGAAGGAGGAGAATCTCGGCTGCTACGTATCCCTGAAGGGATTGAAATACGGCAGCAAAACCGAGAATCCTGCAGGAAAGGAGATTTTCTGTCTCATCTACGTGGACCCGAACAAGGATACAAAGGCTTCCTCCAACAGGATTTTCCTCTCCGACTCCGGACTGAACTATGCTCCGGTTTCTGACCCGACCTGGGGAATTACCACTTGGGCGATGTCCAAGCAGGGAATGATCAAATATCTGAATTCCGGCAAGTTCGATGAGGCCAAGGTCAATGACGGTTCCGCCACCGTTGCGGAAATCAAGGACAAGCTCATCAGTAATGCTTCCGCATATTCAGTGAGCCAGTATTTCCTCATGGGGAACAAGGAGGTGCAGGTCAGGAGCAGCGGATATTCCCGTTTCGCCGACACCGAGATTGATCCTGCCATCCTCGACGGTACTGCCACTGTTGACCTCAAGGGAATCCTTACAGTGTATCAGGGAGGCACCCAGTTCACCCTGATCGACCTCGACGGAGTCACAGTCCATAAATAACAGCATATATAATATTCAAAATGAAAAAATCAGTCATAACCATAGCTTCCGTGATGTGCATGGCATCTTGCAGCGTGAACCCGTTCCTGAAAGAGTGGACGGGAGAGGGCCAGTTCCCTCCGTTCCCTGAAATCAAAGTTACAGACTATCTTCCTGCCGTCAAGGCGGGTATCGACCAGCAGGATGCCGAGATAAAGGCTATCATTGCCAACGGCAGCGCCCCTACATTCGCCAATACCATTGCCGCATACGAGAATTCCGGAGACATCCTCTCCCGCACCCTCGGCGTGCTTTACAATGTCAGCGAGTCCGACGCCACCGACGAGATAATGGCGGTGCTCGAGGAGGTGACACCTCTCGTGACAGCCCATGAGGACAATATCTTCATGAACCATGATTTCTTCCTGAGAGTCAAGGCGGTATACGACTCTGCAGACTCTCTCGGACGCGAGGAATACATGGTCACCAAGAAGCTTTACAACAATTTCATCAAGAACGGAATCGCCCTCGATGCCGCAGGGCAGGAGCGTTTCCGCGAGATCAACAAGCGTCTCGCCCTCCTCTCCCAGAAGTTCGGCAACAATCTCCTGGCCGAGAACAATGCTTTCAAGGACCTTATCGGAATCCCTGTGTCGAGCTATCCGGTGTTCATGACCACTTGTGCCGACAGGGCAAAGCGCGAGGCGGCATTCAAGGCATATTCCTCCCGCGGCAACAACGGCAACGAGAATGACAACAAGGCTGTTCTCCTTGAGATTATGAGCCTCCGTACTGAGAAGGCGAAGATGCTCGGCTACGACTGCTCGGCGGATTTCATTCTTGCCGACAAGATGGCCCACGACCATCAGACCGTGGACCAGTTCCTCGACAGGATAATGCAGAAGGCGGTAGCCAAGGCCAAGGAAGAGATTGTGGACATGCAGGTGTTCATGGACGAGGATGTAAGGGCCGGCCTTCTTCCGGCAGGCAGCCGCATCGAGCCATGGGACTGGTGGTATTATGCAGAGAAGGTCCGCAAGGCGCATTATGCTTTGGATGAGGATGTCACGAAGCAATATTTCCAGCTTGAGAATGTCCGCAACGGTGTGTTCAGGGCTGCGGAGAGGCTTTACGGAATCCATATCGAGCCGGCTTCAGGCCTTCCGGTTTACAATCCTGAGGTCATGACATTCAAGGTGACCGATTCCGACGGCTCGCTTCTCAGCTGGTTCATGACTGACTATCTTCCACGCAGCACCAAGCGCGGCGGTGCGTGGATGAGCAATTTCAGGGAGCAGCACGTGGATGCACAGGGCAATGACGTAAGGCCTATCGTGGTGAATGTCTGCAACTTCACCCAGCCTGACGACTCTGTCGGCCTCCTTACTATCGACGAGGTCGGTACGGCTTTCCACGAGTTCGGACATGCATTGCACGGAATGCTCTCGAAATGCCGTTACAAGGATGTGAGCGGTACCAATGTTGCCCGCGACTTCGTGGAGACATTCTCCCAGATCAACGAGAACTGGGCATTCCAGCCTGAGATTCTCTCAACCTATGCATTCCACCACGAGACCGGCGAGGTGATACCTGATTCATTGGTGACGAAGATCAACAACGCTTCCAAATTCAATCAGGGATTCATGACCGCCGAACTTGCGGCCGCCTCGATACTTGACATGAAATGGCACGAGCTCCCTTATGACACCGACTGGGAGTCTTTCGACGTGGCTGCGTTCGAGAAGTCCGTATGCGACGAGATGGGCCTCATAGGGGAAATCATTCCTCGTTACAGGAGCACCTATTTCAACCATATCTTCAACAGCGGCTACAATGCCGGTTATTACAGCTATCTGTGGGCTGAGGTCCTCGACAAGGATGCATTCGAATACTGGCAGTCCAAAGGACTTTACAATCCTAAGGTTGCTGCCAGGTTCCGTGATATCTTCCTTGCCCGTGGCGGTTCCGAGGAGCCTATGACCCTTTACCGCGAGTTCCGCGGCGCAGACCCTGACCCGGACGCCCTCGTCCGTGCCCGCGGGCTGTAGAAAGAATTATTATTTACGTACGACTGAAAGATCGGCGAGGGAAATGTAGCCCTTGTCGGTCTTGTCGGCAAAGGTCTTGGTGCCGTATTCGAAGAGACCGTAGGTGAGGTACTGGCCTTCGCCGTAGTCAGGAATTGTCAGTTTGAAACCGTCTGACGCGAACTTGAGCGTACCGGAAGTGACGTTCTTGCCGTTCCTGTCCGTGATGATAGGGCTGGCGAGATACTGTGTGCCGTCGATGGTCTTGTTGTAGCAGGTGTACTGGCCGCTGTCACCGCATCCGAGATTGATGGTGAACTCGATGTCAGTGCCGTCGATGAAGGTCGGCTTGAGAGAGAAAACGGTGCCGCCGTCAGCTGTAACGCCGAGGATTCCTGTCAATGAGTTCTCGACATAAGACGGGAACGGAGGGAACGGCAATGTGACTGTCTCGGAATTGCAGGACCACTCTTCAGTGCGGGTCTCGGTAGTGCCGTCTGCTGCCACGTAAGTGTAGGTCGCCATGAAATCGCCAATGAACTTGTCGCCGGCGCCGATTCTTACGGAAGCGTTCTCCCCGATGGTCACTCCTTCATCCACAGAGCTGAGCACGAACTCCGCGTTCAGGCTCTCAATACCTTCAGCAGTAGTCAGTTCAAGGGATACAACATCCTCGGCCGAGTTGAACACCAGTTCGTCAGCGGACAGTGAATATGAAGATGCGTCGCTTCTGTCATCGGAAGCCACGGCTTCAACCTTCAGGGTGAGAGGGAATGCGAATGTGGTTCCGGTCAGGGATACAGGTACCGAGCAGGTCCTGGTGCTTGCAAGGTCAATCCAGCAGTAGGATTCACCGAATTCTACGGTCATGTCAGGAGCCGGTTTCGAATTCTCATTGTCGCATGAGATGGCGCAGATTGCAGCAATTGCAATCGAATAAAGGATTTTTGTTTTCATGATGAAATAGTATTTGTGATTTATAAGTCCGTTTTTGTCAGAATGTGAATCCTTCCATGCTCCGGCCGGCGAAATATGGCGCCGGGAGAGGCCTGAAGTCATTATTATTCTCTGCGACACCCAGCGATGTCACTGAAGGCTGCGGCAGATGGGTCTGGTCGAATGTCACGAAATCCTCGTATACATATTCCCAGTCTTTGCCGAATGCCGATTTCATTGTCCTCTTGTATATTGCTTCCCTTGAAGGGGCATTGAACCCGTGCCTGTTGGTCCTCATCATGCTGTCGTCCGTCGGCCTCCATGCTCCGGTCCAGTAGGTGCAGGCGCCTTCGTATATGCCGAGAACCTCGCCGTATGCGTCTGGAAGGGCATATCTCTCATCGGAAAGCATCCGTTTCCAAGGCACGTCCGGATTGTAAACGGACACGTTCGCGGCCCAGCCGTAATTATTCTGGAGCCTGAGCACCTGGTCCATCGTACTTATGGAAATATTGCCGTAGGTTTCGTATGCGTATTCATCGTACAACTTTGCGAATCCGTGTCCTATCGCCTCATGCACAAGGACTGAGCGGAATCTCTCGCTCTCGGGCCCGTCAACCACAGGGCAGAATGCCAGGCCGAATTCGTCAAACCCGTCGAATCCGAATCCAGTGGTGCCTGCATATACGCTTGAGTTCAGGAGCACGATTGCCAATGTCTTGCAGAGCTGCTCCATCGACGCGAGTGCGGGAACTTTGTAGATATAGGTCAGGACAGTGTTCTCGCTTCCAGTGATTCTGGAACTTCCTTCTTCATCGAATTTGCACCCGAAGCAGGTGGAATAACCGTCGCCGAAGGCATTGTTCCGGGATACTGCGGTCACGTACCAGACATCGAAATAGTCCCTGAGGGAATTCATCGGCTCCTCGCTGAAAAGGTTATCCATGGCCTTCTGCATTATTTTTTCATAATATCCGGAGGCAATGTCAACGTCTGCGAATCCGTCACCCATCAGCACTATCGGCACGCCTGCGCCTGCCGTATGGGTGTGAATCTGCTTCCAGGTTCCGTCTGACGAATAATCCGTGCTGGTATCCACAGGAATTCCCTCCTGGAAGATGGTGATGATTTCCGAAGCGATATAGGTCTCGTCCGGGTTGTCCGGATTGACGATTTCAATATAGAATTCAGCCGAACGGGAATCGTGGTCCGGGTTTGCAACCACTTCGAGGATGTATTCATACGAATCCATAGCCTTGGTGTTCGCGTCCTTCACGGGCAGAATCCAGTCGCGCACATTGTCGGTATAAGTGTAAAGCACCATGCGGCCGCTGACATTTGAAGAGAATTTCAGGTGGACCTGCTCTCCTTCCGGGGAGACGATAATCTCGCTCTTTTCAAGCAGAAGCACGTCCGTGGCGCCCTGGACGACAGTGATGGATTCCTCGGCATCGCCGGATTTCACGGTAAGCGTGCATTCCCTGTCTTCTCCGGTGACATTCGAAGACTTGGCTATCAATGTAATCTCGGCATCTCCTGCCTTGCCGGCCATGGGAAATGCCGTCATCCAGTCCGAATCCACGGATGCTACCCAATTGGATGTGGCTGAGAATCTGACTTTTACATCATTGTTCCGCAATCCTTCGACTGTGACCCTGCTGTCGGCGAACTCTATGGAATCCGGAGTCTGTTCCGGGGTATTGTCTTTATTGCATGCGGCTGCGAGCAGGACGCAGGCCATGCAGATGAATGTTCTGAATTTCATCTCTGATGATTATTTTGCGTTGGCTGTGAATCTGGTTGCGGATATTTCAGTGGTGATGCATCCGCTGTCACTGATTCCGAATACGGCTACATAGTATTCGGCTCCCTGGGCGACGTGTGCCTGGTCCGACATTGCGAGCGAAGCGCTGCCGAGGTCCTTCTCTCCTTTCCAGGAATATCCGGAGGTGTCCCAGGAAGTGATGCCGCCGAGGAGTTCGTAGTTGCGTATCAGATTTGATACCGTATTGAACGGCCTGGACGCATCGAATGAACCTGCAGGGATGAAGAATACCGAATATCTCTCGTTCTGGTCGGACGGCTTGACGTTCACGGTCACATTGACTTCCGAACCGCCTTCCACCAGGGTCTGGGACTTGATCCCGACATTGAACGTGCAGGAACTGACAGGAGCCCAGTCCGGGGTCGTGAAAATCTTCTTGGTGAATCCGCTGACGCTTATCGGGTCCTTGTCGTCACCGGTGTAGTCGGTCCTGTAAGCGTAGAATATGTATTCCGAGTTCGGGGAAAGGCTGCGAGATGAATATGTCTTGGTCTTTTTCTCGGACTGGGATTTCATGTATTCGTACCATGGCATCGGTATGCTCCACACATCCACGATGTGCTTGTAATATCCGAAGTCGTATGTCTCTATGAATTCCCTGTCGGAAGAGTACGAATCGTATTTTGCCAGGTCGATGGTGGCGCATTGGTAAAGCATTGAGTTGTCGGACGGCACGACCTTGAATTCGGCTGAACGGTAAGTGAGGTTCGAGATTGTCATCGTGAAAGGTCCGGAGCCGGTGACGACATTCGCTTCTGACGGGTCCGATGCTTCCGGGCCGCCTGTTGCAGACATGGCCACGACCTTGAGGATATATTTGGTACCGCTGTAGAGCTGGAGGTTGTCGGAAGCCGTGAACATCTTTCCGCAAATCTCTGTAATACCTTCTGTCACAAGTTTTTCGCTACCGTCAGTGCCGGTCTGGGAGCTATAATCTTCAACGAATTCATAGAGGCTGTACTTATAGTTGTCGGCATAGTCCACCGGCATCCATGAAAATGCCAGAGTGAGAGGACTGTCGGACACTTCCTCGCTCTGGATGAATTCTACACCCGGAAGTTTTGTCGGGATTGGTTCTTTCTCGCTGCCTGAATCGCAGGAACAGATGGTCAGCAGTGCTGCGCACAGGCAAAATAAGGTTTTGCAGTTCATTTATTGTTCGTTTTTGCAAAGATAGGAATAAATTCCAAAAAATAGTCAAGGAATCCTTCATGTCGAAGTCCTCCTTGACCATCTGTCTATGTATCAGCTGTATGCCTGTGGCTTACAGGTTCGGGTTGACGGATTTCCAGTCAGCTACTGCAGGGATGATACCGAGGGTGATAATCTCGTCACGCATCTTGCAGAGGTGAGCGTAGGATGCATCGAGAGCTGCGAGCTCGTCTGCTGTTCCGTTGATTTCACCGTAGTGAACACCGGTCTCATCCATTACCGTAGGCATAGCCATCATCACGTTGTGATACTTCTCGTTGTTTACGTAAGTACCTGCAGGCCAGGTGAATTTCTCACCGCCCATGGCAGCTGCAATCATCTTCACTGCGTTGAGGGCAGGGCTCTGGAATGAAGAACGTCCGCGGAGCTTGATGATTTCTGCACCACCCTGGATGACATTGTGCTTGATCTCGGCGAATCTTTCCTCGGAAAGCTTGGTGCCGAGAAGCTCTGAGAGCGGAGTGCCGTCAATCTTCACCTGGGAAGCGAATACAGCCATCTGCTCGCCGTGTCCGCCGTAGGTGTTGCAGCCGGTAACAGTGCACTGCTGGACGCCGAATTCCTCAGCGAGGGCAGTCTGGAGACGTGTAGAGTCAAGAGCTGCGAGTGTGGTAACCTGTGAAGGCTTCAGGCCTGAATGGAGAAGCACTACGAGACCTGTGAGGTCAGCAGGGTTGAAAATGACAACTACGTGCTTTACGTCAGGGCAATATTTCTTCACGTTCTTTCCGAAGTCCTCGGCGATCTGGCAGTTGCCCTTGAGAAGATCCTCGCGGGTCATGCCTTCCTTGCGTGGGGCACCGCCTGAAGAGATGATGTATTTTGCTCCTGAGAAAGCAACTTCTGGATCTGTGGTCCATGTGATGTTGGCTCCTTCGAAAGCGCAGTGGTTGATCTCTGCAGCCACACCCTTGAGGCCCGGCTCATAAACATCATAAAGACAGAGATTCGGGGTGAGACCGAGAAGCATGGCGGTCTGTGCCATGTTGGATCCGATCATTCCGGCAGCACCGACGATGGTCAGTTTGTCATTTGTCAAAAACTTCATAATACTAATTTATTTTGTATGTTATACTTTCAATTGTATAATTCAAATCTTCAAGTCTCAAATTATAGTTTTTCATAGGAACTGTCGCTCAATGCGAGCAAAGGCCAACGCACAATATGTACGCTACCCTTTTCCTAAATCCCTTTCCCCGGGAAAGGGACTTACCCTCGGCCATTCGGCCTCAAAAGCAGTTGTTTCGCTTGCGAAACTTGAGTCGTGTCATCTTATTGCTTTCAAAACACAAAGATAACAATTCCGAATGATAATCCATTGACTTTCCGGACTAAAACTTTATCAATGGTCTGGTCAATGCTTCCCTGAGCTGCCTGTCATATCTCAGGCGGACCCGTATGCCGCCTTCCTGATAGTAATAGCGGGTCGCGATTTCCTCCTCGATGAACGGTATGATTTCCTGCTTCTTGAGCATCAGGAATTCGCGCTTCTCGATATTCAGGCATTTCTCCAGGGCGTCAAGCTGGTCTTTCATCTGCCCGGCCATCCCGTCCTTCTCGAGCTCGGACTTCATCTGGTCGAACATTGCCTTGGCAGTGGACCTGTAGTCGAAATTCTTGTCTATTGCGTAGTTCACGAAATCTTCGTAGTCGGCATCCCCGAAATGGAAATCCTCGAGAGCCGGGATGCTTTCATGCTTTTTGCCGTATTCCAGGGCGTACTGGTCGATAATTCCGTTCAGTACCAGGGAATAAACCAGCCGGCTGTATCTTGTATATGAGAGCGTGTCATCAGGAGTGATTCCGCCTCCGTCCCGTACCGGCCTGCCGTGTGCCGTCCTGAACTCATGAGTCAGCGAGTCAGGGATATGTCCCACGCTGCCGTCCTCGTTCCGGTTGCTGTAGTCGATGGCCTGGATGCAGCGGCCGCTCGGAGTGTAATATTTCGCAGTGGTCACTTTCAGCTGGCCGTTGTATGGCATAGGGCGCACGCTTTGCACAAGTCCCTTTCCATAGGTCCTGGAACCGAGAATGGTGGCGCGGTCAAGGTCCTGGAATGCCCCGGACACGATTTCCGAAGAGGATGCCGTGCCTGAATCCACGAGCACGACAATCGGGATTTCCGTGTCCACCGGGTCTGTTATGGTGCGGTATTCCTGGCGGGACACAGCATCATTTCCTTTGGAAGTTACCACGAGGGAGCCTTTCGGTACGAACAGAGAGACGATGTTCACGGCCTCCTGCATGAGACCGCCGCCGTTCCCCCTGAGGTCGAGCACGAGCTTCTTCATGCCCTGGGACTTCAGTTTGTAATATGCGGCCCTGACGTCCTCGGAGACTTTCTCGGTGAATCCGGTCTGGAGAATGTATCCTGTCGTGTCGTCCAGCATTCCGGCATATTCCACGTCAGGGAGATGTATTCTCTCGCGGATGATTTTCACTTCCACCGTGTCCCCGGCCTGCCAGGTCTCCCCTCCGAAGGCTTTTTTCACCTTGAACACGACTTCCGTGCCCGGATTGCCTTTCATCCTGGAAGTGGCCTCGTCAGCGAGCAGCCCGATGACTGAAACACCGTCTATGGCCACTATCTCGTCACCGCAGCGGAGTCCTCCTTTCTGGGCCGGGGAACCCATGTACGGCTCGTTTATTACCACGTTGCTCTCGCGGCCCGGCTTGTAGATGATCGCCCCGATGCCTCCGTAGGTCTTTCCGATCATGAACTCGAAGTCTTCGTTCTCCTCCTCCGGCACGTACATCGTATATGGATCGAGGCTCTCGAGCATTGCTTCGATTCCGGCTTTCTCTATGCGGTCAAGCGGTAGGGAATCCACGTATGACCGGTTGAGCTCCTTGATGATGGCGTTCTGTATTTCCACCCATTGTCCGAGCTTGAAATTTTTTGACTGCCCCTGTGACGGAACCGCCATGATGATAGCCGCCGCAGCGGCAATGATGGTCTTTCTATTCATATTAAGTTGAATTCCAGTTGAATGCAATCGTCCCGCAGGTTGTGCCTTTCAGACAGGCAATATTATGCTTCAGGCAGGGCCAAAAGATATTCTGGCGCGAAATCCGCCCCATTTTCCCATTCCACGGTATTGTATTTGACGGTAAATCTTTTGAAATAGTCCAAGTCCTTCAGCGGTTCGAACACTACACCTTTGAGTGATGATTTGAGATCAACAATCTTGGTGACATCATTGTTGAACCACAATTTTATGCAGTACCCGTCAATGTATTCTGCCCGTATTACTTCAATAAACATTGCTAATTTTATTTCAGTGGTTCTATTTTGTCCAACGGCATCCCGTTCTGGGCTTTCTGCCAATTGTCCATGAGTTCGTCGCGGTGTAGTTCCATCCATTCCATAATCATCTTCAATGCCCTACCAGGCATCTCGCCTTTTACCACCCCGTCTTGTATACTGATGATAACCTTGTAGTCACCATACCATGCGTGAAAATGAGCCGGTGCGTGATCAGCAAAGTTCATCAGAATAATTATACCATAAAAGAAACTTATCTGCGGCATATTCTTTATTTTAGAAAGTATCAGCAGCAAATATAGTGCAAAACAGAGGCAGAACAAAATTTCTTTTAGCGTTCCGCTCATTTGGAGAATCGGGGCGTAACTGAATACTTTCCGGCTGATCCTTTCGGGACTTGTTGTCCCAAATACCGCTTGCTTTTCCACCGGATCTTCTTAACTTTCGGGGAGAATAAATAAAAAAGATGAGAGAAAAATGATGTTATATATGAAGAAGAGTGTATGGTATCTGGGCGCCGTGGCGGCAGGAATGCTGATGGTGCAGTGCAATAATGTTGACAATGAGGAACTTGTGAAGTTCGAGGCGGTCAAGTCGGCAGAACCGTTGGCGGAACTTGTGAAGTCTGTTGAAGTGGTTCCGTTGGAGACGGACAGTGTGCATTTTGTCGGACAGAACCCCGATTTGCTCGTATGCGGAGACGGGTATATTGTGGCGGATATGCAGAACAGCCGCATCTATCATTATTCCGCTGATGGCCGATTCCTCAATTCAATTGGCAGTAAGGGGAATGGTCCGCGAGAATATGTTGCGGTCAAGGATGTCCAGTGCTCCGGAAACGAGGTGACAGTCTATGCCATGCCGGACAAGGCGCTGGTTTATTCAGTGGACGGGAATTATATCTCGACGGTTCAGGCCGGGGCTCCCGGAGCGCAGACTTATGCTGCCGAGGGTGGATGGCTGACATACTACGGATATGGGATGGTCTCAGATAAACGCTTGGAATACAAGTCGTTGTCTGGAGAGGTGACAGGTTATCTCCCGGCAGATGCCAAAGTTATATCTCTATCTTCACCTTTCCCGGTATTTTCCGATGCTGCGGACGGAGGTGTGCTTCTTGCCGACTCATTCAACCCGTCCATATTGAAATTCAAGAATCTTGAGGTGTCGGAGTACGTGACCTTTGATCTCGGAGACCTCGCTGTCCCGGAGTCGTATTATGAATATGACGATGCGTTCAAGGCTGCCGAGAGCCTTTTCGCTAGCAAATTCGCTTTCCCGAGACGTTTCTTTGAAAATGAGGATTGGCAATTCGTCGAGATTTTCGTCCAGGACAAAATGAAGCCAGCTCCGTTTTACGGCATCTGCGGGCGCAAAGGCTGGATATGGTTTGGTCCCGGATCGGAGGACAGCCCGTTGCTATTCTCGTTCCGTGGCTTTGACAATGACGGCAATCTCTTATGTATTGTGGACCCGTCTCTTCTGTCTGGACTGCCGGGCAGCATACGCGGCAAAGTCACTGATCCGGACGTTCTTGCCAATGCCGGACCGGAAGACAACTACCTGATTTTCAAACTCCGTCTTTAATCAATCCCGTTGGTGCCACTATTTCGCCGCCGCAGCGGCAAAAGTACGAAATATTCCGTTCATTTGGAGAATCGGGGCGGAATTGATAACTTTGCGGCGTATTACAGAAATATTGAAAGCAGTATGACAAAAATTGTTTTTGCAACGGGCAATAGCGGAAAACTGCGAGAGGCATCAGAAATTTTAGGCGGGGCATTTGAGCTCGTTACCCCCGTGCAGGAAGGCATCGCCGAGGACGTGCCGGAGACTGGCATCACCCTGCGTGCCAATTCTTTACAGAAGGCCCAGTATATCTACGACCACACTGGGGGAGCGAACTGTTTCGCCGATGACACCGGACTCGAGGTCGATATTCTCGGAGGGGCGCCGGGCGTTTTTTCAGCCCGTTACGCAGGGCCGTCAAAGGACAATGAAGCAAATATCGCAAAGCTCCTCAGGGACATGGATCTCCGTGAAACCGAGGCGTCTTTCGCGCGTGAATATGGCCTCGACACAGTCAATGCCACACGGCGTGCCAGATTCAAGACGGTCGTTACTCTCATCTTCAACGGAGAGAAGCATTTCTTCGAAGGCGTGATGGAGGGCAGAATCGCGAGGGTGAAGTCCGGGAACGGAGGATTCGGATATGACCCGGTGTTCATCGCTGACGAATATCCCGACAGGTCAGTGGCGGAGCTCGATGACGAGACCAAGAACGCCATCTCCCACAGGGGCAAGGCCATGCGTGCAATGGCGGAGTTCCTGCACAATGAAATCCGGCCATGACCTCCGATGAAAGGGTAATAGTACTGAATACCACCAAGATACGGGAGAACTCGATAGTCCTCCACACTCTGTCGCGCACATACGGAAGGAGGAGTTTCCTGATAAGGATAGGGGGCAGGTCGAAGATGTCGTATTTCCTCCCGCTCAACATTCTTGAACTCTCGGTGACGGAGAATCCGAAGTCTGACCTCTGGTATGCCAAGGTTATCGGTGCTGCAACTCCCCTCAATTCTGTCAGGAATGACATCTACAAGAATACAATGAGCCTGTTCATGGCCGAAGTCCTCTACAGGACGGTGCGTGAAGGGGCATTGGAGGAGGGGCTGTTCGAATGGTGCGAGAGGCAGATTCTCACGCTCGATGCGATAGAGGCGGATTTCAGCAATTTCCATATCCGCTTCCTGCTCGAACTGTGCGTGGCGCTGGGGTTCCGGCCGGAAGCAGCCGACATGCTCCCGTTCAGCGGTGACAATCAGGATATTATAGAGCAGTTCATGAGCACGGCCCTTCCCGGCTCGATGCTCATCCCCCTGTCCGGGGCAGTCCGCAACGAGATTGCCTCTTCACTGATACGTTATCTGGAATTCCACACCGAATCCACCATCAACATCCGTTCGCTCCCCGTCCTGAGGGAGTTGTTCGGCTGACATGCCGTCAGAAAGTCTTGCGGCGGCCCATTTCCGCGAAATCCGTGGAAATCGTGGTCAGCCCGTTGAGGATGATGTCGTTGATAGGGGACTCGTTGTATGAGATTATATTGAAATCCCTTCCAGGCTTCATCTTCTTCTCCTCCGCAGCCTTCGCCAATGCGGCAAGGCCGAGGTTATGGTTGTGGAGCTGGATGGTCATTTCGGCCCTGGCCACAAGGTCGTCCCCGTCCTTTTCCCAGCGGACCTCGTCGGAGAATCCGTTGCAGACATCGCGTCGCGGGCAAGGTCCGGGGACAATGCCGCATTGCAGGCTTTCCTGAATGCCGGAAGCATTCTGGCCGGGGCCAGATTTCCAAATCCTTCGACCTGATGGAACCGTCTCTCCGTGAGGGACTTGGCTGCCCGGATTCCCTTCCGGACCTGAAACTGATATCCCGCGTCAAGAACATGGACACCGCCGCCCTCCACGGCATCATCTCCCAAATCCGCGGAATTGAATCTATCTGACCGTAACTATCGTCACGCCGGCGGGGCCGGGAGCCCAGGAACAGGTCAGGGCATAGGCTTCGTCGATTTCCTTGCGGATTGCATCCCTGAGGATGCCGTCGCCTACGCCGTGGATGAAGGAAATGCGCATGCCCCTGTGTTTCAAGTTCTTGTGCAGGATGCTCTTGAAATATTCAAGCTGATAGGGAAGTTCAAATCCCTCCGGGGCTTCATATCCGGACGGGATTTTTTCGATGTGCAGGTCAACTGAAATCTCATTCGGGAGAGCCTGCGGCCTGTCCGCTACCGTTTCCTTGCGCTTCTGCGCTGACCGTCCGATGCTGCTGACCAGCCTGGCATCTTCTTCGGGATTGTTCACGACAAAGTCATTGAATCCGGCCCTGAACAGCAGTCCGTCTATCTCTATCTCCACGAAGTCCTTGTGAACGTGACGGAGTATGCCCCTGTCATTGGAATCCATCAGTGTCACCGTGCATCCGGGACGGAGTCCCCGTTCCTTTGCGGTCTGCTCTCCCTCAATCTGTTCTTTCGACTTGCCGGCGACAGTGCGGTTCCGCCTCTTCTGCTGCGGTGCGGCTTCTTCCCCGGGGGTCTCCTTCTTCTCCAGGTCCTTCTTCAGCGTTTTCAGCGCAGAGAAATCATTGAACTTTCCCATTAACCTAATTCTTTCTTTTCATATATATGTAGAATCAGACAAATTTATAAATATTGTTTCATAAATTTGCGCATAATCTGCATATAATGGCATCTGCACCTGACATAGAGACCTCGACTGCGGAGGAGAGGCTTGAATTCATCCGGGATGAGTTCAAGTGCCTGGGCAATTGTCCCATCTGCGGCAAGTGCAGTTTCCTCCGCGGACGCGAGGCGGAAGACCTCTATGCAGACTACATCGAAGGGAAGCGCTCTTTCCGGGACATCACTGCCGAACACAGGAACAGTTGGTAATAATTTTAATTATAAATAAATTTCTGTTTAATGTAAAATTTCATATATTTGCAACATGAAACAGACAATACCAATCAGGCTGACAATAGTTGCCGAGCAGATCGAGGATGCATTGAAGAAACGCGGTTTGAGCAGAAAACAGTTCGCTGACCTTATGGGAAGAAGGCCATCAGAAGTGACCAAGTGGCTCAGCGGTAAGCACAATTTCACGATTGCCCTTCTTCAGGAAATTTCTGATGTGCTGGGCACCAGTATTACCGGAGTTGAAGATGTATCAGCCCTGGTAGAAGGATATGAAGTCCGTTCTGAAGATCGGGCTTTGGCTGAA
>SFNZ01000089.1 GCA_004552615.1 Bacteroidales bacterium | reverse complement strand
TACATTCCGGTCAATACCTCGAACATGCTGGCGAACTTGTTGTTTTTCAGCTTGATAGGAGGATTGTCCTGCTCTGTGGCTGCTTCTTTTACATAATATACGTCCATCTTGTCGAACGCTTCGCAGAGCCTTGCATCCTCTTCCACCGGAGCGAACCCGGTGAATGTGGAAATGAGGTTCTCCGCAGCCTGTTCCCCGGCATTGCCGGCAAGATATCTGTCGAGATCAGCGAGGTCGGTATTGAGAGCGGTAGCGAGCTTTCCGGTCTCTTCCTTGAGCTTCTGGATCATTGCCTTGCGGGTAATGATTGCGTCCTCAAGTTTCGCAGCCTCTGCTTCTGATTCTTTCCAGCTGCCCTGGGGAGCTGCACATTCCTGTGCCGGGAACGTGTATTCCTCATCGGAAGGGGATACCACGACGAAATATACCTTCTGTCCGTCATTCGAGATTACCTGGACGGCTTGACCGCCCGTTTCAATGGCCTCGAAGGATTTCACCGGAAGGGCATAGAAATGGAAATCATATCCCAGCCCTTTCAGGGTATCTATCGCATTGATGTCGAACTCGCCCCAAGGCATCCTCAGCTTCATTTCCTTCCTTGCGGACAGGAGCTGTGACGAGAGTTCGTCGAGCTCGGAAAATGCCCTTGCGGAGATGCGGACTATGTCCTTTGCATCAGCATCGCTGAAGGAGAAACCTTCCGCGCGTTTCACTATCCCGGCATAGGCAGTGTCCTTGCTCCAGTCAGCCTTGGTAAGCTTCGTGAGGGCGCCCCTGAATTCTCCGGCTTCAGCAAGCAGGGCCGAAGACCTGTCGTCCACCGGTTTGGTCGAACGTGATATGTCCACCACGCCGAGCTCCTGGAGATCCTTCAGGAATTTCTCCTGTCCTTCTGCCAGAAGGATAAAGGAGTATTTGGTCATCTGACTAATCATTCTGCAGCTCCTCCATAGCTTCTTCTTCCTCGTGACGGCTCTTCACAATCTTGGACGAGGCTTTGCTCAGGTTGTCCTCATCCTCCATATATCGTTTGATTTTCCGGATAGCCTCCTGATAACCGGGAATCTGCACCTTCTCGTAGAGGTTCACCTTCTGGGTGGTCTTCTTCCTCTGGTAATCGAGAATCCTGCTCTTTTCCTGATATACTTCCGACTCGATGCCGAGGCGTGACAGCTCCTTGAGAATCGCCACTCCGTCAGCATACCAGGCCGGCTTGACGAAAGCATTGAAAGGATGGATCTCATAATGGATCTCCTTCAGCTCCGGAGTCTTCACTCCGGCGAGTTTCGCGGTGACCAAGTCCACATCCGTTATGGATATCAGTCCCGGCTCGAACTCGTTCCAAAGCGCGGCAAGGTAGTCGTACTTCTTCATTGCGGCATCCAGTTCCTCAATAAGCTTCTCGGATTTCTCCTTGGCCTTGCGTACCTCGAGGCGCAGGGCCGACTCCTTGTTCTGAAGCGTAGGGAGGGCCTTCTGACGCATCTTCAGCTGCTTGCCGAGGTTGTTCAGGGAAGTCTTATTGTATTGGAATTTAATAGCCATAAATTAAATATTTAGTAATTTGAAAATAATAACCTGCTTCAGATTTGCATTAGATTTCCGAGGGCAGATTTTCTCCCGAAGATGGAGCGTAGCCGTAGCTACGTGACTGATGAGGGAGGAAATATGAACCGGAAAGATATGCATAAGATGATGTAGGTTATTGTTTGAAGATTACTCATTTCCAGTACTTGTCGATAAGTGCCTGCTTGATACCGGTTTCCGCCTTGGTGAAATGTTTGGCGAACAGCTCCCATGCAGTGTCGAGCATCTCCTCGATGGTGATGTTGACATCGATGGACAGAAGCCTCGTCGCATATTCCTTGGCGTATGCGAGACATCTGTGGTCATAGTCGCTGAGGTCGAAACCGTTCTCCAGCTTGGTCTTGGCATTCTGTGCATCCGCATAGAGACGGACTCCTGCGTTCATCACCTGGCTGTGGTCCTCGCGCGTCTTCTTGCCCTGCACGAGCTGCTTGAGTCGTGAGAGGGAACGGAACGGGTCGATGATGATCTTGCCTGAATCCGCGTCGGCACGGAGATAGAGCTGGCCCTCGGTGATGTATCCCGTGTTGTCAGGGATGGCGTGGGTGATGTCTCCGTCGTTCAGGGTGGTCACGGCAATGATGGTGATGGAACCGCCTGAAGGCAGCTGCACGGCCTTCTCGTAGATTTTGGCGAGGTCGGAGTAGAGCGAACCCGGCATGGAATCCTTGGAAGGAATCTGGTCCATACGGTTCGACACGATACTCAGGGCATCCGCATAGAGGGTCATGTCGGTCAGGAGGACGAGCACTTTCTCGTTCTTGTCCACTGCGAAATATTCCGCTGCAGTCAGGGCCATGTCCGGGATGAGGAGACGCTCGACAGGGGATTCCTCGGTCGTGTTTACGAAGCTGATGATCTTGTCAAGAGCACCTGCAGACTCGAATGCGTGCTTGAAGAAGAGGTAGTCGTCGTTGGACAGACCCATGCCGCCGAGGATGATCTTGTCAACGTCGGCACGGAGAGCCACGTCGGACATCACCTGGTTGTATGGCTGGTCAGGGTCTGCGAAGAACGGAATCTTCTGTCCTGATACGATGGTGTTGTTCAGGTCGATGCCTGCGATACCGGTAGGAATCAGCTCGGAAGGCTGTCTTCTCTTGTAAGGGTTCACGGACGGTCCTCCGATCTCCCTTTCTTCACCTTCCACCTCCGGGCCGCCGTCGATAGGCTTTCCGTAAGCGTTGAAGAATCTTCCCGAGAGCTGTTCGCTCACTTTCAATGTCGGAGGGGCTCCGAGGAACGATACCTCTGCATCGGTAGGGATGCCTTCCGTTCCGGCGAATACCTGAAGTGTGACGGCATCGCCTTTCGTCTTCACCACCTGGGCGAGACGTCCTCCTACGGTGGCGAGCTCGTCATTGGCAACTCCCGTGGCTTTCAGGGCGACGGTCGCCTTGGTGATGGCGTCGAGCTGCGTATATGTTCTTTTGAATGCCTTATTTGCCATTTTCTTCCAGAAGTTTAGAAAGTTGTGCCTGATATTTCCCGAATTCCTCGCTTTGGAATTCCGTGTAGTTCATCTGGCGGAGGTCATTGATGAGTTCCTTGAAGAAATTGCGGCATTCTTCGAAGTCCTTGAAGTCAAAGCTGCGTCCGCAGATGTCGAGAATGAGGTTCAGCATATATCTCTGGCGCTCGATAGGGCAGAGGCTGTCCACCGCGTCAAAAGCGTCCTGCTGCAGGAACACGAAGTCGAGCAGCTCGGATTTCCAGAATGTCTCGTGGTAGCTGATAGGAACTCCGTCGTCTCCGAGGATGTTGATCTGCTCGGATGCGTCGCGTCCCTGGCGGATGATGTTCTTGGCGAGATTGACCTTGTCCACCCATCCTTTCTCCACTTTCTCGTCGAGGTATTCGCGGATTTCCGGATACTCGAGATATTTGGAATAGGAGTCGATAGGGTTTACTGCAGGGTATCTCTTCTGGTCAGCGCGGTTCTGCTCGAGGGCGTAGAAGCATCTTGCTGCCTTCTTGGTGGACTCTGTCACAGGCTCCTTGAGGTTACCTCCGGAAGGTGACACGGTACCGATGAAGGTCACTGCTCCGGTCTGTCCGTTGTTCAGCACGACCATTCCGGCCCTTGCATAGAAGTTGGAGATGATGGCAGAGAGGTCCACAGGGAACGCGTCTGCTCCAGGAAGTTCCTCCATACGGTTGGACATTTCCCTGAGGGCCTGTGCCCAGCGGGATGTGGAGTCGGCGAGGAGGAGACATTTGAGGCCCATGGCCCTGTAGTATTCGCAGATGGTCATTGCCGTATATACGGAGGCCTCACGTGCTGCCACAGGCATGTTGGATGTGTTGCAGATGATTGTGGTCCTCTCCATGAGGTGACGTCCTGTATGAGGGTCGATGAGCTCAGGGAATTCGGTGAAGATTTCCACGACCTCGTTGGCACGCTCTCCGCAGGCTGCCATCACGATGACGTCGGCGTCACCCTGCTTTGCGATGGCATGCTGGAGCACGGTCTTGCCGCATCCGAAAGGTCCCGGGATGAATCCGGTTCCGCCTTCAGCGATAGGGTCAAGAGTGTCAATCACCCTGACTCCGGTCTCCATTATCCTGTTCGGCCTCGGTTTCTCCCTGTAAGCCTTTACAGCCACCTTTACAGGCCATTTCTGTACCATTGTCACAGGTACCTCCTCTCCGTCAGCGGATGTGAGGACCGCGATGGCATGGTCAATATTGTACTGTCCTGCGGCAGCTACCGATTTCACGGTATAGTCTCCCTTGAACGAGAACGGAACCATGATCTTGTGAGGCAGCCATCCTTCCTTCACCTCACCGAGCCAGTCGGCAGCGGTGACCTTGTCGCCCGGTTTTGCAATCGGGGTGAAGTCCCAGAGTTTATCGTGGTCCAGCGGGGAGGTGTATTCGCCCCTCTTGAGGAACACGCTTTCCATCGTGGCGAGGTTGTTCTGCAGTCCGTCATAGACGCTGGACATCAGGCCAGGTCCGAGAGTCACTTCGAGCATTCTGCCCTCGAACTCCACAGAATCCCCGTTTTTAAGTCCTCGGGTGCTTTCAAAGACCTGTACTGAAGCATTTTTGCCTTTCACCTTGATGACCTCGGCAAGAAGCTTGGTGTCTCCTATGGTGATGTAGCAAAGCTCGTTCTCCGCCACCGGTCCGTTCACTTCGACGGTGACGAGGTTTGAAACGATGCCCGTTACTTTTCCTGTTGTTTTCATTTTTATTTTGTTTTCTTGTATTCCAATTAATACGCGGGCGCTATTTCACAGCTGCGTCCGCCGCTTCCCTGACTCCTGTATATGAGCCTCTGACTTCATTCACGAGCCTTGAGAACATTTCCCTTCCGGTCTGCGGGTCAAGCCTGCGCCAGCGCATCACTATCTGCAGCTTGGCGATGAACCCGAGGATGGCTTCGATGTCGAAATAGTCGAATGTGGTCAGATTGTCTATTTTCTCCCACATGAGGTCATCGATTCCGCGTTCCCTCGCAAGTATGTCATCCGTGGCGAGAACGGCATCGGTCTTTGCCTCCTCTTCGAATTCTTCCCCGTCCCTGAGGAATATGTCAGTTTCCGCAGGACGTCCGAGAGCCTTGTTCAGATAGCTGACCTTGGCATTGCGGACATTCAGGTCGAAACGGAAATATTCCCTGAGGAAAGCGTTCCTGTGCGAAAGCGCCTCCCGGTAGAATTCCATGTCGAGACTCTCGGGGCTGAAGCCTTTCTCGAGGAACCCTATCAGCTCCCTGTCCCTTGCGGAGCAGTTCTCCTTGATCCAGGAGACAATGGAGTCGGCCGGCATGTCCTCGGACTCTTTCCAGTCCTGGGTGATGTCAGGAAGACTTGCTATTATATATTCGTAATTGTTCATCGGGATGTGTATGGATTATTCTCCGAAAAGGAGCTTCTTCGTGGCCGGCCTCAGGTACTCGGAGACAAGCTCCTTGAATGTCTCGTCAGTGAAGCTGATGAAGTAGCTTCCGTCCTTCGGACCGATGGTGAATCCTCCTGAAACCTTCTTCGAGAATGAGGCGGTGACGCCTGCGCCGAGGGTCTTGGAGAGTTCTGACTTCACGAACGGCTCAAGCCCTTTCTTCAGGGACTCCGGAAGGACGAGCTCCAGATCCTGCGGCTCAGCTGCGTTGAATTTGCCTGCAACGGCCTCTATGATGCCTTTCACGAATTCCTCCTCGGTCAATGCCTTTTCTACTGCAGTTCCGCTCATCTTGGCGACGAGAAGATTCTCGATGTCCTTTTTGGTAGCCTGGATGCTCTGTGACGCTGCCATTTTCAGGTCACCTGTCACTTTGGCAGTATAATCCCTGGCATCTTTCTCCGCTTTTGCGATTATTGCCGCTGCTTCCTTGCGGGCTTCTTCCACAATTGCGGCGGCTTCGCTCCTGGCTTTGGCGAGAAGTGCCTCGCCCTCTTCCTTTCCCTTGGACAGTCCCTGGTTGTAGAGCCTGTCGGTCAGTTCTTGCAATTTGTTGTCCATATCAGTATTTTGATGTTAATCTGTTTCCGTTTAGTGCTTATTTTACAAATATAATAATTATTTACAAAGTCTGTGCGAGATTGTTGTCCAAAAAGTCGATAATAATGGTGTTTTCCCGGAAATCTGCATGAATGACAAATAATGTATAAATTTTCACCAAAACACTTGCAGATTCGAAAATTAGTTGTACCTTTGCAGTGTATTAATAAACTCATACACTATGATTCAAATAGAAAATCTGGCTTTCAGCTACGGCTCGGTGCCTGTACTGAAGAATATTACAATGACTCTCGAGCCCGGCAGGATATACGGGCTTCTGGGAGAGAACGGAGTCGGAAAGACGACTCTCCTGACTCTGCTGTGCGGCCTGAAGAAGGCTATGTCCGGCAGCATTTCCGTGGACGGGCACGATCCTTTCGCCCGTGAACCTGAAGTGCTGGCTTCACAATACTATCTCGCTGACGATTTCCGCAAGGTTTCCATGAAGGCTTCCGCTTTCGCGCAGGGCGCCGGTGCTTTCTGGCCGGAGTTCGAGATGGACAAGTTCATGGAGATAATGTCCCTTTTCGAGACCGACCCGTCAATGAAGATGAATGCGATGTCCACAGGACAGCTCAAGAAGACCTATATATCATTCGCGCTGTCTCTCGGCACTAAGTATCTGTATCTCGACGAGCCGACAAACGGGCTTGACATCCCGTCGAAGGCGCAGTTCCGCAGCGCTCTCATGAAATACACCCCGGAAGACAGCACCATCGTCATTTCCACACATCAGGTGCGCGACCTCGAGAACATTATCGACCCGATTATCATTCTGGACCGTCAGGACGTGCTGCTGAATGCCAGCGTTGAGGAAATATCCTCCAAACTGTTCTTCGACTACGGTACGACTCTGCATCCGGGCTCGTTGTACAGCGAGCAGCTGCCGGGTGGATTCATACAGGTCTATCCTAATACTGAAGGTGTCGAGAGCAAGGTGAACATCGAGGCTCTGTTCAATGCCGTTCACCGCCACAAGGACATTGTGAAAGAATTGTTCAACGAATCAAGATAGCTTTTGCCATGAACAACAATACATTTTCATTCAGCCGTTTCGGCAGATTTTTCCTCTTCGACCTGAAGAGGTGGGCATCCTCATACGGCCCGGCGTTTCTCACGACGTGCCTCATGCCCGT
>SFNZ01000088.1 GCA_004552615.1 Bacteroidales bacterium | reverse complement strand
CAGCTTGTCATCCTTTGGCAGCGAAACTTTTACCTCGCTGCTGTCGTTGTAGAACCCGTTGATGTCCCGGAATTTGCGCCAAGGCACCTTGAGCTTGTATTCATATCCGCTCCGGAGTTCAACTTCAGGCTTCAGGACATATTTTCTCAGATTCAGTGTGTCCCTCGTCACCTTGAACTTCATCATTGACTCCTGCTGTTTCGGATTGATGGATATCAGCTTGAGAGAATCGAAATTCTCGTTTATGATAGGGTGCCTGAATTCGATTCCGAACCCGTTCTGCTCCACATTCTCCGGCTCGGCCGTGACCGTCATCACGCAAGTCGTGTCCTCATGCTTGATGTCGCGCCTTGAACTCTTGGATTTCGCCCCGGCATTCTCCATAGCGAGCCTGACGTGTTCGGTGTATGGCTCGAACATCCCGAGGGAGTCGGTCCTGAGATAGTCCACGAAAAGATGCAGGGTGTCCGGCTGGCGCTTCCTGTCGTTGATCCAGAGTTCGAGACTGTCACGTTCGATATTGAATTGTGCGATGAGTTTGTCCGAAGGCAGTCCGCTTACCCAGAAGGTGTCTATCTGCGCGTTCTGCGCCATGAAAGTGATGTATGCGGACCTCGCATCAGTTCTTACCTTGTTGACAATCAGCTGTTTTGAAGGTTTCTCCCTGAACATGAGCAGCTCATATTCCTCCTTTCTTGCCATACAGTGCAGGGTGTCCTCCATGTCGTATTTCTTGAGTTCCGGGAGATTGTCATCCGCTATCATGACCGGTCTTATGATGCTGTCCACGAATGCGATACGGTCGTTGTCAGGGTCATAGATATTGTTCGAACTCTCGTCCTTGACAGCGTACAGCCTGTAAGTGGTGTCCGCGATGTTGCGCAGCGAGAAGAATCCCCAGTCGTCCGTCTTGACCGCCGCATCAGGCCTGCTCTTGAACACTGCCGAGTCGCCCAGGTCCTTGTACAGCATCACAGTAGCTCCTTTTACAGGCTGGAGAGTGCTGCAGTCCCTGACGACACCGGTCATTGCCATTGAATCTATCTTGTCCCCTGTGGAGAACATAAGGGTATAGCCCGGGAACATGTTGCCCTCGTTGTTGTCCGCGATTGCGTTCGTCAGGTCGAGGGTGTATGTCTTGTTCGAATCGAGATCGGACTCAAAGTAGACCACTATTGATTTTCCCCTGATCTTGTACTTCGGCGTCTTTGCCAAAGGAGGGGAGAGGAAGATTGACTTCGGGTCCTTCACGGTCACATATTCGTTGAACGTGATGGTTATAGTGGTGTTGTGCACCGGTACGTTCACAGTACCCGGAAGCGGACTTATCCCTGTGATTACAGGGGGAATGGTGTCCTTGTCACCTCCGCTCGGGGGCGTGGTCGTATTCGCGCAGGAATGTGAAAACATCACTGCACCGAGCACGGCCGCTATCGGGACGGCCGGAATCAATCTTTCCAAATGTATGTTCTTCTTCATCGTGTTTTCTATATATCAGTTCGCATTACATCCTGTATGCCCTTGATACTCTTAAGTTTGTCAATCATGGAGTCGAGCACTTCGCGGTCATGCACCAGCATGTCGATGTAGCCCTCGAATATGCCGTCCTCCGTATTGAGGTTCAACCTTCTCATATTCACGCCCATCACCAGGGAAATATATCCCGTGATGTCGTTCAGCAGCCCGACGCGGTCGATTCCCTTCAGCATTATCCTCACTGGGAACGACCCGCCTCCTGAAGTGTTCCATTTTAGTTTCACAATCCAGTCCCCGTGCTTCGATGCGATGTTCTCCGCCACCTGGCATGTCTTCTTGTGCACGGTTATGGTCCCGCCCGGGGACAGGAATCCCACAGCAGGATCTCCCGGAATCGGATGGCAGCAGCCGGCAATCACGTATTTGTGCCCGTCTCCGGGGGCGTTGATCACATAGCTGCGGCTCTTGTCAGCGACAGCCTTCCTTTCCTCGTGTATTCCTTTCCACGGAAAATGCCAGAATGTGTTCCCTCCTCTCCTGTCCACGAGTTCGGCGATGGTGTCAAACCTGATGTAGCCGATGCCGAAACGGAACAGGAATTCGTCCGTGTTTTTCACCTCCATCGCGGATGAGAGGTTGCGGAGCACATTGTCATCAAATCTGATGCCTATCGAGCTGAGTTTCTCCTTGAGTAATGTCCTGCCTTCATGGACATATCTCGCCTTGTCCGAACGGAACCAGTCCATCACCAGTCCCTTTGCATGCCTTGTCTGGAGGAAGTCGAGCCATTCCTTTTTCGGCTCCTGCTCCTCGGCCGTGATGATTTCCACCTGGTCGCCGGTCTTCAGCTGCATGGAAAGAGGCACGAGTTTCATATTGACTTTCGCTGCAATCGCCCTTTTGCCTATCTCCGTATGTATCATGTAGGCAAAATCCAGGGCCGTGGCCCCTTTCTGGATGCTCTTCTGCTCGCCTTTCGGTGTGAATACCATTATAGACGTGGAAATCAGGTCATTGTGGATGATGTCCAGCAGCTCGAGCGCATTCACGTCAGGGCTGACGAGGATTTCCTTGACCTTGGAGAGCCATTTGTCCATCTCGCTGTCATTCTCCCCGATGTATCCGTCCTGCTTGTAGGCCCAGTGTGCGGCGATTCCCTTCTCGGCGATATCGTCCATCCTCTTGCTCCGGATCTGCACCTCGATCCATAGGCCGTACATGCTCATGAGGGTGCAGTGCAGGGCCTCGTATCCATTGCTCTTCGGATGTTTCACCCAGTCCCTCACCCTGTCCGGCTTGTATCTGTAAATACCTGTGATAATGGAGAATACGTGATAGCACTGGTCTCTCTCGCTCTCGTTCGAATCCGGGCCGGGATTGAAGATGATCCTCACTGCGTACAAGTCATATACCTGTTCGAAAGGTATCTGCTTGGCAGCCATCTTGTGCCAGATGGAATATGGGGTCTTCACTCGTTTCTTGATTCTGAAATCGAATCCTGCCTCCCTCAGCGCAGTCTCTATCGGAGCAATGAACTCGTTGATGCTCTTCTCCTTGTCGGAAATGTCGCGGTTGATCTTGGCGCTGATGTCGTTGTAGGCGTCAGGCTCCTTGTAACGCAGCCAGATGTTCTCCATTTCGGATTTCACCTCGTAAAGTCCGAGACGGTGGGCGAGCGGTACGAATATGAACATCGTTTCGCTCAGGATCTTGTCCCTCTTGTACTCCGGCATATACTCTATCGTGCGGCAGTTGTGCAGCCTGTCTGCCAGTTTGATGAGCACTACCCGCACGTCGTCGTTCAGGGTGAGGAGAATCCGCTTGAAATTCTCCGCCTGCAGGCTCTCGGTGTATCCGTCGTTCTTGTTCTTCTTGTCCTGGTTGTCAAGGACGTTCTTTATCTTGGTCAGACCCTCCACAAGAGAGGCTATCTTGTCCCCGAACATGTTCCGGATGTCATCAGTGTTGTAGGCAGTGTCCTCGACCACGTCATGCAGCAGGGCGGCGGAAATCGACTTGTAGCCGAGCCCGATATCGTTCACGACAATCTTGGCCACGGCCACCGGGTGGAGAATGTAAGGTTCTCCCGAGCGTCTCCTGACATTCTTGTGAGCTTCGTTCGCGAACTCGAACGCTTTCTGCACGACTTCCAGCTCGTTTTCTCCGTTGCATCTCTTGCGCGCAGCCTCCTTCAGCTCCGCGTAACTCCGTGCGATGACTTCGTAGTCTTTCTGTGTGAATTCTGAAAAGCTCATCTAATTCTCAAGGTTAAAACTTGCAACATTCTGGAACGCATATGATATCTCCGCCCCGATCAGGATGATGAACCATCCGAAGTTCAGCCAGAACATGAACAGCGGAATCGCGGCCACGGCTCCATAGATGGCATTCAGACGTGAGACAAATATCTGTGTTTCAAGGAAAAGATACTGCATGAGCGTGAAAACCGGCCCGGACAATAACGCGGCCTTTATGGCATTACGGTATTTTACCGGATAATTCGGGATGAACTTGTACATTGCCGAGAATGTCAATACCGATATCAATCCGAATACGACCCATCCGAGGAAGGACTTGATTCCCTCCGAGAACACTATACTGTTCGGAACGAGGATGTCAAGCAAATTGGAATAAACCACCGACCCGGTGAAGAACAGCATCACGATGAACGGCGAGAGGCACATTATGGCAATGTAAAAGGACAGCCTTTTGACGAATTTCCTGGATTTGTTTACTCTCCATACGTTGTTGAACACAGATTCCACGCACATCATCATCCATATCACGAGCCATGCGAACAGCAATGAACTCACGAGCCCTACCGCGCTTGACTGCGCCGTCTGGATGATGTTCTCCGCGAAAGTGAACAGGGTATCCAATGCCTGAGGATTAGTTATATATGTGGAAATCACCTCTTTAAGCATGTCTTCGAGTCCCACTCCGCCGGTTATGGCGAACGCTATCGCTATGAACGGGACTGCCGCCATGGTGCAGAAAAAGCTGAGCGCCACGGCCTGGAAGCCTATCTTCTGGGCAGAGAAAGTCTTGGCGGTGATGACTATCACGCGGAGGTCCTTCACGAGCCTCGCCCTCGCCCTCGACAGGTTGGCGATGTTCTCGTTCCAGATGTCTTCGGACAGATAGTCCTTGAATCTTCTTATTTGGGAATTTATACTTTTCATCTGTCTAATCTAAATGAGTCCCCCGAACAGGTCCGTGTATTCCTCCTCTTCCTCCCGGTTTTCAGGCAGGCTTCCTTCCGGCAGCATTTTCCTGAATTCATCTTCGCTGATGACCTTGATTCCGAGCTGCTCCGCCTTCTTCATTTTCTCCGGGCCGGGTTTCGTACCTGCGAGCAGATATGATGTCCTTGAACTGAGGGAAGAACTGTTCCTGCCGCCGTGCAGTGTGATGAGTTCCTTCATCTCGTCGCGGGAAATGCTGAAATTCCCGGAAATCACTATGCTCAGTCCCTTGAGCGCCTCGGAAAGATTCTCCTCCGGTGCGTCCATCGACATTTTCAGGCCTGCCGCACGCAGTCTCTGTATCTCCACGATATGTTCCGGCTTGCGGAAATAATTGTATATGCTCTCGGCAATGACCTCCCCGATGTCCGGAACAGCGAGAAGCTCCTCCATCGAAGCCGAAGAGATGCGGTCAATATTGCCGAAATACTTGGCAGCCGATTTCGCCGTCGTCTCTCCGACATATCTGATTCCGAGGGCGAACAGGACACGGTCAAATCCGGTCTTCCGGCTATCCCTCAGGCTGCTCAGGAAGCGGTCGGCCATCCTTTCTTTCCACCCTTCGAGCCGGAGCAGGTCGTTTCTCTTCAGGTCGTAGAAATCGGCAGGAGTACGCACCATGTCCAGATTGAAGAGCTGTTCCACAGTGGCTTCTCCCGCAATCACGTTCATTGCTTTCCTGCTGAGGAAATGCAGCAGCCTGCCCTTTATCTGCATCGGGCATCCGTCCTGGTTGGGGCAGAAATATTTGGCTCCTCCGTCCTCTTTCACGAGAGGGGTTCCGCAGTCCGGGCATATCTCAGGGAAAACAGGCCTGACACTGTCAGCGGGCCTTTCGGAAAGCTCGACTCCTGTGATTTTCGGGATTATCTCCCCGCCTTTTTCCACATATACGCTGTCCCCGGTCCGGATGTCCATCTGTTCCATCATTCCTGCATTGTTCAGGGTCGCACGTTTCACGACAGTGCCCGAAAGCTGGACCGGTGCAAGATTGGCGACAGGGGTCACGGCTCCTGTCCTTCCTACCTGATAAACAATTGATTCCAGTTTCGTCAAGGCTCTTTCGGCCTGGAATTTATATGCCACGGCCCATCTCGGGAACTTGGAAGTGTAGCCGAGTTCGGTCTGGTATTCGAGCTCGTTTATCTTTATCACGATGCCGTCGGTGGCGTAAGGCAGGAATTTCCTTTCCTTGTCCCAGCGGTTTATGTAATTCTCGATTTCTTCCGCGCTACGGCAGATTTCTCTCTTGTCCGATATCGGAAGTCCCCATGAAGCCGCAGCGCGCATTGCCTCGTCGTGTGTCCTGAAAGAAATGTCAGGGCTCGGGATATGGTAGAGTGTGCACCAGAGGCCCCTGCGGCCTACCTCTTCCGGGTCGAGCAATTTCAGTGAGCCTGAGGCTGCGTTCCTCGGATTGGCGAAAGGCGGTTCCTCCTCATCGATCCGTTCCTGGTTCAGCCTGTCGAATTCCTTGTAAGGCATCAGGACTTCACCGCGTATCTCGAACTCTTCCGGATAGCCGCTGCCTTTCAGGGTGACCGGGATATTGCTTATGCGCATCGCATTCTCCGTGACATCGTCGCCCACCACGCCGTCTCCCCGGGTAAGGGCCTTCAGCAGGCGTCCGTTCCTGTAGGTCAGGCAGATGGCGGTTCCGTCGAATTTCAGTTCGCAGGAATATGAAAACTCCTTGCTCCCGAGAGCCTTCGCGGCCCTTGACGTGAACTCCAGGACTTCGTCCATGCTGTAGGTGTTGCCGAGGGAGAGCATGGGATATTTGTGGGGATATTGCTCGAACTCCTTCCTGTGACCGGTGAGGGCCTTTCCGGAAGTGGAACTGTCCTCCAGGTCGCTCCCCACTATCCGGGTGGGGGAGTCAGGGGTGATGAATTCAGGAAACTGCTTCTCGAGGTCTTCCAGCTCATACATGAGATGGTCATATTCATAGTCGCTCATCGTGGGGGCGTTCTCCACGTAATATCTGCGGCTGTTCTCCCGGAGAGTCTCCCGGAGCTCGTCAATCCTTATCCGTGCTTCATTTCTGTCCATCGTGCAGCTTCATATATGCGTAAGAATACAAATTTAACTCTTTTTTTGTGGAAAATTTGCTGAAAATAGATAATTTTGCATTTCGAAAAGGGAATAACAATTCAAAATTATTTCAATAAGTATGAAAGATGCAATTATTATCCTGTGCGGCGGCGGTCCTGCCCCGGGCATGAACTCAGTTTCGATGAGCGTTGCCAAGACTTTCCTTTCAAAGGGTTACAGAGTCATCGGTCTCCATGGAGGCTATTCAGGACTGTTCAGCAAGAATGCACGTACCGAGGACCTCGACTTCTTCAAGGCTGACCGTTATTTCAACAGGGGCGGTTCCTATCTCGAAATGAGCCGTTTCAAGCCGACCGACGAGGACTTTGAGAAGAACTTCAATCTCGACCTGTTCAAGGACAACAACATCAAGCTCCTTGTAACTATCGGCGGAGATGACACCGCTTCTACTGCAAACAGGATTTCCAAGTTCCTCGCAGCCAAGAATTATCCTATCGCGAACATTCATTGCCCGAAGACC
>SFNZ01000087.1 GCA_004552615.1 Bacteroidales bacterium | reverse complement strand
TCGATGCATATCAAAATGATGGTAATGGACTGAAGAATCTGATAGATTGCGTTAATGCTTGGTTATTAACTTGTTATGAGGGGAAAGAGAAGTATCATCCTCTTATCGCCACGGAGATTGCTATCAGAAAGCCATCTCTTTATATTCTTTTACTTAGACTGGCAATCTTGAAGGAAAAGAATATGCTGGAGCTTTCTCCGGAATATGTACAAGCATTAGCTTTTTTCCTCTATACTTGTTTGAATAAAGATAAGGCTATTGATTTCCTTTATTCCAAAATAATGTGGAATCATGGGCCAATTACTCAACAATTCATTACGGAAGTGCTTCAAGACTGCATAAGTTATAGTTGCGAATGGGCTTTGCCAATAGTGGATTCATTTAAAAACTTCCCTGGTGTTTCAGGTGATGTACTTGATCCGCAGTGGTCAATGGAACGCTATACAGGATTTCCGGGTGGACATTTGTTTGAAAGATTCTTTTCATATGGAACACCAGAATCTGCATTTTTGTTGAAACTGGCGGAAAGGAAATATTTTAACAAGCAATACCCAGATTATAATCCAACTAGAAAGGATTTATGGGTAGATCAGAACCGTCCATGGGATCATGATCATATTATTCCTCAAAAATGGGCAGGCGATGATCGAGTTTGCTTTTCATGGATTAATTGTATCGGGAATATTGCAGATATACCTTTTGAATTGAACAGGGCAAAGCAGGATAAACCGGAGTGGGATCATTATCAGAAATATGGAGATGAACTGCTCTTTAATCCAAGTTGTGGTTTTTGTAATATTAATGATAATCTTCCAAGTTCTGAAGAACAGCGCAATTCCCTTTTCCGTTTTGCCAGAGATAGGTTCCTGAAGATAGTTGAGCCTTTTATGAAGATAATAGGACATCTGCAGATATTGAATTCATTATCAAATAATCAAGTATTAAGAAAGCAATTGCTATGTAAGGTTAAAGAGAAATACCCGGAATGCAAAGTTTATTACTTGCTGAAAGGTATTGAACATGAATTTGAAAGTAATGATGTGTTTGGTTGGCAGCAATCATGGGTTACTCTATCTTACGATTATGGTGACAAAGAACGTGTTGCAGCACTAGCGCTTGCGATTGAAGATGATAAAAAGTTTGAGGTGCAATGTGGCCTTCGAAAACGGCCGGAATTGTATAGGGAACAGATGCAAAACCATGATTGGTGGGCAGATGGGAAGCTCAAACGGGCTAAGGTCTATTATACAGAGGACGGTAATTATCTTTCCTATCAGGGGTGGTCACCTGAAGAAGAGTTTGAGAAACTACTCATCGCTTCTTCGTACAAATTATCGCGCGAGTGAAAGTTATACATACATCTCTAGCGGTCCCCGCAGTTGTCCTTCCTTCCTTCCGCAGTCCCTATCCAGCGGGATTACTTCATCGATGCGCAGCGCGCGATGACCTCCTTGAAGTAGTTGGTGTCAGCTCATATTGCTGAAAGAATTTGTCATGCGGAGGGTATATATCATTAGGCGAATGACTGCCGAGCTATTGCACCGGGAATAGCTAAAATTGCAGAGGAAACCCTAATATCATGGACGAGAATCTCGCCAGCATGACCGTGTGGGACCTGTACAATGGAGTTACGGCCTATGCTTCCCACAATACCGACTGGCACATAAACGACAACCGCCGTTCAGGCCTTCAGGGTGCGATATACAATTTCCTCCTACGCCCGAGGGATATCAAAAACTACGTGGATGCCTATCAGTAGGGTAGCCACGTAGTTTCAATATCTATTAGCTCTAGATCTTCAATTGTATATATTCCTGACCTCCTTCAGGAAGTCCTCCGCCAAGGTGTCGTCCTTGCGGCAGTCCGGAAGCCGGGAGATGATATCAGGCTGAAGCTCAAAATATTCAATACCCCTCCTCCAGACGAACTCCCCGAGGCTCTCTCCTGAAGGGCGGCTCTGTGCCTCGTGCATGAACTTGTCCACGAACTCCTGCTCGGAACAGTCCTTCCACCAGAAGAGGCGCGTCCCGTCCTGCTCGCTTATCTGCTGCACGGTCACGTCCACCTTTACCTCGAAGGTGTTCATCCTCAGAAGGTCCGGGACAGGGTAGTCCTGATGAGTCACGACTGCGTGAGTCGCGTAGCACATGCATATATGATCGAGCTTAGGATGCCTCAGCCAGCTTTCCGCCCATGTCGTGCCGTCGTCGAGATGATTGTCGATATCGAGCTCGGCGTCACTCATCGAGGACTTGTGTCCGCAGCCTGGGTGCCAAAATGGACGGCAGGAGATGATTTCCAGATCTCCCTTGACATCCCTCTGGAGGGTGGCGTTGACAAGGATCATCCTCGTGAAGTCGGAACCGTAGAACTCATCGTCCTCCAGGTGCAGAACGTCCTGCGCCGAGTCTCCCCAGTACTTCAGCGTTCCTTCTACGGTAAGGTCATCATCCTTTGGATCCGCAGGAAGGTCTAGGATGTACCGGTACATTTTTCCGGTCCTTGAAAACAGGTCGCGCGTGAGGGAGTAGAGATTATCATTCACAATCTCCATCCTCCTGACCTCGGCTTCGGAGCAATGAATCTCGAACATCTTTGAGAGAAGATGATACCTCCTTCTAAGCAGGTCCTCGACCTTCTCCGCGGCCTTCTCGTTCTTCTCCCATCTCTTTGAGGAGAACCCCAACGGGTCTCCCGTCAGGCGGAGTATGCTCCTCTCCACCTTCCGCAACTCGTCCCGGTACTTTCCGATCTTTTCCTCGTCCGGGAGCTGCTCAAGCGTTTCCATGCTCTCGAACCATTTCATTTGCTGATCGAATAACTCGATTGAATGTTTCATTCGTTCCTCGTTTTAAACTGCAAATTTAAGACATTTCGCTGTAATAATGTGGCAGTAATCAATTTGCGGAATTGTAATGTTATTACTGATTATCTTATGAACTTTTTTTGTCAAATATAATGAAACTGTGGAGGTGTTTTCCGCAGTTTTGTTTGGAAATTTGCAAACACAACAATCATTTAAACTCTAGCTATATGGGATTTCTGGAAAAACTGACAGAAGGGGAGAACCTCCCCTCCACCATCGGGCAGCTTGGCGAGGAGATCGTCAAGTCAGGGCAGAAGACCGGGGAAAAACTCGGCCAGGGCATCTCGGATGTCATCGACAGTATCATTGATTTCGTTTTTGACTAAGGCTTATGAAGGACGTAATGAAATTTGCGGTCAAGCTGTTCGTTGGAACGGTGGCCGTGTTCGCCGGCGGAAAGCTGCTGAAGAACGGGATGGACGATGCCCGTCGCATCGGAAGTAGTACAACACAAAAGGGATGAGGCTATGTTGACAGGATTTGGTAAGGTAAAATGCCCTTGTTGCGGGCATGAATTCATCGCAATGTCAGGCGGTGTCGTGAATGCGCCGGCGCGTTGCCCCAAGTGCGGCACGGTGATCAAGTCTGGTTTATCTTCATCGATCGGAAAACTGCTGGAGATCATTTTCCGGAAATAGTGACCGTATTGGAATCCGATTTCTTGTACAAGGCTTCCGTGATGCCTCCGAAAGTTTCAAGGATTATGTTTTTTCAAATAAAAATATGATTATCCGCAAATCCTACAGCAATTAAGCTCATCGTGCAAACCACTTGACACGGCATAGGGTTATAACTATTTGATTATTAATGATAAATTATATTTAAAGTGGCAGGTGTCTTCAATTTGCCGGGACTTGCCACCGGAAATGCCACCACAAGCGCGAAAGGACAATTTCAGGTGTCAGGTGTTTTTCATGAAGGCGATTGTCATCTTGACCAAGCGAAGCGCGGAGAGATTTCTCGGCACCGCCTAGGCGCTGCGAGATGACAATATGCTCTGACTATGTGGTCCACTGATTTGTGAACCGCCAGGGCCATTCTGCAGGGCGCGGTCCAATGCTGCATAGTCCGCGAAGGCCTTCTGCATCTTCCACAGGTCGGCCTCCCAGGGACTCCAGAGCTCACAGAGCTCGATTTCACAGTCCTTTATGTTTATAGAGCGCGAAGACAGGGCGTTTTAATGCAGAAATGTGGCGGCTATTTCACAATAGGGTCCCCGCAGTAGTTCTTCCTGCCACAGTCCCGGCATCTGAACCCTGCCCATACCGAGTCGAAATGATCCATGGCGGCGGCCACGAGTGCGGGATCGTCCGTGAGTATGCCCGCCTCGAAGTTCCGCCTGCGGCCGGACTTCATTCCCATCCCGGCGCCGGTGAGGTTGGCAGATCCTATGTATGCCTCCTTCCCGTCGAACACGAATATCTTGAAATGCACTCTCGGGCAGAGGGCCCTCTCCAGCCCCGTAATGAGCGAAGGATACCGGTCGAACTCTTCGCGAAAGATTGGACCGGGTTCCTTGGCGTGAAGCAGCCTGACGTTCACGCCTTTTCGTACCAGCTTAGCAAGGACGGCAAGGAACGGCAGGCTGTCGGGACCCACCTTGACGTGCAGGTCCTTGATGTCGGCTGTCCCTATCCAGAGGGATGACTTCACCGAGGCGCAACGGGCGATGACCTCATTGTAGTGGTCGGTGTCGCAGATGTATCTTGTCGGCATAGGAGAAAGATTTGACGACAAAGTTACTGATTTAAGTTTCGCAAGTCGCAAATAGCTGTTTTTCAGAGGAATTCTCGCTCTATGCGGGCAAAGGCCAACGCACTTCATTTTTATATACGCTACCCTTTTCCTAAATCCCTTTCCCCGGGAAAGGGACTTACCCTCGGCCTTTCGGCCTCAAAAGCAGTTGTTTCGCTCTGCGAAACTTGAATTACTGAATAAAGCTTGTAATATTGCATTGGGATATGATTCCCTTGTCGTAGAGAACCATTTCTCCGTTGCCGTTCAACTCCCAGAAAGCCGCCTCGGATTTCAGCAGCATCTTCGAGTCCTTCCTGTCAGAGACCCTGAATACCATGCGGGTGGGGAAATGTTCCAGCAGGGCCTTCATCTCCTGCGCTGGACGTCTGGTAGACAGAATCAGGCGCATTCCGACTTCCGGCCCTTCCTTGGCAATGCGCAGGACGTACTCCTTGACGGCCCGCCTGAAATCCCTGCTGCCAAAGTCCATAAGGTCGGAATATTCATCAACCACCGCCACAATCATTGGGAATCCTGAGATGTCAACTCCCACATTGCGCAGGTCCTCCCTTCTTTCCAACTCGCGGCACAATGAGGCAAGCGTCTCATCCGCATCCAAATGTGGCTTGGTCGTGTCAATGGAGATGATTCTTATTCCGTCGGCTTCAGGACAGCTCTTGAGACTGGCCACTATTGTACCGACTGCCGTACTCTTGCCCTGCTTCGGGGCTCCGGCGATGAGTATGTTGGAGGCGGTAGTTCCGATGGCAACCGGCCCTCTGCAATCATTGTTGTCCATATTCATTTGATATTATGTTGCAAATATGGGACATACCACTGCAATAATATGGCAGGATGTGATTCTGTCGAATAACGCGGAAACAATATTGGAACAGTATCTCATTTCCCGAGTAACTCCGCCACGTCCGGGACCGCCCTGCTGCATGCTTTCCGGGATGTGCCGTCATATTCTGCGCCCATTCCCTGTATGATTTTCAACATTTCCTCGCGTACATCGTTGGGATAAAGAACCTCCATATAGTTCCCGTAACGGCAAATCTCCTGATAGAAATCCTCTGTCGCATGAAGCCTGTAACCGAAAATGGTGTATCCGTCCTCGGGGCAGTCGTGGAGAATCCTCTGGCTCCGGTGCAGAGGCGTGTGCTTTAAGTAGAAATTGTATTTCTCCCAAACGAGGATGATAACGTCTTTCGGCTTTACGTCCTTCGCCGGGAAAGTGGCCGTGCCTACGACGTCTGCCATGAACTCCTCCGGGCTGAAATTCCCGGGATAATTGAATTTCCTTTCCAATATCTTGAGATTCAGCATCCTGTCTGCATCCAATGCATAGGAACGTATACTTTCCGTTCCGCCTCCCTCCAATGGACCTATGACCTTCCAGTGCTGCCGGAACAGCTTCACGAAGTATGGTTGCATGGTGATGTCCGCCGGCTCCTCCCAGTAGTCATTGTAGTCGAATCTGATGAGCCGGTTCTGCCTGATGGCGTCAAGCACGGTCTTGAGGGTCTCTCCTGAAGATGGGATGTCCTCGAGCAAAATCCTGTCCCGTATGCCCAGATTCTCCCTCAGCGTGTTCTGGATTGAAACCGTGTTGATGAGCCATTTCCTGATATTGCCTGTGCCCGGCCCGGACTTGAGGCAGTATGTTGTCCTTCTTCCGGCAAAATCACTCATCTCGACTTCCACCCCGAAATATGCATTAATGTAGTTTCTCCAGTTGTCGAAAGTCTTTCTGTCGAATGTCCTTCCCGGATAATCGTTCAGCGAATCATATTTCCACTCCTCCTGAAGCTGCCTCATCGTGACCGGATAATGAAGCCTTTCCATCAGCCAGGTGGCCTTTTCGAGCATTGTTGCCATAATCCTATTGAAATTTTCTCAAATATAATGAAACTGTAGAGATGTTTTCCGCAGTTTTATTCGGAAATTTGCAAAAAACGACGGAATCCATGTACCCAATCAATTTCCTTCCCTGGATAGGGAAACATTACGACACCACCGGCTTTGCCGGCAAACGCATCCTCGCCCTCGGCGAGTCCCATTACTGCGGCAATGCCTCCGACGCTACGGGAGACCTCACTATACGAGTGATAGAAGATCTGTATGACCCGCATTCGGAGCATGAGGCGTACAAGAATACGTATACGAAATTCGCGGAAGCCCTCCTCGGTCGTAACGGATTGTCCTACAGGGATAAGGAACTGTTCTGGAACAGTATCTCCTTCTACAACTACGTCCAGGTCCCGATGACAGGAGCACGAGTGGCACCGTCCCGGGAGGACTTCTTGGAGTCTTCCGCGGCATTCTTCGATGTGCTTGAGAAACTCCGCCCTGACATCATCATCGTCTGGGGCAGCCGCCTGTACAACAACCTTCCGCAGGGAGGAATGCAGGGAGATGACCTCAGGACCCCGGACGGGCATTGGGTCGAGACCTGGCGTTACTTCCTCGAAGACCGCAAAGAGGTGAAGGTCGTGCCTGTAATGCATCCTTCGTCTTCATTCTCCCCGGAGTTCTGGCACGAATTCCTTTCGACAATCATCTGAAGCTAAAAATATGGGATTTGCTATGCTTTTTCTAAAAAAGAATTCCTATATTTACAAAACATAATTGACCAAAACGTCTTTGAATTCCGACCAATAGAACATTTATAATCATGGCACTCTACAAAGTAAGAACCCGCCGCCGCAAATGCTGCAACGGCGTCAATA
>SFNZ01000086.1 GCA_004552615.1 Bacteroidales bacterium | reverse complement strand
GCTGAACTGAATGCTTCATTCAGGGAATTGATGAAAGAGAAAAACGTGCTCAGCCTGGATGATTCCAACACGATATTGAAGGGAATCATCGACGGGAGCGATGCTCCGTTCATCTATGAAAAGACAGGAGTACGATTCGACAACTTCCTGCTGGACGAGTTCCAGGACACGTCGAACATACAGTGGGAGAATTTCCGTCCTCTCCTCGCGGAGAGCAATGCCAGAGGCAATTCCAATCTCATCGTGGGAGACGTGAAGCAGAGTATATACCGCTGGCGTAATTCAGACTGGAACCTCCTGAATACTAGGCTGAAGGAAGAGTTTCCGGATTCCGAAGCATCAGTTCTTGACTCGAATTGGAGGAGTGTCCGCAACGTGGTATCATTCAACAATTCCTTCTATCCCTTCGCTGCACGGCAACTCGACTGGGCGTGTCCGGGACAGAATACCATCTCGGGTATCTATTCAGATGTGATACAGAACGTTACTGATACAGGGGCGGACCACGGTAATGTGGACGTGGTATTCTGCACTGACTCGGACGGAGAGGACATGGAGATGTCCACCGTGTTGTCCGAGATACGCCGTCTCGTGGAAGGCGGCGCGGCATATTCGGATATCGGCATACTGACACGTTCCAATGCACTTGCCGCGCAAGCCGCGTCATCCCTTCTGGCTGCAGATATTCCTGTCATTTCTGATGACTCGCTCACAGTCAAGTCATCTCCTGCGGTCAGGCGCCTGACGGCGCTCCTGTCTTACGCGGACAATCCTGGTGACACGTTGAATTCCTTCATGGCAGGTTCTCTCGGCATCACCCCGCCGGAGGAGTACCATTCCATCATGGACCTCTGCGAATATTTCATAAGAGGTATGAAGGCCGTACCGGGATGTTCACTTGCAGGGGAGATCCCGTACATCCAGGCATTCATGGACATTGTCCAGGACTGGACCGCCACGAACGGCAATTCGCTCCCGGCTTTTCTTGCCTATTGGGATACAGTAGACCCGAAAATCAGTTCGCCGGAAGGCTCGGATGCAGTGAAGGTGATGACTATTCACAAGTCCAAGGGACTGGATTTCAACTATGTGATATTCCCGTACGCCGAGAAGGTCACACTCTACAAGGCAGACACGCACTGGTGCAGTCCGGATGTGTCCGGAACGGAGCTTGAAGACTGTGCCAAAGGTATTTACAGAGTTAAATTGTCCTCGGATACAGAGGATTCACTTTTTGCCGGATCCTATGATAACGAGAGAATGATGCAGATAGTGGACTCCCTGAATACGTTCTATGTCGCCACGACACGTGCCCGTAAGGGAATGACGGTCATTGCGTCCATGCCTTCTGCGAAATTCAGGGAATCCGCTGACTCCATGCTCGGAGGTGATTCGGCCTCTTGCCAGTTCACTGACCTGTCCCAGATTCTGTACCTGTACCTGCGGCTTCCTTCTTCCGGTTCAGAATTTGTGCATATTCAGGATGATGAAGAATCTATTGTCCGCTACAGGCTCGGAACCGAGTATCCGTTCGGTACCGGTAATGTGAAAATGCCGGAGGGGATGACCTCGGCTGACTATTACTCATGGCCGTCCGGTTCGAGGCTCGAGTTCAGTCCGGAGTCAGGAGATTTCTTCCGCAGTCCGGAAGAAGGATTTTCCATGCGTGCCAGGGGAATTGTGCTGCACGACATATTGTCGCGTGTCCTTCGTCCTTCAGACCTGGGAAAGGCCGTCGTGGACAGCGTGCTTGACGGATCCCTCGGGGAAAGTGAGAAAGACAGCGTGACGGAACTCCTCAGCAGCAGGATAGAGTCGGTTTCCGATAGGGGATGGTTTCCTGACGATGTCTCCAAAGTACGTAATGAGACTACGATAATCGATTCTGACGGTGAGATTTACAGACCTGACAGGGTAGTCGTGGACGGAGATTCGGTCCTGATAGTCGACTACAAGTTCGGCCATCCGTCACTTCGTTATTGCGACCAGGTACGGAATTATGCCCGTCTCTACAAGGACATGGGATGGAAGGATGTCCGCGCTTCGTTATGGTATGTATATCAGGACAGGGTTGAAGAGGTGGAATGAAGTGAAAAATTGTTATATTTGTAATTCGAACTGAAATCTACAGATATTCTTATGAACGAGAAATACTACGAAGAGAATCCTGTCATCCTGGATTACAATACTGAAAGAGAGAAACTTGCGATGCCTGAATACGGAAGGAACGTGCTCAAGATGGTTGAGGACGTCAAGTCTATTCCGGACCGGGCCAAGCGTTCCGAGCAGGCCCGCGCGGTGGTGCGTGTCATGGAACTGCTCAATCCCCAGGTCCATTCCGCTGACAACTGGGAGCAGAAACTCTGGGATCATCTTTATATAATGGCAGATTATGAACTCGATGTGGATTCCCCGTATCCGATTCCTGCACCTGAAGCACGACAAAGCCGTCCGGAGGTGATTCCGCTCAAGAAGAAGCCTGTAAAGGCCACCCATTACGGCAGGAACATTGAGAGCATCATCGACCTTATCGCAGGAGAACCGGACGGTGAGCAGAAGACTGCCATGATCCGTTCCCTCGCGATGTACATGCGCCAGCAGTATCTTATCTGGAACAAGGACAGCGTTGCTGACGAAACTATTTTCAATGATATCGAGAAGCTTTCGGATTATCGTATCCGTGTTCCGGAAGGCCTCGAATTGTCCCGTATCGCATCTGATATCAATTTCTCGCGTCCTGGCATGACTATCGATTTCGCCACTGTACGCAAACAGGGTGGCCAGCAGAAGAGGAACTTCGGCCGCAAAGGTAACAAGAGGTAGCAAGAGAAAAGAAAACGTCAGATGAAATCGAAACTCTCAGAAAAAAAGAAGACTTCGGACCCTGCCAAATGGACTCCGGTGCGACGGTTCGTGGGACTTGCCCTCGCCGTTTTCGCATTGCTTGCCCTGGTGGGATGTCTCTCATATCTGTTCTCATGGAGGCAGGACCAGAGTTCCCTGGCGGACCCGGCCCTGTTCGGAGCTGATGTCCAGGTTTCCAACAAGGGAAGCAAGGTTGGATTGAGCATAGCATCCCTGCTTGTAGGCAGATGGTTCGGACTCGGAGCTTTTGCCGTAGTCTTTGCCATGGCGGTGCTTGCGGCCAGGCTCTTTTTCGGTAAACAGCGTTTCTCCGTGATCAGGATGGTTCTGCTGTCCGTCACGGGAGCGGTGCTGCTCTCGTTCATCCTGGCGTATTTCTCGGTTCTGTCCGGGTTGGAGAACAGTTTCGGAGGAGGCCTCGGAGGGGAATGCGGTGCGCATGCCGTGCTATGGATAGAGAATATGGTAGGACCGCTCGTGACATTTTTCATTCTTTTGTTCCTGTGCGCATTGTGGCTGTATTTCTCCAGTGAAGGTTTTTCAAGTTGGTTCAATTCTATCGGAACATCTCATCCTGACGAAGCGAAGCCGGAAAAGAAGAAAAGGAAATCATTCACCTGGGCTGAGGACGGAGTCGGCTCGGATCAGCCTTCCGGTGAGAAGCCTTCCGTCGAGGCTTCGGAATCTGACGACCTTTCTGGAAATTCAGTTCCGGATGAGCACACGGAAGTTCCGGAAGCCGTTCAGCCAGTACCTGACGTGGACCCCGTTCTTGCAGGCACCACCTCGCAACTGGTTGCCAGTGATCATCCCGCCAAATTGACAGGCCCTGTTATCGTCGGAGACACGGCCCCGGACACTGCCTTGCAGGTGGAAGTCGGGCAGGAACTCTCATTGGATGTTCAGGAAGACCTTCCGAGGATTGATGTCAGGGAGGAACTTGAGAATTATACCTTCCCGTCGCTGGAGATCCTGGGGGATTATCAAAGCTCAATCCACAAGGTTTCCGAGCAGGAGCTGAAGAGGAACAATTATATCATACGCGCCACTCTGCAGACATACAAGGTAGGAGTGGAGAACGTGGTTGCCGTTGTGGGCCCGACGGTCACTCTTTACAAGGTGTATCCGTCAAGCGGAGTGAAGATTGCCTCTATCAAGAATCTGTATAATGAGCTTGCGATGGCATTGAATGCCAAGGGAGTACGTATCGTGATGCTGTCCGATTCAGTCGGCCTTGAGGTACCTAATGACAATCCGTCCATAGTCCCTCTCCGTGCCCTGCTGAATGATGACGCGTTCCGCGAGAGCAAAGCGGAACTGCCGGTTGCCATCGGAGTGACCATCACACAGAAGGTGAAGGTGTTCGACCTGGCCGGTGCCCCTCACCTGCTTATTTCCGGAGCTACACAACAGGGTAAATCAGTTGGACTCAATGTGCTGATTGCCTCCCTCCTGTATTCCAAGCACCCGTCCGAACTCAAGTTCGTCTTCATAGACCCGAAGATGGTGGAGTTTACGGCTTATTCGAGCCTGCTGCACCATTATCTGGCGGTATTGCCTGATGCAGCGAGCGAACAGGATGAAATGGCCAATGCCGTTGTCAAGAAAGCTCCCCAGGCAGAGGCGATTCTGCGCTCTCTCTGCGTTGAGATGGACCAGAGATACGAGCTGCTCAGCAAGGCGTCTGTCAACAATATCAAGCTCTACAATGACAAATACCGTGACCGCCATCTGCTTCCTACCGAGGGACACAGGTATCTGCCATACCTTGTCACCATCATTGACGAGTATGCGGATCTTACCATGTCCAGCGGATCAGGCGGTGAAGGACGTAATCTGGCCCGGAGCATCACGCACTCCATCATAAGGCTGGCCCAGAAGGGCCGTGCGGCAGGTATCCATATCGTACTTGCCACCCAGAGGCCTTCAGTAGACATCATCACTGGTGTTATCAAGACCAATTTCCCGACGCGTATCGCGTTCAGGGTGTCCCAGATGCAGGACTCCAGGACCATTCTCGATGCTCCGGGAGCCGAGAAACTCATAGGAAAGGGAGATATGCTCTATTATGCCGGTGTGGAAATGGAGAGGATGCAATGCGCATGGATAAGCAACGACGAGATCAATACCCTGACCAAGTTCATCGGCTCGCAGACAGGATACAAGAAGAGTTACAATACCCCGTATTATCTGCCGCCTGCCGACGAAAATTCTGCGGAGGAAGGGTCTGCAATGATTGACATGAAGAATCTCGACGAGCGCTTCGAGGAAGCGGCCAGGATGGTGGTGACCACCCAGAGGGGATCCACGTCAGACCTTCAGCGCAAGCTTGGTATGGGTTATGCAAAGGCAGGCAGGGTGATGGACCAGCTTGAAGCAGCGGGAATCGTAGGACCGCAGGAAGGCTCCAAACCGAGACAGGTTCTCGTGCCTGACCTGAATACTCTCGACTCGATACTCGCAGCATACATGAAAGGCGGTTCGGAATGACGGTTATGAGAAATGTTTTTTTGATATCTGTCCTTGTTTTGCTTGTGAGTGTACAGGCTGGGGGACAGGACATTATGAAGAGATTTTCGGATGCGGTCGCATCCCGTTGCGTGGATGTGACGTATTCCTATAATGCGATTTCCGGTGTAGAGGTGTCCGGGTCGGGCACGCTCAGGCTTCAGGGCACTTCTTTCCTGATGAAAGGTGACGGGCTGGAAATATGGTGTGACGGGGAAACGAGATGGACTCTGGACAGGGAGGCCGGGGAAATGGTGGTGGAAAGCGTCGGGGACAATGTTGCAGGAGTTGCAGCTGCGGATCCCGCCGTCATCCTTTCCTCGCTTGATACTCATTTTACAATCGATTCAGTGACAAAAGTTTCCGGAGGCTGCACGAAGGTGGATTTCAATCCGGAGTCAGGCGTGCTCGGCATTTCAACACTCTCGGTATGGCTTGCGGAAGGGGAGGAAGCTCCCGTTCTCGCGCGTGCTGTCATGGTACTTGGAGACGGCACAAAGACGGAACTATCGTTCAGTTCCATGAAATATTCCACCAGGGTTTCTCCGGAAGAGTTCTCGTTCGATATGAAGACTGCAGGCACGAATTGGGTTATCACTGACCTGCGATAGAGAATCCCTCGGAAGCCCATTCGCACATATTTCCATCTTCGTCGGAATATATCAGGTATCCGGTCAGCCGGCCTGCATTGTCCGAGATGAATTGCTTTGCGTTATCCAGCCCTATGACCATGCAATAGGTCGCATAGGCATCGGCCTCCGTAGCAGTGGGGGCAGTTATGGTGGCGCTCAGGAGATTGTGTTCTACCGGGTAACCTGTTCTCGGGTCTATCGTATGTGAATATTTGTGTCCGTCACGGACATAGAATTTCCTGTAATTTCCTGACGTCACTATTCCGCATGGTGCGGATGGGGATTCCCATATCCCGTCGAGGTCCTGTCCCGGGGTATCGTTGCCGTCGAACGGCCTGTCTATACCCACTCTCCACGGACGTCCTGCAGGATTGACTCCGTCACAAAAGATTTCCCCAATATCCACGAGCATATCCTTGACACCGATTCCATAGAGGTAACGCGCTACCAGGTCGCAACTGTATCCCTGGGCTATTGCATTGAAATTCAATACGGGAAGCGTTGGTTCAGGTGTCTTTTCACCTCTGGCGGCCGATGTGTTCCCCGCATTTGTCCCCAAAAGACAGGCTGCGTCAACGCGCCCGTTCCGGGCTGCCTGTTTCATGTCTTTCTTCAACCTCCCCATTCCGCAGCTGGCTGCGGTTTCCCTGACCTTGTCCGGAGATGGCATCGAGTCTGTGGTGAATCCGAATCCCCAGATGTCGAACAGCGGCCCTGCAGCCACGTCCAGTGCACCGTCTGTCTCCTCGTAGAAAGATGCTGCCATGCCGTATATCTCATCGAGCATCCCTCCCGGAGTGAACTCTATGGTGTCTCCGGAGTTGAGCCTGCTGAGGAGTGAGCCCTTGTTGTACCCGGAAAGAGTGTTGTCTATCGACTCGAGTATAGAATCCACGGCGGAGCGGACTTCCTCCGGGCTAAGGCGGATTCTGCCGTCCTTTCCGAGAGTATTATATTTGACCGAATATGTCCCACCCTGGGCATAGCCCTGTATCAGCACATAGCGGTCATGCTGCCCGCAGGAAGACAATAAGGCCATCAGGATGATGTATAATACTGAAGTCTTGTTGATCATTGGCAAAGTATTTGTACAAATGTACGGGTTTTTGTGGAAAAATAACGATATTTGCAATATTATACTATTTGGTAAACGATGGATTGTAGAAGAATGTCGCTCCTCGCCGGAGCTCTTTTGACAGGATGGATGGTAATGTCCTGTCATCATGACGATGATGATACCACAGTTTCCAATTCGTTCACTGGCACTCTGGATTTCACGATACCGGCTTATGTGCTGCCGGGAGACATCGTCGAGGCGGAGCCGCGCGGATTGACCAAGGATACGGTGGACAAGGGATATTACTGGACGGTTACACCTATCTTTTCCTCGAAGGACACAACCCGTTTCATCGGCGATGACCCTTCAGTGACAGGGCGTTATTCATTCGAAGTACCAGACACTCTCGGAACGCT
>SFNZ01000085.1 GCA_004552615.1 Bacteroidales bacterium | reverse complement strand
CTGTCCCCGACATGATACACTTCGGGGGCCCAGAACCAGAAGTTTCCGTACGAGTCGTCTTTCGACAAGGCGACGTGGCGCTCTGTACCGCCCGGAACTGTCCAGTTATTCAGGTCAGTTGACATCACCACGCCGATTCCGTCGTCGTAACTTGTACCGTACATATAATAGATTCCGTCCGCCTCAAGAATATATGGATCGGCGAACGGAATCCTGTTCTCCTGGGCCGGGCATAATACTGCAGCTAATGTGCAGATGCTCGATATCAGAAGTAATTTTTTCAATTTTTTAGAGTTTTGCAGTTTTACCGCTTACAATGCATTTCTGTACATCGATATTGCCTTCGCGTACATCGATGAACGGCTTGCCGCCCTTCAGTCCCACTACGGCGTATCCGCTTGCAGTTGAAAGGAATGAACGGAAGTTATCGCCTATCTTCGAGTCGATGTAGAGAGTCTTGGTCACCGCGTCGTAGCGGACTCCGGTCAGGGCCTGGAGGAGACTGTAGCTCGACATTGCCCTTGCATACCATGAACCGCACTCGTACTCGTTGTAAGGATTGCGTTTCACGCCGTCATACCTGTCGCGGCAGGTCCTCACGATGTCGAGGCCTTCAGCAACCTTGCCCTCGAAAATGAGATGGGATGCCACCTGGTACTCGATACCGGTCCAAACCTCGTCGCTATATACGAAAGGCAGGCTGAGCTTGCCGCCCTTAGGCCATGAGCAGAGGAGAAGTCCACCGTCAGTACCTACGGCATATCCCGGTCTCTGAGGATTGGAATGATTGCGCAGGTCGTGCTTGAGATTGTACTTGTACACGGACTCGAGATGGCTTGTGACCTTCTCCTTGTCGACAGGCTCGTCGAGACCGCAGACCAGAGACATCCAGCAGCCGATGACGCCGTCTGAAAGACATCCTGTACCGTACTGATACTTAGGACCTTCGTTCTCGAGAATGTGGCGGGCTTCAGTTGAATAGGAGCTGTGGAAAGACTGGGCCTTGGTAGGGTCCTCTGCCTTGAGGTCCTTCCATCTGATGTCCTGGTAGAAATATTCCCCGTTCCAGAGCTTGTCAGTCATATATTTGCGGGCCTTCTTGAGAAGAGCCTTGTATTCGGAAACATCCTCGCCGAGGAATGAGCCGATTTCCACGATGCTGTTCAATGCTCCAGCATAGAAGCTGGTACACATTCCGTCAGGTCCCCAGAACTCGATGTCGTAGGTATTGTGGTGAGGCTCTATCACAGCGCCGAGCCTGTCAGGGTCCCATGTGCGGATGCAATAGTCCATACTCTTGACAATCTGTGGATAGAGACTGCGGATCCACTCGTTGTCACCGCTGATTCTCCATTCCCTGTGCACCTTCATGATGCCGCCGAGCTGTCCGTCAGCTGCAGAATGGAAATCGTGCTTCACCGGACGGATAGGAATGTTGGCCCTGAATACCTGATGGCCTTCCTTGTTTTCGTCCACGAGGAACTCAGTCTCCCTGAGAGTGCGCTCCATTCTCGGGAAAAGATGAGGCACGGCCTGGGCGTAATTCCATACGTGGGTGCAGGAACCGTGGCAGCTTCCCCAGTTGTCGCCGCTGCCTTCCCATACCCAGAACCTTCCGTCATGCTGGCGCATTACAGTAGGAGACTTGAGGATGGTGAGGTTGCTGGAAACTGCATCAATTACCTCTGGAGGAAGTGTGCTGTCGTAGAATGCGTCTGTAAACTTCTGTGTAGCGGCTTTCAGCTCATTGTAATGACATGCCCAGTAGGAAGCAACTTCATCCACTCCGGAGAATCTCCTGCTGTACCAAGGCTCATATCTCTCAGGTGTGTCCTTGTAGAGATCAGGGCTGTAGCAGTCGCCGAAATCACAGTCGGAGACGGCGTCAGGTCCAATACGGTGAACCGAATGCGGAACATACCATGCAAGGTAGAGGTGAATCGTCTTGCTTTCGCCTGCCTTCAGTTTGAACGGAACGTAGATGGATGCTCCCGGGCCGCCGTTCTCAGGCTCGTTGGATGGCATGTTGCCATTGGCCACGTTGTTCCAGGCCATGGTGAGAGGGTCGAACCATCCGCCGCGAAACCAGCAGTAATTTACCACCGTGGATTCCTCGTCAGTGAAAATAGCGCAATGTCCTTCAGCATCCACGAGCCTCTCTGCAGGGTTCTGGTTCAGCACGAACCCTTTGTCCATCTTTGTGATAGGGGATGGAGTGTCATTTGTCCTCCACATGAAATTCCTGGTATTGAACGAGAAGATGGCTTCTATCTCGCCGGCGGAAGTGTTGGTGAAGGTATATTCGAGTCCACCTGCAGGGAGTCCGGAATTGTCCTCGTCATTAGGGATGAAAGGATTCCATCCGGTGATGTGGACGTCAACCGGGAGATCATTGTCCTTCAGGTCAATCTCAGCGAACGGGAATCTTGCGGAGAATGAGCCCTCGTCGAAGCGTGGAAGTCCCCATGTGGTTCCGCCCACTCCCATTCCGCCTTCGTTCCTTCCGAAAATCTTGTAGTCAGGAACATTGGCCTCCAGCACCTTGGAGCCGTTCTGCACGCCTTTCACGTGGATTGCTGCGAATGTGCAAGGCTCGTGGAAAAGCTGTGGGTAATGGTGGAATGAGACATTGGAAATGGCACCCGTCCCTTCGAGACAGAACATTCCCGAGCCGAGACCTCCGATCGGGTAGGCTATGTGGTCAAGCTCTTTCCCGGTGTAGGTCTTGTTGTACTCTCTTGCCTGAAGCAGAGATGTCGAGGCGGCAAGAGCCAGGACCGCAGTCAAAATACATTTGCTCTTCATAATTATTACGTTGTAGGGTTATCTTATGCTTTTAATGAATCTCTCCGGAGAGAGCGGTGAGATGCCGAAGATGAAAGTATCTCCCTGTCTGAAAGGAGATTTCATCTCGAAATTCTCATAGGCAATGCCTCCCGGAATAGGGGAACTGCTCCCCCAGTAGGCGAATCTTCCGTTCACAAGTCCCTCGGTACGGGATTCCGGAAGAAGCTTCTTCCAATATTGTGTTGCTGTCGCCCCGTAATATTTCCATCCGGGGAACGTCCCTTCGGCGAGCGGCGTGGATGCAGGATCCTCCTCGTCCGGAGCGGCTATGAACCAGACTGCCCCGTCAGATCCTGATATCATTCTTCCGGCAGGGATGTGGCAATGCTCTGCAAAACCGTCCAGCCGGTAGTCCGGCCAGATGCTTCCCGAATGCAGGGTTCCGTCCTTCAGGTACAGGTTACGCAGCCTGGCCTTGTTCCCCATGGTAGCGGTGACGATGCAGTAGTCCGGCTCCGGATTGCCGTTCTCCCGGGTGAATGTGGAAATCTCGAATTCATACGGCCGGCTTTCCCGGAACTTCAGGCGCAGGTATGGCTCGGTGCCGTTGAGGAATTTCTCGGTGAAGATATATACGGTAAGCTGCTGCTCGCCATCGACATTGCTGATGACTCCGCGTGCCGGAACGGCCTTGTCTGCATCATCCAGGATATCGTCGTCCGAACTCCAGAAAATCTTGCCCTGGCGACCGTCAATCTGGCTCCGTTCCAATTCGGAGAGTCCGCGGATGTCCTTGCCCTTGTGAGGTATAGGCTCCACGGCGATGAAATTCATCACATAGTCGTCCGGCTGGCCGAGATACGGTGTGTATATCCTGAGAAGTCCTCTCGGACCGCCCGTAGGGGCGATGCCTACCTGTATTCCGTCGGCAAATCCCCATTTCGGCCTTGCGTCACTCGCTCCGTTCGGCCTTATCCACAGACCTGCCGTAGTGTCCGGAGGTGTCATGCCATCACGGGCAATCCCGCAGTCACAAGGGCAAAGCTTCATGACGAAACCTCCTGAAGCACCGGCCTTTACCGTCATCTCCGAACCGGAGTCCAGGATTCTGGTCCCGTGAATCAGATGATCCGGATATTCATCCGTATCGTCTGCATCCATATACAGTTCAGCCCGGTAATTACCTTCCCCGAGGAATCCGAAGTCCACATGGAACTCCCTCTCCCCGGAATCCGTGATCCCGCCCACATACCAGTCAGTTCCTTTCCTCCGCGCGGTGACGATATATTTTCTCGCTTCGGCTGAAAGTACTCTCGTCTCGTCCCAGGTGGTCGGGACATCTTCTATGAAAGAGAATCCCGGCTGTCCCCTGTAGGCATCCGGGTAGTCGCAGACCATGTTGAGATAGCTCTCCAGAACGACGTACATTGCCAGCATGTGGCAGCGAGTGCTCGTCACGAGAGGGGCCGAGTACCTGACCTTGAAGTCCTTTGCCGCTACCGACCTGAATCCTCCGAGATGGTAGTCGGCAGGCCCTGCCAGAAGCCTTGTGAACGGCATGTTGATGTCGTGGCCGGCGCCCATGTTGCGCGCACGGTCCCATTTGTACACCTCATAGTTCAGTGTGCCTTCCCTCGTGAATTCATTCGGCCATGTCCTCGACAGTCCGGACGGCTTGCTCGCCCCGTGGAACTGGATGAACAATTGGTGCTCAGCTGCTTTCCGGAGTATAGTCTCCTGAATCTCAATCATTTCCTGGTCATCCCTGTCCATGAAGTCCACCATCATTCCCTTCACGCCCCATTCATTGAACTTCGTGAAGACATTGTCGATATCCTTGTAAAGGGCCGCCCAGTTCAGCCATACGTGAATGTCCACGCCCCGGCTCCGGGCATATTTGCAGACGGCCTCGAAGTCCAGGAGTGGCACAGGCCTCGTGAGGTCGGCTCCGGGACCGGCAATGCTGAAGCCCGGGCCGTCGTCCACGTACCAGGGCATGTCTGCATAGCCGTAAACCGAATGATATTCAAGTCCGTGGTCTGCAGCGAAATCAATATAGTACTTGTTGGTCAGGAAATTGTTTCCCGGCTGGAATGTCGTGTCGGGAACCTGGGTGTCGTTCCACCACGGGAAAGTCGTCTTTCCTGGTTTCAGCCATCCCGTGTCTTCTATTTTGCACGGGTCACAGAGACTTGTCAGGGCCGTGCTTTCTATCAGGGCCCCGATTCTGTCACTTACCATGAACACTCTCCACGGGGTCCGGCCTTCCTTGTCCAAAAGCACGCTGTATTCAGGATTGTCGAGCCTCGGCGAGAGCCTGCTGGTCAGGACCCCGTCTTTCCGGATGAGATACATTCCGGCATAATTGACGAGATTGGCCTCAGTCACTGCGAGGAATTTCCCGCTTCCGAACTCGAATAGCGCCGGCATGTCCATCAGTCTGTCATTGTCCAGGCTGCCGGCATTGGCCGTGGTGTAAAGGCCTTCGTGAGTATTGATGAATCCGGGGGCGTAAAGTACTGTGGCAAGAGGATTTCCGCTGAGATTCAGGTCCATTCTCTCGTTTCGTATACGGATATTTCCGTCAGTCGACTTGTCTTTGAATACCAGGCGGTATGCTGCGGCATCATTGAATATGCGCATCTCCACCGAGCATTCGATTCCGTCCACGCCTTTGTCCGTGAACGGAATCAACGCCCCGTTCCAACGGCTTTCCACGTGGGATGTTTTCCCGACGGGAAGGTCATACGATTCCGTGCCGTTCGTCCTTGATGCTTTTCCGAAACGGGAATTGCTGCCGACGGTTCCCCTGTCCAGAATCAGTCCGATTCCGGAAGGTTTCACGAGATTTTCCTTCTTGTAATCGATGCGGTATGTTACTCCCCCCTTCTCCGCAGACATTGTCATCGACAAATTCCCGTCGGGGGACTGTATCCTGACAGTGTTCTGCGCAGATGAGAGGACAGTGGAAATGACCAGCACCGGGATCAGTGCCAATCTTAGTTTCATTTGCTTAATTTCAAGTCTATTGACATCAGATAAGTATTATATGGCAGCCACATCGACATGATGAAATACAATGTGGTGCCGTTCTTGGAGAGAGGATGGATGAATGAGCCGTAAAGCTGGGCCCACTGCCATCCGCTGGCTACCTGCACAGGTTCGCTCCACGGGCCTTCCGGCCTGTCTGCGCTGCGCATGCTTATTTCGTAACGAGGACCGTTGAAGTACAGCAATATCCATTTTCCGAGTTCAGGCATATAGGAGAATGAAAGTTCCCCGGTCTCGTCCTTGAACATCGGAACAGCAAGATCTTCACGTCCTTTTATCCAGCCGATACCGTTCCAGTACTCGTATTTCGCAGGATCCTCGATGTCGGATTCCCTGAACCGGGCAATGTGCGGTGTGTCCGACCTTCCGGTCTTCGTGGCAATCATGTAGACGGTGCCGTTGTCATTGTAGTATCCGGCCTGCCCGAAATTGCTCTCGCCTGCGAAATTGACCGTTCCGACGCGCTCCCAATTCATTCCCTTGTCGGTGGACTTGTACATTCCGGAGTAGTTGGTCACCCATCCGTTCCATGCCTTAATGTTCATGTAGTGGACGTATTCCGCTCCGTTCGCATGCACGGCAGCGGTAGGAATCGAGGTCCAGTCGCCCGTTCCGGAAGTGTTCTTCGCTCCGAAACAGATTTCCTTTGCCTGTTTTCCGTCTGTAGCCGCATCGTCAATTCTCAGGCCGTTGGACAGGTCCGTATCTTCCGAGAACAATACGACATTGCATCTCCATGAGCCTCCGTTGGGACCGGGGGCGGCGAAATTCGGCTTGAAATCGGCGCCGTATGTATCTCCGAAAAACAGGCCATACCGGCCCGGCTCGATTTCCCACACGATGCCGAGGTCCGTTCCCCCGACATTGTATTTCAGGTCGGTCCGGTTTCCTACGGAATATTTCACTGCAGGTAGTCCGTCATGGCCGTTCTCTTCCTTTCCCGTCACGCGTGAGATACACTGAAGATTCGTGAATGTCACGCTCTTGCCGGAAACTCCTTCCTTGTTGTGAATCTTTACGGTCGTTGTCGGCCCTGCAGCTCCTGACAGGTCATATCCGGTGAAGTTTATATAGATAAGTTCAGGGTCCGTCTGCTTGAGCTGGTATTCGTAAGTGAATTCCTCGGACAGGATCGATTTCTGGTAATTTGCTGGAAGTTTTCCGAAACTCGTCTCTTTCTCGATTTTCAGATACTTCATGTCCTTGAACCCGTCAATCCGCAGCTTGATTTCGGCAGCTCCTTTCACGGCGTCAACCTCTTCTGCTCCGGCAATGACGGTAACGGAGGCATCACCTTTCGGATCGTCTTCGCTTTTATCGCAGGAATTCGTCACTATGCCCGTCATGCAGGCGATGCATGACAGGCATAAAAGCGTAAATGTATGTCTGAAAGCCATAATTAATAGTTTTCGAGATCCTGCCAGCTTGGGAATTCAGGGAATGCTGCATGAGGCTCGCTCTGATACCAGAATGATGTGGCTGCGATGTCTGAATGCTGCTGGAGATATCTTCCGTCGAATCTCCATCCGAGATCCTGGATTGTAGCCTTGAAATCCTTCTTGAATCTTACCGGATCCATGATGTGCCATCTGTAGAGGCCGAATCTCTCCTGTGACCTGTAGGTTCCGTCAGGACGGATTACCTGAACGAGACCTGCGTAAGGTGTGCAGAACTCTATGAACCTGCCGTTCCTGTCGAAGTTGTATGATCCGCAGAAATAGTCCTCTGTTCCGGTGGTGCAGATAGTAGGGTACTTCTTGTCGCCGTCGATGAAGAAC
>SFNZ01000084.1 GCA_004552615.1 Bacteroidales bacterium | reverse complement strand
CGTGGACTCTCTGGCAGAAGCGTATTCATCTTCTGTCAGAAGCTCCTTCAGCTCCTGATAATGAGGATTGTCCTCTTTGAAATAATCTGACAGACCGCCCCAGCCGACGTAATCCGCAAGGATACGCTGCTCATTTGTATCTGCCAGTCGGTGTTCATCATCCAGCTTCTTCAGAAGCTGAATCGCCATTCTGTTGTGGTGAAACCGTTCCAGCGGTGTACCAACGCCGATATCGTCCCGTTCAATTCTGAAATTGGTCCTGTATTCGGTATTGATTTCGGGAAGCAGCACATGGGGCGTCACCTTGCCGCTGCGCTGTTTCTGCGGAGGCGGTGCAATCGGCTTGTCGCGCTCTGCCAGCTTTTCTTTTAGCTGGTCAATAAGCCCTTCTATCTCAGGGTTTCTCCATGAGTCATCATCCGTTTTGGCATAGTCCTCAATCAGCGTGTCTTTGCCATCTCTGCACTGAATGAAGTCCAGACTGCCGGGCAGCTCCTTGGTATTGACTACACCAAAGGCTTTCATGGTATCTGTCGGCAGAGCGAAATACGCTTCCAGCGCTTCTTCTCGATCAGGATATTCCGTCACTGATAAAGGCGCAGCGGCAAGGTCTTCGACTACATAATAGTGGTCGATAAAAGGACCCGTCTCCGGCTGTACCTGTCTTTCCTCAGTGTCGCGGAAAACTCGCGTACCATCAGCACCGAACTCTGCCTCATGCCGATTCAAGTCTCGCTCTGCATCCCGATCTGTCTCATAAGACAGGATGGCTTCATAAATTTGCAGGATGTTTTCAGACGTAAAACCCGTATAAACGGTTGTACCTTCGTACTCGTTCTCAGCCTCGGCAAAGAAAGGTGTGTTGATATCTGCGAGAAACTGATCTGACATCTCTTCCAGATCCGCAGCGAACTGCTCTGCATTTTCCGGATGATTCTCGATGTCATACTGGTCGATCAGCTCCTTGAATACATTGAAATCCAGCTCTCCGGAGACATACTGACCGCCAGCCGTGGAATCGGGGTTGAAGTATATCCAATAGACCTTTTCTCTATCGGTGTCCAACGCTATCCTGGTTTCCGTATTATCAGGGGTTAGTGTCTGTTCCACCACTTGGAGAAGATGATCGTTCAGAGGGTTTTCTTTTAGCCGGTCTTCAAACTCCTCGCGTGTCATGGTCTTGTTGAACAGAGGAAACTGCGTATCATACAGGACCACTTCATTCTCGTCGAAGGAAAGCACTTCATACTCATGCGTTCCAAGATAGACGGTATCGCCAAGGGAGAAACGATACTCTTTTTCCGGCTCCGGCGGAGGGTTCAGCTCGTCATAAGACGGTTCCAGCGGTCTCGCCAGATCGCTGTTCAACGAGGCAAGCATCGCTTCGCAGCGTTCTGTCAGATGCGTATTGTCTGCCATGATGGTATTCATCGCTTCGCGCATCATCGGAAGGATGAAATCGCCGTCAGAGGTACGCGCATACATTCTCTTATCACCGACCGAAAAAGCACCCCAGCAGCTTGACAGATAATAAAGGTTCAGCTTTTTATCCTCTTCTCCAAGCTGCGTCATATAGTCGTTGTAGTCATAAACGATGGAGCGAAACTCCTCAGAAATAGCTGATCGTCCTCTACGAGCTTCCGCTTCGGCACGATACGCAGGATAATGCTCTTTCTCAGCTTGACTGAGATACTGGTCCGTGGCAATCAGTTCTCCGATACGCTTCTCGATCTTTTTCCAGCTCAAAAGGACTTCTGCATCAGGGTGCATGATGCTGCCTCTACTGATTTTGATGCCCTTTCCGTCATGGTTCTCATCAAGCTGCCTGCCGGGAACAGCGGGATACGCACCGCCGACGCCGTACTCATCCTTCAGAAACGCAACATTTGCTTCATGGGTTTCTTGCTTCAGGTACTGCTCATAGATACGGTACTTTCCCTCATGGACGCCGCTGCCACGAGTCAGAACAGCGTCAATATCTTCCTGAGAAATAACAAAAGCGGAGGTTGTTTCAGCCTCCGCTTCTGCAATCAGTTCCTGTTGTTCTTCCTCTGAGGGAAGACTTACGCGTAGATCAGGTCTCTCAGGACCACTTCCTCCGCCGAGTTCCGGATCGAGTTCATCAGCTGAACCCACTTCATCTGGTCTTCGGACTTCATCTGCTCGGTCACGCCGTTGAGCGTCTTCATCTGCTCGGTCAGCTTGTCCATCATCCGGTTGGCCTGAGCGTCCACTTCCTCCAAGTGGCTGTTCAGCGTTCCTTCCAGCAGCATCCCGGTGTAGATTCCATCCCGATGCTCTCGGAGGAAGGTTCGACGCAGCATTCCATACTTCCCAATCTTCGGGCTCTCCGGAACGGTCAGGTCGGGGATCAGGTAATCTCCCTGCATCGTATAGGTCAGTTCCATCTTCATAGCTCCTTTCGGTTTTATTGTTTCTGCTTTCATGATACTCAGAGGATCGTCCCCTCGCAAATGTGCGATTACTCTGTTTTTCCTCTTTTTCCAGTCCTTTTACGGTTTCTGCAATTTCCCGGATCACCATCTCGGAAATATCGCTCGTTGCAGCACCAAGAACAGAGATCACGGGTACCGTATTGAAATCGTAAATGTGGGAGAAATCATCCCGTGTGAAGTAGAGGCTCGGCTGATAGCCTGCTCTCACCAGTGCCATATACGCGACGCTGCTTCGCAGAGTGTCTTTCAGCCAGACTTCCAGATTGAGGTCGTCCAGTTCCTCCAAAAAGCTGTCACCTTTGACAGACTGGAGATTGGAAAGGTAATCTGAAAAGTTATCCTCAACAGCATTCTTCGCAATCTCCATAAGGAAATGCGGAAAGTCTGCTGTCAGCTCCACCTCTCCAAAGCTATCCTGGAGGCTTTCTTTTACGGCATCTTCATACTGCGGACGCATTTGCCAAAGTGTGACCACTCGACCGGCACGGCTGTTCGTGTCCGAGTAGTCAAAGACATGGCGCAGCTTGTATGGGGTATCTCTATCGACAAGGAGCGCAATGCCTCTCGTTCCCTTGTTCACCCAACGACCGAGCCGGTTCCAAGTCTCGATTTCCGCGCAGGCCGTCGCATCCGGCTTCTGGGCATGGATCAACAGTTGCTCCTTAAAGCTGTACTTATAGTTATTGGCAGCGGTAACGAGAAAGTCCGTGTATCGCTCTGCCTTGGAGGTGATATCCCTTGCGGTCTGGGATGCCAACTCCGAAATGATTTGGTATTTGCTCGGCATGGGATTACCTCCTTACTTTACTTTGATTGTGACCTCTATGGTCTGTTCCTTTTCACCGAGAACCGAAGCGAACAGCAAGCCGGTTCTGGCGTTGGACACCTTCGTAACAAGCTCGTTGAGCCTGCAAACTGTGTGGTTGATTTCTTTCTGATTGTCTGCGTAGTAATATCCCGTCTCATCGCTGCAAATAGGAAAGCCATCCTGTCTGAGAGCACTGATCTTGCGGCGAATATTTCTTCCGTCAAGCATGAACAGCTTTTCAAGCTCCTTGCTGTGGATGGCTTTTTCTTTGCCGATATGATTCTGGCGGAGATATTCGCAGATGGCTTTCTTTCTATCCATCGCTTTCTCCTATCTCACAGGTTCTTGTTCATTTCTCTGATGTGTTGGGAAATCCCAGCCATACACCTTGCCAATCTCATCACCGAGGCGTCTCGTGATCCTCGTAACATCGGCTCTTGTGGCGGTGCCCTCGTATAGCTTCTCTTTTAGCCGGTCCTTTTGATATTCGGAAACTCCGTCCTTGTAAACCCGATAGAGATAGTGGTTGGTGCCATCATGGTGAATGTCATCACAACGGAAGTCGCCCTTCTTGTCCACGTACCAGGTGGTGTAATCGTATCCTCCGGATAGGCAGTCACGAATATTGCCGCTTGGGATCTCCTTATATCCCATGCGCCGTCCGTTCCAAAGGCCAAGGTCAGCAATCACAAGGATCGGTTGGGATAACTGGATATTCAGGTTCACACGCTCGTCGGAGAGATAGTCGGCGTTTGTTTCGCACATGATGCGATAGAGCTCATCTTCGGAACAGTCGGGATACTGCTCCTGCAAGTCTTCGCGCCAGTCGTCCAAGTCGAGATTTTCGTTGCTCCAAATGATGTGTCTGTCTTTCACTTCCTTCACCTCCGTCCTTTTCACAAATAGGGCAGATCATTCTGCCCTCCGGTATCTCTGCTCCGCAGCAGACACAGTATTCGCTCATCTGGCGTCACATCTGTCCTTCGGGGCCAGGGGCTTGCCGTCCTTGTCATAGTTCTTGGGATCAGCGCCGGGAACATGAAAGCCGAACATGGAGCCGGTTCTCATTGCTTCCTCTTGGGCTCTGGTAACGCCCAGCTTTCCGTTGTACTCATCGACAATTTCCCGCGCTTGTTCCTTGCTGACGGCGGGAATATGGGGATTGTAGTAGCCTTTTTCATTTCGCTTGACTACGATGATTTCTCCGGAACCGGGAAGAATGCTGTAGCATTGCTCCGGAAGCTCTGTGCGAACAGGCTCATAGGTGTGTCCGTTTTGCTCCATCCGCTCGGCAAACTCGCAAATGTGGTAAAGGTTGTCGCCAACCTCAACGTGGTAGTCGTCGATATATCTGCAAGTTCGCACCTGGTCTTCGTTCCAGGCAAGGTGGATCTTGATTTTGCCGCCATCGGGGATGCGGAACAGTTCTTTATAGTGGCTGTTAATGAACCGGATACCCTTTGCCGCGTCCTTCATATGCCCATTGAGCCATTCCTTGACGTAGCAATAGCAATAGAGATTGTATTCGCCCTTGTTCGGGTTCAGGCGCAGCAGATAGGTGTACTTGTCCGTATCGACACGGACACCGTAGTAGTCCTGCTCGGTGGGCATTTTGCTCTGCGGATTCGTGTAGCAGTAATAAGCCAGGTCCTTCCGGTTGTGAAGAATATCTCCTTCCTCACGCAAAGAATTGATAACCTCGTCAAACTCCTGCTTGAACTCATCAGTTTTGAGGTCTTTTCGGTAGTCATTCCATGAGCTGAAGAAGCCGTTTCCGTCAGTATCCATATCAGCGCGGAGATAACCGATCAAGCCGGTTTGCGAAGAAATCTGAGAGCTCTGACGGAAGGTGTATTTATCCTCGGCCTCTATCATGGCTCGCTTTTCATAGTCGATCATCTTGCTTCACCTCTTTCATTGGGATGGCTTTTCTCGTTTTGTCTTATTTCAAGGGCGTTTTGAAGTCCGATTTTGGCCCACTCAGGCAAGGAGCGCTTATCCATGACGCCAAGAACATCACCACGATAAAACGACGTCTGCTTTCCACTATAGAGGGAGATGCAGTAGCAGGTTCGTCCTCTGGCGTTTTTCTGTGCTCCGAAGCCTCCTGTGCAAAGCATCAATTGGTGAGAGGCGTGTCTGAACTCCGGGCGAAGCACATTTCCGCGTATCACGATGACTTTATCTTCGATAGCGTCATCCTGCGAAATTGGCTTACAGTCCTTTGCGGTAATCTCGTCGTTCATACCGATCTCGGACGTTACCTTTTCCGTTTCTTTCATGATCTCGTCTGCGGCCTGCGTCACTCGTTCTCCATAGAGCTTTACGATCTCGGCAAAATCATCACTGACTTTTGCCTCAAGATACTGTTCATAGAACATCACTCGCTCGGCATAGCAGCAGACATATCGCTCCCCGTTGGCTGCTTTCGGGTTCTCACCCAGGATGATCTCTCTGTGTCCGATATACATGGAGTTAAGGACGGTGTAATCACCGACCATTCTTTTTTTATCCATAATCTTTCCTCCTTATGGAATTGGGCGGCACCTTTTGACGGGTGCCGCCCTTGTCCATTACTTTCTGTTCTTCAGGCGAAGAACGATAAGCCCTGCGACAATGAATACCACAAGGCAGATGCCGATAATCATCTTAGCGTTCATGTTCCTTTTCCTCCTTTTTCTTTCTGAAGGTGAAGAACGCCACTACGCCAGCTCCCAAGAGAGAAATACCGGTAAGAGCACCCCACAGCGGGATATTCGTGGTATCTCCGGTCTTGGGAATATCGGGAGGCGGCGTGATCGTCACCGTCTGATCCTTGTCCTCAATGTCCTTATGCGTGGTAATCTCCATGTCATCACGATACAGGCTCTCGAAGACTACCAGGCTCGTGCTCTTGGTGATACCGGAAGCGTCAAAGACGAACTTCACTTTCACCTCGCCATTTCTGTCCTTAGGCGTAAACTTTACTTCTGCGGTGATTGTCTCGCCGTTAACGGTGAAGACCTCGCCGGTCGCCTTATTCATGAGAGTGCCACGGATGGTGTACTCGGTGCCGGGGATAAGGTTGGTGTAGGACACCACATCCTCAATCGTTACCTTTCCAGCCATAGTAATCTCCTTCTTGCCGTCGATGGAGGCAGTGGTCTTGATCTCGGGGACATATACCTTCACAGACTGGCCTTCATCCTCGATGTCGGCATGAACTGCGATCTCGACGTCTTCACGGTAGAGGCTCTCGAACACGACCACATCGGTCGTTTCGGTGATGACGTAGGAATTGAAGATAAAAGTCACCTTGACCTCGCCGTCTCTACCTTCGGGCGTGAATGCGGCTTCCGCAGTCACAGGCTCGTCATTGACCGTCACGGGCTTGCCGGTGGTCTTGTTCATGAGCGTGCCCTTGACAACGTATTCCTTGCCGGGAGTGAGGTTGTGATACGAAACGATATCCTCGATGGTAATCTCGCCACCGATAGTCGTTTCCTTCTTTCCGTCGGTGGAAGCCTCGGTCTTGATCTCGGGGACAATAACGGTCACAGTCTGCTCCTCGTCCTCGATATCCGCATGGACGGTCAGCTCCTTGCTGTCGCTGTAGAGACTCTCGAATACGACGATGCTCGTGTCCGTCTTGATGAGCTTGGCATCGAAGGTGAACAGCACCTCCACGCTGCCGGAGGGAGCTTCAGGGACAAAAGACACCTCGGAAGTAATCTGCTCACCATTCTGGAGGAACGGCTCGCCGGTGGCCTTATCCATGAGAATGCCCTTGACGGTATACTCCTTGCCGGGAACAAGGTGCTTGTACTCGACTGTATCAGTGAGCGTGAACACCTCGGTGGCGCAGACTTCCTTCTCATCGTCGATGGCGGCAGTCGTGCCGATTTCGGGGATCAGATCATTCACTACGGTGATCTCAACCACATCGCCGTCCTTATCGACTGTCACGGCATAGACCGTTTCGTTTTCAAGATAGCCCGCTGCGGGACGCAGCTCGCGCACGGTATAGCTGCCGTACACCACATTCTCAAAGGTGAAGACGCCGTCCTCGCCGGATTCAGTAGTCAGCAGCGCGTTGTCTTCGATGAAGCTGGTTTCGTCGGCACGGAAGAGTCCGAACAGAGCGCCGGAGATCTTATCGCCGGTTTCACGGTTGACCTTATAACCCTTAATCGTGCCGTAGATCAGCTCATTGGGGATTTCGTTGCCGTCGTTCACGGTTATGTGAACAGTAGCAACTTCCTGGCCTGCGTACTCGAATACCACTGGGTACTCCTTATCGGACAGGACATAGTGCTTATCGGTGCTGATTTCCTTGACGTAGGTTTTTGCACCAACGGGAAGGTCGGTGCTGAAGGCTGCATAGCCGTTTTCG
>SFNZ01000083.1 GCA_004552615.1 Bacteroidales bacterium | reverse complement strand
CCGATACAGGTGATTGTCTGCACCTCGATGAGTGAGGGCGACGGCAAGACATTCATTTCCACTCATTTGGCCAATACCCTGGCCTCTGCGAAGAAGCGGGTGGTGATGCTTGATCTGGATATCAGGAAGGGAACGCTGAGTTCCCGTTTCGGCAGGAGGGGCATAGGCGTGACGAATTTCCTCGCGGACGAGAGTATCTCGGTGGATGACATCATACGCAAGGGCCCTGATGGGGTGAATATCGACATCGTATCTTCAGGTTCGGTGGCTCCGAATCCGGCCGAGCTCCTGATGGACGGCCGCCTGGACATGCTGGTGGAGGAACTTCGCAGGCGTTATGACTATGTCATTGCTGACTCCGTGCCGGTCGGAATGGTGGCCGATGCGACCATCTCTAACCGTATCGCGGACCTTACCGTATTCGTGGTTCGTGCGGGCAGGCTCGACCGCCGCATGCTTCCGGACATCGAGGCGATGTATCAGGAGAAGAAGCTGAACAATATGTCTCTCATACTGAACGGCACGGAGCATCACAAGCATGGCTATGGATATGGCTACGGTTACGGCTATGGCTACGGCTATGGTTATGGATATGGCTACGGTTACGGCTATGGGAACCGCCGGCGCAAGCCTTCGGGCAAGCTGTCGGGATGGCTGTCCAAGTTCAGGAAGAATAGGAAATAATTAAAAACTAATATTTGTAATATGAAAAAGTTATTGATTGCAGGCGCTTTGTGCGCGATGATCATGTTCCCTTCTGCAGCGCAGGAGGCTTCTGCACGGAAGGGGGCCCCTGCGAAGGCCAACTGGTTCGTGAGCGCCGGTTTCGGCGGGCAGGTTTATTTCGGTGACCACGACAAACAGGTGGAGTTCGGCAAGAGGATATCCCCTGCACTTGACATAGCCGTCGGAAAATGGTTTACTCCGAGTATCGGAGTACGTCTCATGTACAGCGGTCTTTCCTTCAAGGGAGCGACCCAGGGAAGTACGCATTCAACCGGAGAAAAGGTTCAGGGCGAGAAAGGAGGATACGGCTATTGGCTCTACTATTCGAAATTCAACGAATTCTCCCTCTCCGCCGAGGTGATGTTCAATCTCAACAATGCTTTCGCCGGTTACCGTGAGAACCGTGTATGGGGCTGCTGCCCGTATGTCGGCGTCGGCTATGCGAGAGTCACCGACGAGCCGGTTGCCAACGGCTATCTCATCCGTGGCGGTCTGCTCAATTCGTTCCGCGTGGGCAAGGCCTGGTCCGTGAATCTTGACCTCAGGGCCGGCTACCTGAATGACGAGTTCGACGGCGAGGTCGGAGGACGTTCAGGCGAGGGTTACGCATCAGCCACTATCGGCGTGACCTACAACTTCAAACCGCGCGGCTGGAACCGCTGATGATTTCGTAAATTCTTGAGAAATTTTCCTGCATTCCCGTCAGGGGTGCAGAGATAACCCGCAATGATTGAACCCCGCTGTGAAGCGTGTAGTAGGTCAAGTCGGCAGTCTGGTACAGGGCTGCCGACTTTTTATGGGATATCGTTGACTATGAAAGTTTTGTCATTATTGAGATTTTAGTTAACTTTGCATTTCGTTTTGACGTTTTGCAACTATAGAATTTAGTGTTATGATCCTTTTGAGGAGAATCTTTTTTCTGACGGCTGCATTATTGCTTTCGGCATCCGTTACCTCCCGCGCGCAGAATCTGTCACTGTCCACCAATTTCGTGGACTGGGGCTTTTTCGGCACCGCCAACCTGTCATTCGAGGCTGCTCTTTCCCAGCATTTTTCGCTCGAGACCGGCGCCAAGTATAATCCTTGGACCATCAAGAAGAATTCCACACGCCCTATCAAGAACCAGCAGATGACCGGCTATGTTGCGGCCAAATATTGGTTCTGGTATGTGTATTCGGGCTGGTGGATGTCCGGCAAGGCCAAGTTTTCCGACTATACCCAGACGGGTCTCCTGAAATCCACGATGGACGAGGGCAAGTCTCTCGGTGCGGGGCTGGCGTTCGGGTATTCGTACATGCTCGGGAAGCATTTCAATATTGATCTGGGCCTGGGATTGTGGGGAGGAAGGACTTTCGACTATGTGTCCTATCATTGCGCTGAATGCATGAAGGTCGAGAAGTCGGGGGCCAAGTGGTTCATCGGGCCGGACAATATAGAAGTGGCATTGAAATATGTGTTTTAACCTGACTTTTATTAGATGAAGAACAGATTTTTGAAGTGTATCTTTGTTGCGGTTGTGGCTTTGTCCGTCGTCAGTTCGTGCGCTACGAGGCGCAAGCTGGCGAATCTCATGAGCGAGGACTCCACTGCCAATGTGCAGCTGGCCCTGGCCAATGAGGCGGACTATCTGCCTGAGATGAAAAACGACCTTAAAGCGTCCCGTGACACATTGACTGTCAAGGATGACGACGGCAGGGAGTTCCTGCTGATGAAGGCGGTCAAGGACGAGGAGACGGGCGAGATGGTCGCTACCGAGGTGATTGACGCCGCGAAGGTGACTGCTCGTTTCAGGAACGTGGCCGAGCGCCACGGCAAGGTGGACCTGGCTTTCCAGATCATGGTTCCGCCGTCCATGATGGACACCAAGTGGCAGCTGAGGTTCTATCCGGACATGTTCGTGATGGAGGACAGCCTGCGTCTCGACCCTGTGATTATCACGGGAGGGGATTACCGCAAGGCCCAGCTGAGGGGTTACCAGCTGTATGACAAGTTCCTGTCGAAGATTATCCAGGATACTACTAAATTCATTGACCTTGAGCAGCTTGAGATATTCCTGCAGCGCAATATCCCGCAGCTTTATGCGTTCAAGTCGGATACTTCTTTTGTTGACGAGAACCAGTTCAATTCGGTGTACGGGGTGTCGCAGAGGCAGGCCGTGGAGCATTATACGAACAAGGTGGCCCGGAATATCAACGAGAGGAGGAAGAGCAAGAGGGATGCGATGTATGCGAAGTATGTCAGGGTCCCTATCGTGACGGAGGGTATCAGGCTGGATTCGGTCGTGGTCAATACGGAGGGCGAGTTCGTCTATTATTATGTGCAGACGATAAATACGCGTCCGAAGCTGCGCAAGGTGGACGTGAAGCTGAGCGGTGAGATTTTCGAGAGTGACAAGAGGATTTACAATATCCCTGTGACTGAGCCGCTTACGTTCTATATCAGTTCGATTTCCGCGTTTGTGGACAATACCGAGAAGTATCTGACGAAGGTGATTGAGCGCCGTGCTACGGCCAATACTGAGTGCCGTATCGATTTCGAGGCGGGCAAGTCGGTGATCAAGACGGATTATGCGGAGAATGCCTATGAGATAAATATGATTTCGAGGACGATAGCTTCGCTGCTTGAGAACAAGGATTTCGACCTGGATTCGATTATCGTGAGGGCGACGGCTTCTCCGGAGGGTTCGTTCACGCTTAACAGCTCTCTGGCCCAGAAGCGTTCCGAGGCGGTTTCGGCTTATTTCAGCAAGTATATCGAGTCGTACAAGGATTCGCTGAAGCGTGAGGCCGGTTTCTCGATGTCTTTCAATGGCGAGGAGCAGAAGATCGAGGCTGCCGAGAAGCCTGTGGACATACGGTTCACTCCGCGTTGTATCCCGGAGAACTGGGATGACCTGGATGCCCTGGTCGATAAGGACGTGGTGATGAATCCGGACCAGAAGAGTGACTATTTCAGTATCCGTGCCGAGTCCAATCCGGATGTCCGCGAGTCGAAGATGAAGAATCAGGCTTATTACCGGTACATGAAGGAAACTCTGTATCCGAAGCTGAGGACTGTGAAGTTCAACTGTTATCTCCACAGGAAGGGCATGATCAAGGATACGGTTCACACTACGGTTCTGGACAGTGTCTATATGCGTGGTGTCCAGGAGCTTAAGGATATGAATTATGCCGAGGCCCTGGCTCTCCTGAGTCCTTATGACGATTTCAATACGGCTGTGGCCTATGTGGGCATGGACCGCAATCTGAATGCGATGAGGATCCTGTCGAAGCTTGAGAAGACGGCCCAGGTGAATTACCTGCTGGCGATTCTGTACTCGAGGAGCGGTGATTTCAACAATGCCGTGCAGCATTATGTGACATCGGTCCGCCAGAATCCTTCTTATCGTTTCCGAGGCAATCTCGACCCTGAGATTTCCGTGCTGATCAAGCAGTATGGCCTGAATAGCGAGGAGAACGACCGTATTTTCGAATGATGCGTTTGCGCTGGATATTTTCCCCGGTGCTGGCTATGGCTCTCGTAGTTACGGCCTGCTCCGGGGATTCTCTTGTCCCGTCCAGGGAGCCGTCTTCTGATGACCCGTCTGTGGAGGATCCTTCCGGGCCGTCTGACGGTTCTTCCGGGGACTCTTCCGGCGATTCTTCTGGAGGCTCTACCGGTGACTCCTCGGGTGGCTCTTCTGGGGAAGATCCTTCCTGGCCTGACGAGATTCCGCCGCAGGACTGGCTCTCCTACATTGATGATGCGACCTATGTGTCCCGGCTTACCATTCCGGGAACGCATGACGCTGCCACTTCGACCTGCCATGTGGCGGCGGGGAAGTGCCAGGTCCTCACTATTGCCGAACAGCTCGATGCCGGTGTCCGTGCCTGTGATAGCAGCGGAATGGATGTACCACCCGTATCACTTTGAAATGTACCAGTCATAGCGGAATGAAATGTACCGTCTGTGACAGTTTGAAATGTACCGGGCGTATCACTTTGATATGTACCATCTGTATCACTTTCAAATGTACCACATGCCGCAGTTGAACCAGTGCCAGTTGAAGGCGGCGTCAGGAGGGTTGCTTTGAGTTAACCAAAGTACCTTTGTGGAGAAGAAAAATGAATCCACAAAGATATGGCTAACAAAAAAGTAACAATGACTCACTTAAGAGCAATCATCAGGGAGTTCAAGTTAGGAACACCCATGAGAGAAATTGAGCGTAAGCTCAAAATCAGTCGCACATCGTTGCGCCCCTACAGGGAGCGTGCAGAGTCCTCCGGCAAATCCATGGACGAACTTCTCAAAATGGAGGACGCCGATCTGCATGCAATCCTAAGCAAGGAGGATGTTCATCGCAATCGTGACACCAATCGCTATGAGTTCCTACAGGCAAACATAGAGGACTATGCACAGGCCATGACGCGCAAATACATGACCTATGAGGTTCTATATGAGGACACTTATTGCAAAGCGACGGACAATCCGTATGGTTACACGCAGTTCAAATCCATACTTCAGGAGTACGAGAAGAAGAACGACCTGAAACTTCACAACGTGTATACTCCTGCCCGTGAGATGCAGTTTGACTTCGCTGGAGATCCGCTGTGGGTGGTTGACAAAGAGACCGGAGAATGCCAGAAAGCGATCGTTCTTGTGTGCGTTCTTCCATACTCCATGATGAGTTTTGCGATTGCAATGCTGTCTACGAAGATGGAGTTCTTCTTCCCGGCACTATCAAGAGCCCTGGAGTACTTTGGAGGCGTTCCGGAGGTATCTAAGACCGACAATATGTTGCAATGGGTCAAACGCTATGACCGTTATGAACCAGCTCTGAATGAAGCCGCTGAAAAATGGGCGATGCACTATGGGACCGATATCGAGGGATGCCGCTCACGCAAACCACGTGACAAGGGCCCTGCAGAGGGCCTTGTCGCCAAGGTGTATCAGTTCTATTACTCACGCATATATAACGAAACCTGGACATCCTTAGAAGAACTGAACAATAGAATCTTCGAGCTTAATGACCTATATAATAACCGAATCAAAAGTGGGCTGACATACAGCCGCTATGATAAGTTCGTTAAGGAAGAACAGCCATATCTTCTTCCACTTCCTGAAGAGCGCTTCATGTTCAAGTATGAAAAGGCCGTAACTATAAACAGCACATATCACGTTCAGTTAGAGCGTGGTCGCTTCTACAGCGTTCCTTACCAACTTGTCGGACAATCCGGTAAGGTTGTGTATGATGCTGACACTGTCGAAATCTGGATCAATCTCAAGCGTGTTGCCGTCCATAAACGTCTATATCATGATGGATACAGCACGTTGCCGGAGCATATGCCGGAAAGACATCGCGCCTATGTTGAAAGCAAGGAGTACAACGCAGCTTACTTCCAGAAGAAGGCTTCTCAAATAGGTCCTGAAACCAGGGCCGTTGTAGATGCGATATTGAATCGTCCTTACTTTGTGCAACAGTCTTACAGGGCCTGTCAGGGAATCCTGCGTCTAGCTGGACGATATACATCTTCCCGCTTGGAAGAAGCCTGCCGGCATATAAACCCTAAGAGTGCAGCAAGTTATAAGATGGTTGAGTCCATCCTGAAGAATAACCTGGACAAGGTGCAAGAATCATATCCAAATGATACGACATACATGCCCACGCATAATAATGTTCGTGGTGCAGACGCTTACAGATAAAAGAAAACAACTGGCACGCATCCATATGAAAACATGAACACTCAAGAAACCATCCTCCAGTTGGAGGAACTCAAACTCAAGGGCATGGCCGAGTTCTACAAATCCATGCAGTCTCTACCTGTGAATGAATGGCCATCCATCGATCTCTTTGCAGCTCGCATGGCTGAAGCAGAAAGGCAGTACAGAAGCACCAAGAAAACGGAGATGTATCTGAAGACAAGCAAGCTCAGGTATAACTCTATGCTTGAAGATGTGTACTGCTCCAATGAGCGTAATCTTACAAAGGATACCCTTATGCAACTCATGGACTGCAGCTTTATAGGAAGAGCAGAGAACATACTCATTGATGGTAAAACAGGCTGTGGAAAATCCTTCCTTGCCTGTGCTCTCGGCCGTCAGGCTTGCTTCATGGGATATAGAGTTGAATACTTCTCTATGAACAAGTTCATCGAGCGCATCGCGCTCGCCAAACTTGATGGAACGATGATGAAAGTAGTCAATCATATCCAACGCAATGACCTTGTCATCTTCGATGACTTCGGCTTACAGCCGCTCGATAATAACTCGCGGCTAGCCCTGCTGCAGATCCTGGAAGACTGTTATATGAGAAAGTCAGTAATCGTGACTTCCCAGCTTCCGGTTGCTAAGTGGTATGACTACATCAATGAACCGACAATCGCAGATGCAATCATGGACAGACTCACAGCCGGCGATACTCACAGAATCGAGTTGAAAGGTGACTCGTTAAGACGTAAAAAACAAAAATAATACTAACTTTGCAGTACCTCATTGCAACCACTTTTGAGGTGGTACATTACATTGTGCTACAGGCGGTACATTACAAACCGCTACAAGAGGTACATTTATCCCGCTATAATCAGATGTCGGTCTTCGATTCCTTCCTGGCCGCCCACCCGGGGGAGTTCGTGATTGTGCTCATGCGCTATGAGTCTGACAGACAGATATTTTCGAAGATTGACGAATCGTATTACAAGGCTGCGATGCGTGCTTTCCTGTCCTCGGACCCTCATTATCAGGCGCGGAAGGCAGCATTCCGCAAGGACTTGACGGTAGGGGAGATGCGTGGCAAGATTCTGATTATTTCCCGCAATGATCTTTCTCCGGATTCTTCCTGCGAGACCGCTTTCACGGGCTGGAATCACGGCAATACCGCCGGCGCCTACACGACGGTTTCCGGTACTGGCGGCATGGCACGGATTTTCGTGCAGGACATGTATTCTCCCGCCCAGAATGACGATTCTTCTGACGAAGATTTTCTGGCGAAGAAGAAGGAACTGGTCTGCGCAATGATGGACATCTCCGCCTCCTTCCGCACGCTTGATGTCTATGCAAATGCCTGGATGATAAACTATTGCTCCGCCTACGTCGGCTCGCCCCTCAGCTCCGACGCCTATGCCCGCAACGCCGTCTCGACCAACCGCGCCGCCTATGACCACCTGAGCGGCGACTCCAACCCAACCGGTTTCTCCGGTCTGATAATGATGGACTACGCCGCCACCTCCGTCTACTCCCTCTCCACCTCCGCCTCTGTCTCAGTCTCCAGTTCAGGTTCTGTCTCTGGCATCAATTATGTCTCCAGCTCAGGCACTCTCTCAGGCTCCAATCTCTCTTTCTCTAGATCTGGCTCTGCCTCTGCCTCAGACACTGATTTCTCAGTCTCCGGCGACCTCCTCCTCCGCGCCATCATCGACAATAATTTCCGCTTCTGATCAGACCTTCATCCCGGCTGCAGTAAGCATCTCCCCGATGACGTATTGCCCCAACTCTGCCTCCACACTTGTGCAAACCATCGCGCGAGCAAATGCTGCCCCTGTAGCGTAGAACGGCAATTTTCCCGCGCGATGGCATCAATTTGACCTCATCGCGCGACCAAATCATGGCTATACTGCACAGATCGAGGATTATCTCGCGCGATGATTTGCTCGTATCCGAGCTGGTAGAGTTTCATCGAGTGTGTCCGGAGCCGGCCTCTTGGACTCTTTAGATGTGCAAATATAATCAGTTTTTATGTACTTCGTCTCTTTCGGCAACGACCGAAGCAGAGCGAGCCATTCAATCGAGCTCGCGCAGCTCCGGCCGTAGCAGCCGGAGGTTCGTTTATTCCGGCTGCGGTGCCTCTTTCTCAGGAATAACTTCTTATCCCCTGCTCATTATACTGATTATCCACAACTCCTAAATCAATTGAACCCTTCGTGCAAAACACTTGACCCGCTACATAACCGTAACTATCTGATTATCAATGATAAAGTATAATAAAAAGTGTCAAGTGTCGTCAATTTTCCGGGACTTGCCACCGGAAAGACCCCTACATGCTCCAGAATGCATCTTTAGGTGTCAAGTCTTTTGCACGAAGACCATTTCCCATTTTGCACGAAAGCAATTTCTATTGCCATCTCGACATTAGTGTCCCATCGAACCGGTAGTGTTTCATCGAGAGTATCCGGACCCGTTCTCGCGTACTCTTAGCTCTGCAGATATAATCAGTCACTCCTTCGCGTTTTCCGGCAACGGCCGAAGCGGATCGAGCCATTCAATCGAACTCTCGCAACTTCGGCCGTAGCACCCGGACCTCGTCAATTCCGCCTCCGGTGCCACCTTTAAGCATTCACTTTGCGTCAGTACAACTAGTATCCACGCGACCGTATTTCATCTCGTAACCATTGGCATCATATTGTTTCCGCTTTCCGACCGGAGGCTCCGAAAGCGTGATTCTGACGACGGTGGTCCGGTGAAGACTTCTCGTGACAGCCTCTTCGAATCCCTCCATCCGCTCCGGAAGGAAACGCTCGCATATTGCCCTCAGCGCCTCTTTCTTGGTTTCTTCCGCCTCCACGATTTCAGCTGTTCCGAACCCTGTAGCCGACTGGAACTCAAGCGTGAAACTTCCATCTTTCGGCCCACGGAGCGGCCTGCATTTCGTCACCGCTGACAGGAACACCCTCGGATTCTCCTTCAGGACGTCAAGTTTCTTTCCTTCCGTCGCGCAATGAAACCAGAATGTCCTCTCGTCCGTCCGCACAAGCGACAACGGCAACCCGTAAGGAACTCCGTCCGCTCCTGTCATGCTCACAGTAATGTACGGTGCCTTGTCGAACACCTCCAATGCCCATTCGGCGCTCATTTCTCTGCTAACCTTTCTCATATTCTTCTCCGTTAATTCCTCCCTGCAAAGCTAATCAATTCCTCCGTCTCGTCAAACTTCTTCTCTGCGCGAAACAATGTTCCACTGCTCCTATAGTCTCACGCCTCCCCGCAGACTCTTCGCACAGGCAGATTCCTGTTCCAGATGAATGTCACAAGAGACGTCGACCGCAATCTCGAGGTACCAATTCACTCTGCCATTAACACTCCGGGCAAATCATCGCGCGAGCAAAAACCGCCTCTGTGACGTAGAACGGGTTTTCTTCCGCGCAATGGCATCAAATTGACCTCATCGCGCGAGCAAATCTTGGCTATATTGCACAGAACAACGATTCTCCCGCGCGATGATTTGCTGGAAGTAAAGGATTGGAATGCACTTCCGGTTTGTCATCCCGACCGGGCATGCGAGTGGAGAGACCTCTCTGCGGCATTGAGCGTCAATAGATCTCTCGACTACGCACTGCGTGGTAGCTCGAGATGGCAGAAGCATTGCGCAGCCAGTTCCGCACGAGATGACAGAAGCACAGCACCGCCTGCTCCGCTCAGTATGACAATATCAGAAAGTCTTCTGCCAGAATGTGATAGATATCAGAACGTGCTCTCGCTGACCTTGAACGAGTCGGCATTGATGAGCGCATCCATCGCCTCGAGCCTCCCTGAGTAGCAGTTGACCAGGTTCTCGATCACATCGGCGTAATCAGTGAGGTTCTCGTCCCCGCTGAAATCTGAAAAACCGCTCGGGTAGCCGGCATTGAGGGCCGAGGCGGTGCCTGGCCACATCGTGCTTTCGTAGGTCCAGGAGATGGCGTTCTCCTCACCGAGACGTCTGATTTCATTCACCACAGACTCGAGATAAGGCTTGAGCACGGTCCACCTTGCCTGGACCGCCTGCACGAACTCGGCATCATCATCCATCAGCAGAGGATACCACATGCATGGCTGCTGCCCATCCTTGTAACCTCCTGATTTGGTAATCTTTGACGATGAGCTCAGGAACGCGTTCCAAGGTTTCACCCGGTCAGACCCCATCAAACGCGCCTTATCAGGATTCTGGAACGTCCCCCTGTCAAAGTCCCAAACCGGACCCGCATGCAGCTTGTCATTGCCACCGTTGATATATGCATAGATGGAACGCGGCTCGGTGTACTCCCTGTTCAGGGCCAGCTCCCATATCAGCCACTGGTCGATGAACGACGGAATATCAATGAGCTGTGAATACTCCGCATACGAACCACCCTTGATAGCCGTCTCTATCGCCTGTATCTTAGTCTGCATCTTCGACACGTAATCAGTCGGCACGTCATCTTTCAGCTGCCAAGTAATGCCTCGCGAGGTGATGCCCTTGCAATTCTCGTCCTGCATCACGTCGAACTCCACGAGATACCCGCAATCCTCGAACTCAGCTGATGCCCCTGCCGCCACCAAATCCTCATAGCAATCATTGATATTCAGGCGTTTGCTGCCAATCTTGATCTGCTCGCAAAGGAGATAATTCCCCACATGATGCCCGTTGAACACCAGCTCAACGCTCTTGCCCGACGGGTTCCAGATAATTCCTTCGTCAATGCCTCCTGCCTTCCAAGCCTCGGTCGTTGCCTTCGCAGCAGCAAATCCGACGAGATTACGTATCATCGAGCGGTCCAACCAATTGGCCATCAGGCACCAGCGCTTGTGTGACGGCATCCCGAGTATCTTCTGCTTCTCCGTAAGCTTCACCGCGAACGGCTTCTTCGGCAGCTTCTGAGTCGAATTGCCCCTCATCCTGATGCCGCAATTCGTCGTCACCATGTCCACAGAACCGTCAGCATTGTAAACGGTCATCTGGTCATCCTCCACCCAGTCAGTATCCTTGCCGCGAACCATGAAGTTCACGAACTTGTTCACAAGAGTGCCGCCTATCTGCTGCCCCAAAATAACGGTACCGCCAGTATATTTCTTGCTGAAATCCCCCGACGTACTCTGCTTCACGACCACCACCGGCAGCCCCGTATTCCGCACATTGACATTGTAAGTCCGCGAAACCCCGTCCGCGCTCACCTCGATGCTCTTCGTGGTCGCCCAATCCACCTCCGTCTTGCCGCTCTCAATCACCGTCCCGTTCGCCGAAACTGTCGTTCCGTCTGCCGCGCTGAAATTCGGAATAAGCTTGAAATCAAATAGATAAGGTATTGTAATGTCAATGTTATTGCCACTTATCGTAGCCACTTCCTCCGTCACCGAAATGAACTCAGACGAATAACTATTGCGCGAAAAAGTAGTCACGAGCTTGTTATCCAATATCTTTCCCTGGTTATTCGCCACGGTGAACTTGAACGAACTCAATGTCGGCAGCGGGTTAATGCTCGGCTCCTCGTTGTAGTCCTCCTTCATCTTCGCAGCAAGTCCCGACAACGACGCCGGCAGCCCGTAGATGTATCCCGCCTTGAAGTCCACCTTGCACTTCACGCGGTATGTCGCAACGTACTCACCTGTAACCACTTTGATTTCAATGCAGTCGCCGGCCCTGACTTCCGGAATCAATGTCAGGTAACCGGTGAGGGTCTTGCCTGCCGTGAGCTCAGTCGCCCCGTCAGCATCTCCGCGCCAGAACATTGTAGTCGTCCCCGCCGATGTATTCGCCTTGCTCTCGGACAATGAATAAGTCCCGTCAACGGCATTGAACGTGAAGTCCCCGTTAATGCGTTTCGCGGTCCCGTTCGATCCGGTGACTGTCAATATGATACGCTCAAGGTTCTGCCCCGAGAGCTTTGTCCCGTCCGCCGACACGCTAACCTTCACCATCGAGAACAGATGCTTCATCTTGAAACGGTATCCCTCCGTCCCGTCAGCGCTCACATCCTGGACACCGTATTTCCAGTCGTCGGACAACAGTACGTTGGACAAGTTGAAGATCTGCTCGGCGTGAACAGTTCCAGTGAGCGAGCTGGCAGTCCTGCCATTATTCTTCTCAGTATAAGGATAATACGCGTATG
>SFNZ01000160.1 GCA_004552615.1 Bacteroidales bacterium | reverse complement strand
GACGTTGTTGCAGATAATGCATTTCATCTTTTCGTGAGTATTTGGTTAATGATAGAAATCCTGCTACCGGATGGAGTCTATTTTTTTGTGCGTCTTCATGGCGCATTTGAAGTGAACAGGCCGGACGCACATTCTTCAACCAGTGAAATCGTTCCCCTATTTAAGTACTGTCACAAAGATATTCAGCCTCGGCGAACTGGTAGTTCTTCATGTTTTTGGATTGATTCAGGAATCCTTTGCATGCCTGACAATGCGGCAATGGGTGTAAAAATCACACAAACACATTGTGAATGTGAAATCTTTTCCATATCTTTGTGTAAAAATTACGCATAATGACAGTTAAAGGTACATATACGTACGATTATCCCCGTCCTGCGGTGACTACGGATTGCGTGATATTCGGATATGACGGGAAGGAACTGAAGGTTCTTCTCATAGAGAGGGGAATAGAACCGTTCAAGGGCTGCTGGGCCTTCCCCGGAGGCTTTCTCAATATGGATGAAGATGCGCTTGCCGGTGCAAGAAGGGAACTGAAAGAGGAAACCGGACTGGAGAATGCCTTCATAGAGCAGTTCCACACCTTCAGCGAACCCGGCCGCGATCCGAGGGGCAGAGTGATAACGATTGCCCATTATGCCCTTGTGAAGATACAGGAAGTAGAGGGAGGTGACGATGCCGCCCAGGCGAGATGGTTCTCGATAGGCGAGGTCCCGCCCCTGGCCTTCGATCATGACCGGATCCTGCGTATGGCCATGAGCCGCCTCAAGGAGAGGATTCATTTTGAGCCGGTCGGATTCGAGCTCCTTCCGGATGTCTTCACGATGCCGCAGTTGCAGAACCTCTATGAGGCCATATTGGAGGTACATTTCGACAGGCGGAATTTTGCATCGAAGATGCTCAAGCTGGGCATCCTCGAGGATACAGGCGACCGCCCCGCTGGAGCATCGAGCAGGATCCCTGTGAGCTATCGCTTCAACAAGGAAAAGTACAACGAGCTCAAGGCAAAGGGATTCAGGCTGGAATTTTAAGAATAGAAGAGTAGAAATATGTTCGGAGCAATTTGCGGCGATAATACGAAGGATTACGGATTCGAGCTGTTCCCCAAGGGGAGCAGTTATACGGATGATTCCGTGATGACCCTTGCGGTGGCCAAATGGCTGCTAACAGATGCGGAACACACCCACGGGGCTCTGGAGAAGTGCATGGTAGAACTGGCGGAGGAGTACCCGTGCCCAGTCGGGGGATACGGCGGAATGTTCCGAGAGTGGCTGTTCAGGCCGCGTGCGGTCAGCTGCCGGAATGGTTACCCTGATGACGGCAAAAGGCACCCATACGGTAGCTGGGGCAACGGCAGCGCCATGAGGGCATCCGCCTGCGGGTGGTTCTTCGACACTCTTGAGGAGACAGTGCGTGTGGCGGGAATATCTGCATCCATCACCCACGACCATCCGGAGGGCATCAAGGGCGCTCAGGCGACCGCGGCGGCAATATACCTTGCCCGCATCGGTAAGAAGAAGGATGAGATCAAGGAATATATAAGCTCAAGATATGATTATGACCTTGAGCGCAGCTATGAGTTTCTGAACCGGACCTACGGATGGGACTCCAGCTGTCAGGGTACGGTCCCCGAGGCCATCATCGCTTTCCTTGAGTCGGACGACTTTGAGGATGCAATTCGCAAGGCGGTGTCCATGGGCGGAGACAGCGATACCCTCGCCTGCATCACAGGAGGAATAGCCGAGGCCTATTACAAGGGCATCCCGAACCATATCGCAGCTTCCGTGTGGAGTTTGCTCCCGGAAGGTTTGCGGGAGATTGTTCTCGCAGTATCGGAAAAGACCTCTTACGGCAGAGTTTTCAGCAGTGGTAGTTATAATCTTAAACTTTGAGAATATGAAGAAGATGGAGTTCATTTTCAGGTATTACAACAACTGCATCGCTATCACGGCGCAGGCCTCTGCATCCGCGAGGGCGTGATGGTGGTTCACGAGGTCATAGCCGCAGGCTGCGGCGACGGTCTGGAGCTGATGGTTGGGGAGCCGGCAGCCGAAGTGGCGGCGGGAAGCAGCGAGGGTGTCGTGGAACTCATAGTCCGGATAGTCCATCTGATAAACTCTATGCACCGCCTTCAGGCAGCCTTCGTCGAAACGGGAGTTGTGTGCAACAAGGGGGAGTCCCTCGATTAGCGGTTCAATCTTCTCCCATACATAGGGGAATACCAGTGCATCTTCAGTGTCCTCCGGTCCCAGACCGTGAACCCTCTGGCAGAACCATTGGTAGTACTCCGGCTCGGGATGGATCAGACTGTAAAAGGAATCCACAATCTCCCCGTCACGCACTATCACCACTCCGACGGAGCATACGCTGGACGGCTGCTCGTTTGCCGTCTCGAAATCTATTGCTGCAAAGTCTCTCATTTCTTCACGTATATCCTGTTCATTTCAGCGGCCGCTTCGGCCATCTCCTGGCGAAAACTCTCCGGGGAGAGCACCTCGACGAATGCCCCGTGGGAGAGCAGTTCCTGCTTGAAGTCGTAGGTCGGTGCAATGTGGTAGGTGAACGCCGGCC
>SFNZ01000159.1 GCA_004552615.1 Bacteroidales bacterium | reverse complement strand
CCTGCTTCGGCGATGATGATCACCGACCAGGCTCCGGACGTGTTCGGGGTGCAGGAAGCTTATGACTATCAGGTGAAGTATCTCAATGATTATTGCAAAGGCTACAAGTCGGTCGGGGTCGGCAGGGAGAACGGCAAGACCAAGGGAGAGCACATGTCCATTTTCTACAATACGAAGAATATATCTCTTCTGAAGTGGGGTACATACTGGCTTTCCGAGACTCCTGAAACTCCTTCCATGGGTTGGGATGCAGCCTGCAAGAGGACTGCTACATGGACTCTGATGAAGGACAAGAGGACTGGCAGGAAGTTCTACTATGTGAACACTCATCTTGACCACGTAGGCAAGGAGGCCCAGAAGAACGGTCTCAAGCTTATCGTGGAGCGTATCAAGGCGATGAACAAGGAGGGTTATCCGATGATTCTTACGGGTGATTTCAATGTGACACCTGACAATCCGGTTCTCGAGGATCTTGACAAGATGATGATCAGTGCCAGGAAGTCTGCCGTGAAGACGGACAATGGTGACACTTTCAATGGCTGGGGCAAAAGTAAAGGTGTGATAGACTATATCTATTATTCCGGATTCAGTACCTGTACCACTTTTGAGGTCATCAGGAAGCCTTATATGGAGCGGACATATATATCCGACCATTATCCTGTAAAAGCCACTCTAATCTTCTGAAAAACGGCGAATAAGGCATATTTGAGAGAGACTGACCATCTGGCCGGTCTCTTTTCGTATATATTGACATTGTCGTTTCGAAAGCGGTTGAGGAGGCTGGTGCGGAGGGCTGCGCTCACTTCGTTCGCTCCGGACCCTCCCACAGTTTCCTGCGTCCTGCCTGCGGCAGAACTTGTCTCCTGCGGGCACCCACCCGCTTCCCGAGAGCGCGGGAGCTCACGACTCCGCACCGTCCTCACCATCGGCTTCTCAGATAACATTCAGATAAATATAATGGTACATAAGGCAGATTGTTCCGTCATATAGAAAACGAATTATTATGAAAAGAATTTTCATCACTTCTGTGGCGGCACTCCTATGCGTGTGCTCATTTGCATCGGAGCCTGCATTCCGTGGCATCGGATACAAGGGCAATGTTTCACTTACAGACCAGTTGGGGGTGTTCATCGGATTGGATACCTCACACGGATATATGATTGGAAGTCAGCATTATGTGGGCGTAGGAGCAGGAGCATTCATTTTCCCTAATGGTACTGATTATCCTATGTTTCTGAATGCCTTTGCAGACTATCAGTTCTACATGAGGAAATACGCCTCCAGTTCCCCTTTTATAGGAGTCCGTGCTGGATTCTCCCATGCGTTCAAATACGAGGAAAACTCCGGCGTAAACTTCAAGAATGCGGTATTGGCGGAGCCTTCTTTCGGTTGGAGCTGGGGACTGAAATCAGGCCAGGGACTCGCTGTCAGCATAGGACTGCCAATGTATATCCCGGTATGGATCAATATGCCACGATGGGAACGCAGGACGGACAAACCTGTCCTTCCCATGCCTAAGATTTCATTCACATTCGAATTCTGAGAAATACTTGAAAGGATACCTTTCACCGGCATCAATGTGACCCGGAATCCTTGATGGATACCTTGTAGCGGAGGCCGAGGTCCTTGATGTCGGAGATGAAATCTGCAGTGACAGCTACCTGGAACTTCTTGGAGAGGAACTCCAGCTGATACTGGGTCTTTGGATCCACGAGGAAGATGGAAAGCGGAATCTTGCCTTTGCTCTTCTTCACGACGTTCATCAAATCTTTCCTGAAAACCGGATTCAGCATCGTTGTATTCACTTCTATGGCGAATCCTGACAACATAGAGTCGGAGAGATTTCCAAGAAGGCTTATCTTCTTTATTTTGAACTTGTAAGGTACCGTGGCAGCCTTTTCCTTATCTTCCGGCTTCACGAAATAACTCTCCTTGATGTCACCCTCGATATAGATAGAAGTGTGGTCCACGAGATAGCTCATGTTGGCTTCGTAATCCTTT
>SFNZ01000082.1 GCA_004552615.1 Bacteroidales bacterium | reverse complement strand
AAGGCTCATGCAAGGATTATTCTTGACATACAGATAATTATACGTGTTGGCCACCACGTGGAGGGAAGAATACACGAACGAGAAATCCGCTATACCTATGACTCCGGCGAGGTCGTCGCTGATATTGTGGATATACAGTTCACAGAAAGGAAGATAGATGAATATGTCATTTTCCTTTATCAAATAAGTCTTGTTCTCGATGACTATCTCCAATGTACCTCTTCTGCAATAGAAGAAACCGTTCTTGTCTAAACGCAGGAACCGGCCTTTCATTTCGAGGTCAGACCTTGTCATGTCAAAAAGTCCCATCTCGGGATATTCGTTCGTATTTTCCGGCATGCCCATGTAGTTCTGTATTGTTAATCTGCACAAATTAACAAAGATTTTGTCTTAAATCAGATAATTATGGAATAGCCAGACCTTAAAATCGTACATATAGGACAATTTTCAGTCGTTTTCAGCATCATTGTACCCTCCGGATGTCCTGATTTTTGCAGTGTGCAGCATGCTTGAATATATAGTAAGGAAATTATAATGTACAGAAAAGAAAGAATCTGCCGCGGAACTGGAGCGGCTTTGGCCATGACGGCTATCATGATGGCATCCGCACTGACATCTTGCGGAAACAGGAAGGAACTCCCGGTGAAGACCCCGGTAGTGAAGACAGAGACAGTGAAAGCATACGGGGATGAGGCAAGAATCGAATTCCCGGGAAGGGTGACAGCCTCGAGCGAAGTGAACATGGCATTCCAGATACCAGGAACCCTGAAACGGATATATGCCAGGGAAGGTGCGGCCGTAAGGCAGGGCGAGGTGATTGCAGAACTCGATGACAGGGACTACAAGGTACAGCTTGCCGCAGCCCAGGCGGAATACGACAATATAAAGGCTGACGCCGAAAGGGTATTCGCCCTCTACAGGGACAGCGCAGTGACCGCATCGGCCTATGACAAGGCAAGATACGGGCTTGAACAGATTACCGCGAAGCTGGAGAACTGCAGGAACCAGCTTGCCGACACGAAACTGGCTGCTCCGTTTGCTGGCAGGATCCAGAAGACCTATTATGACGCCCCGGCAGTAGTTGGCGCAGGGATGCCGGTCATCAGCCTGATTTCCGGAGGAGCCCCTGAAATCGAGATAAACATACCGGGATCGGAATATGCAAGATTCAGGGAATATTCTTCATTCGAAGCTACGTTCGACTTCCTCGACGGAATGAAAGCGCCTCTCAAGATGCTCAGCATCAGCCCGAAAGCAAATGCCAACCAGCTCTACACCGTGAGACTGGGCCTGCCTTCCGCAGTGTCAGGAGTCGCTCCCGGAATGAACACCATGGTGAGAATCAGCACGAAACCGGCCGACGACGGACGGACATGCATTCCTTCTTCCGCATTGTTCAGCAAGGACGGGGAAAGCCACGTATGGATACTTTCCGGTGACAATACTGTCAGCTCAAGGGAAGTAAAAGTGGGCAGCCTGCACACGGACGGCTCGGCCGTGATATTGTCCGGGATTGACCCCGGCGAAACCGTGGTAACTTCCGGCACACACCAGATCAGGGAAGGCGAGCGCGTGAAAATACTTGAAAAGGCATCATCCACCAACATAGGAGGTCTGTTATGAGCATAGATTTCGGAAAATGGGCATTCAGGAACAGCAAGCTGATATATTTCCTGATTGCCGTTCTGCTCGTGGGCGGAGGTCTGTCCGCATACGACATGAGCAAGCTTGAGGACCCGGAGATCAAGGTAAAAAAGGCGGTCGTCGTGGCCACCTATCCCGGAGCTTCGGCTCATGAGGTGGAGATGGAGGTCTCCGACCCTCTCGAGAAGAGCATAATGTCCATAGGAGATGTGGACAAGGTCTGGAGCCATTCTTACAATGACCTGACAATCATAGAAATAGACCTGAAGAATACAACGCAGGACGAGGATGTGGAACAGTGCTGGGACCTGCTCAGGAGGAAAGTCAATGACACTGCCGCAGGACTTCCGGGCGGGGTTTCCGTGATGGTGCAGGACGATTTCGGCCTGGTGTACGGAATGATGTATGCCCTGACCGCAGACGGGCTCAGCGAGGAGGAGATGTCGGACTATGCCAGGCTTCTGAAGCGGGAGATTGGCAATGTACCCGGAGTCGCTCGCGTGAATATTTACGGAGAACGTGAGGAATGCATCAACATTTCCATACGCACGGACAAGATGGCAACCCTCGGAGTCTCCCCTGCCGAGATTCTCGCGACCCTCAACGGGCAGAACAATATCTACTATGCCGGATATTATGACAATGGTCCGGACCGTATCCGCGTGACTGTCAGCGACAAATTCAGGACTGCGGACCAAATCGGGAACATGGTTATACAGGGCCATGAGGACGACCAGCTGAGACTCAAGGACATAGCCCTCGTGGAGCACGACTGGGCGGAACCAGTCCGCAACTCGATGATGTACAATGACCAGAGGGCTCTCGGCATTGCCGTTGCCGCCGCTTCCGGCACAGACATAGTGAAAGTCGGGGCTGCTGTCGAGGAAAGGCTTGCAGAACTTGAGGCCGAAAGACTTCCTACAGGAGTGGAATGCCACAAGGTGTTCTGCCAGCCGGAAAGGGTGACAAGCTCGCTGCTGACATTCCTCAAGAACCTTGTGGAATCAGTGCTTATCGTGGTGGCTATTCTTATGGTCACGATGGGATTCCGGAGCGGCCTGATAATAGGCATCAGCCTGATAATGATAGTGATAGGTTCGTTCCTCTTCCTCGGATTCATGGACGGGACGATGCAGAGGGTTTCTCTCGCAGCATTCATCTTCGCCATGGGAATGCTGGTGGACAACGCCATAGTGATTGTGGACGGTATTCTCGTGGACCTGAAGACCGGAAAGCCGAGACGGGAGGCGATGACTGACATCGGAAAGAAGACGGCAATGCCGCTGCTCGGTGCCACCCTCATTGCAATATTGTCTTTCCTTCCTATTTTCCTTTCCCCGGACACGGCCGGCGTATATGTCAGGGACCTGTTCATAGTGCTCGCTGTATCTTTGCTCCTGAGCTGGATACTGGCACTGGTGCATGTGCCTCTGATGGCTGACAGCCTGCTGAAGGGCAGGAAATACTCGGCTGTCGAGGGGGCCACGGATGAGGATGCGCTTTATATCGGATGGGTTTACAGGGCTTTGCGCAAGTCATTGGATTTCGCATTGAGGCACAGGGTATTCACGGTCGGCATTGCCCTCGGGCTCCTGGTACTGACTTTCTTCGGATACGGAAAGATGAAGCAGGGATTCTTCCCGGACATGGTCTATGACCAGATGTACATGGAGTACAAACTTCCGGAGGGGACCAATTCGACCAAGGTGGCACAGGACCTCGCTGAAATCAAGGACTGGCTGCAGAAGAGGCCGGAAATCGGGGATATCACCACCTCCATCGGAGGCACTCCGGCAAGGTACAATCTCGTCCGCAGCATCGCGACTCCTTCGCTTTCATACGGTGAACTGATAATCAATTTCGAGAGCCCCGAGGCGCTTGAGGCCAATATGGACGAAATCCAGAGGGAGCTGGAGGAGATGTATCCTGACGCATATCTGAAGCTGAAGAGGTACAATATCATGTACAAGAAGTATCCGGTGGAGCTGATGTTCTCCGGTCCTGACCCGGCCGTGCTGCATTCTCTCGCAGACTCTGCAATGAGCATCATGAAGAGCACTCCGGAAATCTGTCAGGTGACGACCGACTGGGAGCCGGCAATACCTGTGCTGAGCATAGACTACGACCAGTCCGCAGCAAGACGTGCAGGGCTCAGCAGGCAGGATGTGTCGCTGTCGATGCTGACTGCATCAGGCGGGCTGCCGGTGGGCACTTTTTATGACGGGATTCACAAGAACACGATATATGTGAAGTGTACTGACAGCGACGGCGGCCCTGTGGACAATCTCGAGAATGTCCCTCTGTTCCAGATGATTCCGAACATGGGAAACGCTTTCACGGAAGAGAACATGCTGAAGCTGAGGAACGGGACACTTGACAAGGCAGACCTCGTGGAGTCCGCTTTGCAGACCGTGCCGCTGAAACAGATATGTCCGGGCGTGGAAGTCAGGTGGGAAGACCCTGTGGTGCCGCGTTTCAACGGACAGCGCACGCAGACTGTGATGTGCTCCCCTGCCCCGGGCATCGACACGGAAAAGGCAAGGCAGCTGATTGCCGGCAAGATAGAGTCCATGGAACTTCCGGCCGGATATTCCATCCGCTGGGAGGGAGAGAAAGGTGCGAGCGACGAGACGATGAGCAATCTGTTCGGCAATGTCCCTCTCGCCGTGGTACTTATAATCGCCATGCTGATCCTGCTCTTCGGTGATTACAGGAAGCCTGCCATCATATTGTGCTGTGTCCCTCTGCTGGCCATCGGCGTGGTTGCGGCAATGTTGCTGACAGGCAAGACGTTCACTTTCTGCGCGATTGTGGGAGCCCTGGGCCTGGTCGGCATGATGATGAAGAACTGCATAGTGCTGATGGACGAAATCGGTGCTCAGATCAGCAGCGGGAAGGATCCTTACGAGGCCCTGATTTCCAGCTCGGAGAGCAGGCTGCGTCCTGTTATTATGGCATCGATGACGACCATTCTCGGAATGATTCCTCTCGTGAATGACGCGATGTTCGGCTCGATGGCCGTGACCATAATGGGCGGGCTGCTGTTCAGCACTATCGCGACCTTGTTCTTCGTGCCTCTTCTCTACGCCATGTTCTTCAGAATCAGGAAGAGACAATAGCGTCCAGAGTCTTTTTGTATTCCGGTTTTTTTCGTATCTTTAGCGCCTAATCTGGAAAATTATGGCAAAGAAAGGAAAAAACTTGAATTACAAGTGGGAGTTCGATAATGTAGGGGGAACTACAAGAGTGAAAATCAGGAGCGGCGCCGACATCGCTCATCTCGGGGAACTTGACCCGACAATGTGGACAGTTCTCTCCTGCCCGGTCAAGGGACTGGAAATTGACGAGAAGAGCATGGCATACATCGACACCGACAAGGACGGGAAAATCAGGGTGAACGACGTGGTTGCCACAGCGAAATGGGCAACCGGTGCACTGAAGAATCCGGACCTTCTCGTTGAAGGGAAGAGCAGCCTGGACATCAATGAGTTCAACGGGGAGAATCCGGACGGACTCGCACTCAGGAATTCCGCAAGGCAGATTCTCAGGAATCTCGGAAAGGAAGGGGACGTGATTTCCATGGAGGAGACGTCCAACATTGCCGCCATATTCGCCGGAACCAGATTCAACGGAGACGGAGTCATCACGGATGCATCTGCGGAAGACGAGCAGGACAAGGCAGCGATTGCAGCCGCTCTGGAGACAATCGGCAAGATTGACGACCGCAGCGGGGCACCGGGAATCGACAAGGACATCATAGAGAATTTCTACAAGACACTGGCAGAATACCGCGGCTGGCTCGACGCTGCACCGGAACTCCCGTTCGGGGAAAATACGGACACGGCGATTGCGCTTTATACGGCATTGGATGCCAAAGTGAAGGATTTCTTCATGCGCTCCAAGCTCGCCGCATTCACTCCTGACAATGCGTCCAAGCTCGACGTCCAGGCCGGAAGGATTGAGGCCATCAGTTCGGAAGACCTGTCGGGAAAGGCTGACGAGATAGCGTCCTACCCTATTGCAAGCATCACCGGAAAGCCTGAGATTTCACTCGGCTCGGCTTTGAACCCTGCCTGGGAATCCCGCCTGCGGGAACTGGCCAAGATTGTCCTCGCGCCTGATACTGACACGATTACAGAAGAAATCTGGGCGAAGACCGGGGCAAGAATCGCAGCATATGTATCCTGGAAATCAGCCAAGGCCGGTGCTGCCGTGGAGAGTCTCGGAGAGGTGAAAGTACGCCTTCTCCTGGAACAGGACAGGAAGGAAAGCCTTCTCGGCCTCGTGACAGCGGACCTTGAGCTGAAGGCAGAGTCGGAAAGCATTGACAATGTGGACCGGTTCCTCCATGTCCTCAAGGATTTCTACAGATTGCTCAGGAATTTCATCACCTTCGATGACTTCTATTGCAATGACAAGTCCGTCAAGGCAATTTTCCAGTCCGGAACCCTCATTATCGACCAGAGGGCCTGCCATCTCTGCATCAATGTGGAAGATATGGGCCGCCACAATAGCACTGCCGCTGCAAGCGGAATGTATCTCGTTTACTGCGACTGCACGACCCAGAGCAAACCGGGAAAGATCACCATAGCTGCAGCCGTGACCGCCGGAGAGGTTGGAGACCTGTTCGTCGGCAAGAACGCCGTCTATTATGACAATGCCGGAACTGAATGGGATGCGGTGATAACCAAGATCATAGAGAATCCTATCAGCGTTGCCCAGGCATTCTGGTCGCCTTACAGGAGGATGGCCAAAATGGTGGAGGACCTGATAAACAAGAGCGCGGCGGACAAGGATGCCAAGCTGATGAAGGATGCTACGGAGAAGATCAACGCAGCCCCTGCAGCTACAGCTTCCGGAGACGCGAAACAGGTTGCCCCGCCGTTTGACATAGGAAAATTCGTCGGAATATTCGCCGCCATAGGCATGGCTCTCGGCATGATCGGCACGGCAATCGCCACGATCTTCGACAAGTTCATCGATCTTTCCCTGATGCAGCTTGTGCTGGTCTTCCTCGCCATCATCCTCATCATTTCAGGACCTGCAATGGTCATGGCATGGATGAAGCTCAGGCGCCGCAACATAGCACCTCTCCTGAACGCGAACGGCTGGGCGATCAACGCATCGTCCAAAATCAGCATCGTATTCGGCGAGACATTGACCGACCTTGCCAAATTCCCGAAGATTAAACTGAAGGACCCGTACGCAAGGAAAGGCCTGTCCCCTGCCGCGAGGATATTGATCACCCTCGCCGTTCTCGGCATCGCCTTCCTCGCCCTGTGGCTCACCGGCCTTCTGGCCTGGGCAGGCCTCGCCGCCCCGGCACTTTTCCATTGCTGCTAAAGATTATGGAGCAAGGAAGGCCGGCTGAGAGATATCCAATGCTGATTGTCTTTCTCTGGAGATTGTTACTGTATCTGCCAGCGGGGCTCATCCTGCTCTCCATCACCTGGGTGACGTTGTACAAGTTCGTTCCGGTCAGATGGACTCCGCTGATGCTGAAACGCAGCGTAGAGTATCGTGACCAGAAAGATTTCAGGAACCAGCGCACCTGGGTGGACATTGACAATATCTCGGAGGAGATGGTGAAAGCCGTAATCGCATCAGAGGACGGCCGTTTCATTGAGCATAACGGATTTGATTTCGAGGCAATCAGGGAAATGAAGAAGGCCCACGATAAAAAGGGCACGAAAATCCGCGGATGCAGCACCATTTCCCAACAGACGGCCAAGAATTGCTTCACTTTCGGCTCAAAAACCTGGTTCAGGAAGGGAGTTGAGGCTTATTATACCATCCTCATCGAGATGATATGGGGAAAGAAACGCATTATGGAGGTTTACCTCAATGTTGCAGAAACCGGTAAGGGACTGTACGGAGTGGAAGCCGTAGCTGAAAAATACTTCAACTGCACCGCTGCCAAATTGACCAAAGCACAGGCAGTGAGCATTGCCTGCGTCCTTCCCAACCCGTTGGTGCGCAATCCCAAGACCGTGTCCCAGAAACACCGCACCAAATACAATACCACCTACAGAATTTCCGGGCTTACGCTCTATCCTTTCTGAAGCGTATGCTTTTTAACTTTTGGTTAACAACCTTTGGTTAATTGGAGCGTTTACTGACCGGATACAGTGAAAATCTGGTAATTAGTGTCTGGAGAAACTATCTCCAGACTGACCGGAAGAGTGCCCGGCATCATTGGAGGCCTGAACTTCGAAATCCCGGATAGATGAGATAACCTGTTTCTCATCCACGATGACTGGTCTGGACAGAGGCACGAAATCATCCGGAGCAGCATATCCGTCCGCTTCCAATACATTAGAAGAAGCAAGATTCTTCGTGTCATAATTTACGAATTTCTCCCATGAAGAGGTATCGCCGGACAGTTCCATTATTCGCTTGAACAATGCATAGCGGGAAGGAGAATTGAACATCCCTTTATTGGACCTCATTATGCTTTCATTTGTCGGACGGTATGCCCCATATGCATATGTAAATGCACCTTCATATATTCCTACGGTAGATTTATATACCGGATCTGAGAGGAAATTCTTCCATCTGATGGCTGACGGATTATCCGTAACATCCACATTGGCATACCATCCATACGTATTGAAAAAGTAATTCACCTCTTCCACTTCACCGGAAGGAATC
>SFNZ01000158.1 GCA_004552615.1 Bacteroidales bacterium | reverse complement strand
CCCAGGGTCTTCGTCTCAGGGAAAAGGTGATCCGTGACCTGAACACAATCAGGCCTGGAGACCTTTACAGTGAGGCGGTAGTGAATAACACATATTCGAGATTCTCAGCCCTGAGTATTCTCGGCGGGGTCAATGTGGAGGTCACGGAGTCAGCTCCCGGGACAGTGGATGCTTCCGTAAATCTCACTCCTTCAAAGCTTCAGGGGTTCAAGTTCAATCTCGAAGGGTCCTCGAATTCAAGCGGCCTGCTCGGAGTCTCGCCGGGGCTTTCGTATTATCACAAGAATCTTTTCCGCGGCGGGGAAGTCCTGAACCTGAATTTCATGGGCAATTTCCAGTTCAAGTTCAATGATGATATCCGTTCGACGGAATTCGGAGTTTCTGCAGGACTCCGTTTCCCGAGATTTCTTCTGGTGCCGGCAGACAGATTCAGGAAAGCTGTGCCCAATACCGAAATAAAAGCTTCATATAATTTTCAGGACAGACCTGAATATAAACGAAATATAATTTCAACATCGTATGGATATACAGGTTCTCACAAGAAGCTTTATTTCCAGTTCAATCCTATCCAGCTCAATATTGTAAGGCTATTCAATATCGACCCGGACTTCTATGCGTCGCTTGCAGGAAATCCTTTCATGAGGAATGCGTATCAGGACCATTTCGACCTCGGCCTCGGAGGAACGTTGTATTATACTACGAACACGGATGTTATTCCCCGACGTACCTATCATTATTTCAAGTTCCAGACGAGCCTGGCGGGTAATCTGCTGAGTCTTTTCAATCCGTTGATGAACAGGAATGAAGAAGGTTCCAGAATCATCTGGAACACTCCTTATTCGCAGTATTTCAGGGGTGAATTCACGGCGGGCAAGACATGGTTTTTCGGCAAGAACGAGAATCAGGCCCTGGCAACGCGTTTTCTGGCCGGTGCCGGTTTTGCTTACGGCAATTCCTCGGCGCTTCCTTTCGAGCAGCATTTCTACAGCGGAGGTGCGAACAGCCTAAGGGGATGGCAGGCGAGGAGCGTGGGACCAGGAATGAGTCCGAAGGATACGACGTTCGTGATTCCCAACCAGACCGGAGACATGAAGTTGGAGGGTAATCTGGAGTATCGTTTCAAGATGTTCTGGAAGATTGACGGTGCGGTTTTTCTCGATGCCGGCAATGTCTGGACGCTGCACAATGCGGATAATGACGAGAACAGGCTCGGGAAGTTTTCCTGCAAGGATTTTGCGAAGAGTATTGCCGTGGACTGGGGTGCGGGGCTGCGTCTTGACGTGAATTTCATTCTTATCCGCGTGGATTTGGGAATGGTTCTCCGGGACCCGTCGAGGCCGTCGGGCGATCGTTGGGCTCCTCCTTCCAGATGGTTCCGCAAGGACGGCTTCGCCATTCATTTCGGTGTCGGATATCCTTTCTAATCCCTATTCTTATTGCTATCTGTTAATCATTTAGGGGGATAGTATTTTGGCCAGCAGGATTGGAGGTAGGCCTTGAGAATGTCCTCGTGGCGATTCTCGGCCGGCTCGTAAAACACTGTGCCAGAAAGATTTTCAGGCATGAACTCAAGGTCGGTGAAATGCCCCGGATAGTCGTGCGCGTATTTGTATCCGTCCCCGTATCCCAGCTTCTCCATCAAGGCAGTAGGGGCATTCCGCAGATACAGGGGCACGGATGCGCCGCGAGTCTCCTTGGCAGTGTTAAGGGCATTGTTTATGGCGAGATATGCCGAATTGCTCTTAGGGGATGACGCCAGGTAGATAGTAGCTTCAGCGAGAGGAATCCTCGCTTCAGGCATTCCTATAGCTGTTACAGTCTGGAAACAGGCATTAGCAAGGAGCATTGCGTTCGGATTTGCAAGCCCCACGTCTTCTGAAGCCGATATGCAAAGCCTTCTGGCGATGAATACGGGATCTTCGCCGCCGTCCAGCATTCTGGCCAGATAATAGATGGCTGCGTTCGGATCGGATCCGCGGATACTCTTGATGAAGGCGGAAATGATGTCATAATGCATTTCTCC
>SFNZ01000015.1 GCA_004552615.1 Bacteroidales bacterium | reverse complement strand
ATTGCCCAATGCTTGTCAGCGAAGAAGGAAGGGCTATCTCCGCAATAGCGGAGCAGTCTTTGAATGCACCGTCCCCGATGATTTTCACTTTGGTATTTTCAAGGTTTAACGCCCTTGACAGCAATGAGCAGCCGGCAAAAGCAGTTTGCCCGATACTCGTCAGCGAGGCAGGGAGGGTTATCTCCGTGAGGGAGGAGCAGCCTCTAAAAGCACTGTCCCCGATGGTTGTCAGCCCTGCCGGGAGGGCTATCTCTGCGAGCGATGAGCAGCCGTAAAAAGCACTAGTTACAAGAGTTCTAATGCGCGAAAAATTAACAAGTTCGGCAAAGGAGGTTATATCCGTATTGAACTTGAACCAAGTCGAAATGCTCGTTACCTTCGCAGCATCCTTGTATGTGATACCAAGTCCGTCACCGACACCGTTGGCGAGAAGCTCCGCCTCCACGTTGGAGTCCGCAAAAGGTATGTAATGCGCCAGCCTTGCATAGAGTGCAGATGTGCCTCCCTTGATTTCGCACTGATACCACGAGCCGAGGTCAAGCACAGGCTTGCCTTGCGCATCAAGTTCGGTATCATCTGCCCATGTCGCACCGTTGACTGTTACAACGGTCATCGTAGGCTTCGAGCAGCGGAAGCGGAAGGCGAAGAAGTCGCTCTCATCCGTGCTTGCTCCGAGGGTGATGTCAAGGCTCTCCACCATACCCCACACATAGACCTTGTTAGGCTCAATGTGCTCCCTTTCTTGGCTCGTATGGCATTAGCGACATCCGTCAGGAAATCGGTAAGGTTGTTCTGCTTGCTCATTATACCTCCGTGTTAAGTGTTGTTGTGATGGCTGAAGATATGGCAGCATTCACCTCGGTCTTGGTCGCAAACAGTTCATCGGACTCCGTTTTGGTGTAGGTGTTCCCGGCCTTGTCAAGCAGGGCCTCGACCTCTGCCCCGGTATATTTGCTGTTGTAACTCATGTCAATATCCCTCCTTGATTACATTGTAAGTACCTCCGTCCGACAATGCGAACTCCCCGTCAGACCCGTTGAATGGCTCCCTGCGCCCCTCCTGAACGACTGTCCTCGTGTGCGCTACCGCCCCGGACACATCCTTGAAGGTGACATCCATCTGCCGGTCCACGCCCTCGTTGGTGTCTGAGGAGAACACGGCGGAACCGTCACGGTCGCCGTCGTAAACGACCGTGAGGTTGCCTCCGTCATTCCATTGTCTGACAAGCTCCGCCATAGACTACTCGACTGTCCAGTTGGTATTGGACTCGACAGCGACGTTGACCGCAGTACCCTGATAGGTGAGGTCAATGGTGCCCTCTGCGATGGTAACGTAAGGGTCTCCGGCCACAAGTGTCAAGAGGCAGGTGTCGGTATTGCCCGCCTCGTCAGTCACGATGATTTGCCTCGTCTTCGCTTCAATGGTCTCGTTCGCCGGTACAGTAATCGCAATGCTGAAGTTGTAAGCTGCGCTCGCTCCCGGGTCTCCGGTGATAGCCACACCGTTGCCCGTGCTCACCGAGTTTGCGAGATAGCTATTCGGCAGCGAGATGTCGAGGTCTCCGATTCCGAGCCTGAACGTCAGCTTCGCACTGTTCGACATTCCCGAGATAGTCACAACCTTTCCGGTCTTTTCCGCAGATGCTGCGTCTGCGATGTCGACGTATTCCGGCTTTCCGGCCTGATTGACAGTCCTCTGTACGTCAGCGACGTTTGCCGCCTTCCACGTAAGGATAGTTTGACGGGCAGTCCTACCCGTGTACTCCGATGCGGTGCTGACAGCCACGCTGCCGTTGCCGCTGCCCGATGTCGGGTTTACATTAAGCCATGATGCTTTTGCCATAATCTATATATCAACTAATATCATTCAACCTGCCATTCGGTGTTGGACTCGACATTGAAGATGCCTTCGTCGTCAACGAGCCACAGCACTTCAGGCGTAACTTCCAGATAGAGGGATACACCTACGGAGCAAACGAGGGAGCAATTCACCACAAGGCCGTTCCCCTTCCTTGATGCGGATACGGAAGGACAGAAGCCAATCCGCAAACAATTTACGGACACTCCTTCCCCTTCCCTTCCGACACGCAGGGAAAGGCCTTCCCCGAGCCTTCCGGCATTGAGCCGCAAGCCATCACCAATCCTCGTTGCCTGTATCGAAAGACATCCCATATATCATTCGCTTATATTTGCCCCACGAACAGGAACGGTCACAACCTCTGTCCGCAATCCATCAGGGAAATCCATGTCAGGAATGTATGCGGTAAAGGTCATATAGTATCTGCCCGTCCCTATCAGCTTCGTATCGACACAGACGATGTAGTTATCTTCATCTATCTTTTTTGCAGCATCTTTTCCGATTGTGACAGAACCAGTCCTCTTGTGCGAGAATATCTTAACCTCGAAATCAATGTCAGCGAGGTGAATCCCATCAATCGGGTCCATACCGACATTCAGTTTCAGTTCCGTGCCTATGCCGCTATTGCTGTTACACTCCATATCCTAATCCATATTAAAATCACACAATGAAGGATTATCAACCGTTATGCTCCACTCCGCACATACCACGTCCGCCTCCCTGCCCCTGTCGTCCCTCCAGAAGTCCGTGGCCTCCTGGATCAGCTTCGGAATGCCGCTTATCTTGACCTTCTTGTAGTCATTGTAGAACACTACTCGCTTGAAGGTCATCACCCCGTCCACCTCATCATAAAGCTGCCTGTTGAATGAAGCTATGACTGCGTTTGCGTTCCCGAGACTTCCTCCGGCCTTGATGAAGAACTTGACCTTGTAATCGAAAGAATCCCTCACGGTCTTCGGATTGACGTTCTTTCCAGCCTGCTCCGGATAGGACGTGCTCTCCATGGCCTTCAGGGGAGCCTCGAACACATTGTCCGAGCTGAGGTATATCAGCCCGTAACTACTCTCGGAGTCAAGTACGCTCCCGTCACCTATCTGAATCCTAACCTTAATCATGACGTCTTTATTCTGTATATCTTGAGCCTTACCCCCTTGCCCTGAACGGCCTCGCAACCGTCACACACATAGACCGGAACGGTCACGGCCCAGTCGGTTCTCCCGTTGCCGTCAATCACCAACCTGCTGCCGTTGGCGAGGTAGAGCATCGGAATGACCGCAGTCTCCACGTTCAGCCCGGTACGTATAGTGCCGGAACAGTTGTGGAACACAGCAACCTGCGACACAACCTCGTCATACTTGAAGTCCAAATCAACGTATATGCCATCCTGCTCCATGCCGTTGAAATGCTCCCGTATAACATCCAATCCCGGATAGCCATTCTCCAAAGCCCAGTCCACGGTCTTCTTGTATAGGGCAACTGCGCTCCTCCTGTCGGACAGCCGCTCAAGGGCCGTGAAGTTCTCACGGCACATACCCTGCTCCTTGGCTCTTTCAATAAGTATGTCCTTCCAATCTTGCATACCGCAAATATAAGAAAATCAGATGAAAAAGCAAAGGGGAAAGATACCTCACGGCAGCTCTCCCTGATATGAACAAAACAAGAAAATGTTGTCAGTTGAGCGTCACGCTCAGCTGATGCGACGACTGCGAGCCTTTCGGCACTATTACCCTGCCGATATTCCTTGACATCGACTCGCAGGCTGTAGCCGCTCTCTCACACCTTACGAGGATGTCAGCCGTGTGCTGCGCTATCACAGGCAGGTATGCGAGGTGCTGGTTCTGTATCTCCACAAGGGCCTTGACATCTACCCCACCGGAGACGGACGGCGTTCCTCCCATCTTTGCGAGTATGGCCGCCACGTTTGCATGTATCTGGCTTATATAGAAGTTCTGGGTGTTGATTCCGGCTGTAAGGCCAAGTATGGACTCCTCCGATGCGGTGGCTATGTCCTTGCTGATTCCGGTCAGTCCCGTGGTCTGCTGCCTTATGTCGTAGCCTGCGTTCTTCAGGCTCTCCATAAGAATGGTCATGGCATTGTTTATCTCCTGCGTTGCCCCTGGAACGGAGTTCGCAATGTCGGCAATCTCCTTTGCATCAATAAATCCGTCCTTCGCTGCCTCTCCGATTGAATCGTAGATAGGCTGAAGGATGTTCCTTACAAGCTCCGCACCGATTCCCTCGACAATCATATTCTGAATCATGTCGGCAAACTTCTCGTTGATTGCATCGGTCGTGCTGCTGAACTCCTTGTATGCGTCAATCCAAGCAGATGCGAAATCCCTCGCTGCGGATGTGATGTCAGTTCCGGCAAGGTATTCCTGAACTTCGGTCTGAGAGTCCTTGATTTTATCAGCGGCTTCCCTTGCTTTATCCTCGTAATCCCTAACCTTATCGTCATCGGCCTTCTTTCCCTTGCTTCTCTCCAACTCAGCCTGCTTAAGATAGGCATTCTGCTCCGCAAGGAGAGCCTCCATCCTCTGACGGTAGTTCTGTATATACTCGGAGCCCAATGCCGAGTCCTGTGCCTTTTCAAGCCTTTCGTATGCGTAGCCCAAATCGTCAATCAGTCTTGACAGGCGTTCTATCTCCTTGTTGGCCCTTCTCGCCTTCTGTCCGGCGAAGAATGATACAGCGGCTCCTATTGCGGATATCGCCGCCGCAGCAATGAGCAGAGGTGCGGCAAGAGTGTCGATGATTTCTATTATCGCCGCTATGGTAGAGAGGACTCCGGCCATAACCGAGAACGACTTGACAAGGCCGTTGATGAATGCCCCGAGCTCGCTGTCCTCCGCTACACCGAAAAGCTCGACAACATTGTTGAGAACCGAACCCATCTGCGATATTGCATTTGAAGCCCCACTGAATCCTTTCTGTGTCTTCTTAAGGGCAGCACGCTGTTCGTCAAGTGCGTCTGCAAGATTCTTCTGCGCCTGCGCAGTCTTTTTTGTGTCGCCCTCATCCTCTACCTTGTTAAGATTCCTCCTCGCCTCTATCACCTTTGCCGTGGAGCTCCTGTACTCTTTGAGACCGTCAACAATAGCCCCGAAAGGATTGCGTGCTATCATACCCTCGTAGAGCTTGTTGTATTCGGTCATAAGGGTCTTCATCTGCTCCGGGTTCTCGGCCAGGACGGATGCATTCTTCTGCATAAATTCGTCAAGCATAGACATAAGCCGCTGCATGGTCTTGGTGGACAGATTGTCTATGTCCTCGAAGACCTTAACGTAGTCTCCTCCGGCCTTGAACTCCTCTATATCTATTTTCAGGGTCTCAGTCCTCTCTCTCTTGTATGACGCCTCCGTGAGCTTCTTCTTCTCCTCCTCCGGAATGACTTCGCTCTCTGCAATCTTTCTCCTTGCCTCGGCCTCCCTCTGTGCCACTATGGTCTTGCGGTGCTCGAAGTCTATGAACTTGTTGGAGCTTTCATACAGTGACTTGACGTATTCGGCGTTGCCCTTTATCATCTCGTTTATCAGCTCCTTGACGGCCTTGAAGTTCTCCTCTCCTATTGCGTCGGGGTCAAGACCCTCGACTATCTTGCTCAACTTTATCGGGTCTATCTCCTCCGTCTGCTTGTTTATAGCTCCGGATATGTCAACATCCCCGATGTACTGCTGAATTTGCTTCTGCATATCTTTCGCTATGGTCTTTGCGAACATCTCTCCGAGGTCTCCCTGCGGACTGTCAACTCCATAGACGCTCATTGTCAGGTTTGCAGACAAGTCCCTATCCCCGGTCAGTCCGAGGATGTTGTTGAAGAAATCCTGAGCGGCACGGGACTTCGATATTTCCTCGGATATTTGTTCGATGTTCCTCTTGATGTTCTGCTTGAACTCATCCCAAGATATGTTGTCCGCCTTGAAACCGACCTCAAGCACGGCTTTCTCTGACTTCGGTAGCGACTTCATTGCGTCCTGATACTTGCGCAAGAACTCGACCATTGTCTTGCTGTCGAAGGCAGGGCCGAAACGGAGCGAGCTTATCGTGTCGCCGAAATACTGCCTCGTCTTTTCGATGGCCTTGTCGGACGACATGTATCTCTGGTATTCCTTGAACTTGGTATATACCTGCTCCAATAGCTTGACCTCCTCCTGAAGCATCTGAAGACGGTTGTCCGTTGCTTTAGTGCTCTTACTGTCACTTGACAATTTATCGAGCGCATTAAAATATTCAAGCACGGAATATGCCGCATCCTTGTATGCCTGCGAGGTTGCAATAGAAGCTTCAGTCTCTTTTCTTTCCTCCGGACTAAGGTTTTTCAGCGATGCGGTAAGCGTCTTGATTTTCTCGTCACGCTCCTTGTAGATGTCAACGGCTTTCGCTATCGCATCGGCCTGACTGCTCATTGCAGTTATCTCATCATCCTGAAACAGACGTACTTTCTCGCCGGATGCATTTCGAACATCCACCATAAAGCTTCTAAGTTTATTCTGTATGGATGTAAATGTGTCCGTTACATTATCTTCAGTTTTATTAGTTTCACGCCCCAATGCGACCCTTGCGTTATGGACAGCTTCGGATAATGATTTTATATCACCTTCGAGATTATCCATATTCTTCTTGATGCGGCTAATCTCACTTTCGCTTAATGGAACTATATACTCGTTGCCGAACTCATCAGAAATTGTAGTCTCCCCGGATATGAGCTGGTCAGCATAACTATTATACTGCGTTTGCAACTTTTTCAGTTTCTTTTCGTCCTTGTCAAGCTGCTTCTCAAGCTGCCCTTTCATAAGCTCCTGTTCAGCCTCGTAAAGAGCCTTTGCTTTTTCCGCAGATAGACCAAGCTCTTTCCCATATTCCTTGACCTGATTTATAGCTCCGGGGTACGTGTCGGCAAGCTGCTTTGTCACCTTGTTGAGTTCCTTTTGCTCCGCAGCGGTTCTCTCCACTTTCTGGCTTAATTCCTCATATCTCTTGATTAGGACTCCGACTGAATCCTGCTTGTTCTGCAACTGCGCCACACTCTCATTCAGTTCCTCTGCCCTCTCCTTTGCGGTCTTGGCGTGCTTTGCGAAGTTGAATATGGCCGCACCGAGGCCGACAATGGCCGCTATGGCGATTCCGTAAGGATTCGACAGCAACGCAACCCTCAGTTTGGCAAGGGCTCTGGATACCAACCCGGTTGCAGTGGCCTCCGCTATCCTCGCCTGAACGAGCCTCTTTGACATGGCGATTGATACGGCCCTCGCCCTTGTCTCCGACATCAGACCGGCCACTATCTTTGGAAACCAAACGGCATTGCTCTTGAGAAGCGCATTCTCGCGTGCCTGCGCAACGGTCATTGCCGTAGTGGCTACCGCAGCGGCCTTTGCTGCTGCCACGTAAGCGATAAGTGCACCCGATACCCCCGCAACGAGGTCATACACCACCTTCCAATGATCGGCCATGCCTTTAAGGATAAAAATTATCAAATTCATGGCAGCGCTTGCAAGCTTGGTGTTGCCCATCTCGTCATAGGCTATGCTGATGCTGTCCTTCAGGTTGCTCCACCTTCCAGCAAGAGTCTCCGACTGCTTCTCCTGCATCTTGTAGAACATTCCTCCGGCATTGGTCATATCGTCGAAAATCTCCTTCACGGTAGTAAACGATATGGCCTTTTCGGATATGAGCTTGAAGACGTCACCCGTAGTGACAAGTTCACCCCGCAGGTCGGTGAGCTTCTGTGCGAGCAAATCTACCATAGGAATACCAAGTTCCGTAATCTGGCGCAATTCTGTACCCTTCAGCACGCCGGCTCCCTTAATCTGTCCATATGCAAGCACGATACGGCTCATATCCGCACCAAGACCTGCCGATATGTCCGAGAGCCGCATCATCGTGTCGAACAGGTCATTGGCCTCTATCTTGTATGCCGCAAGCTGCTTGGTGTACGAAACGAGGTCTTTGATTTCAAACGGTGACTTGACCGCAGCGGCCTTTATCTGGCTGAAAAGCTGCTCGGCCTTCTCCGTGTCCTGAATCAACGCACCGAGCGAAACCCTTTGCAGCTCGAACTCGGCTGTGGTTTCACGTATCTTCTTCGCAAAGCGCACTCCTGCGAAAATCGCAGTGTAAAGGCCGAGTCTCGTTATGAGCCTCTTTACATATCCGTCCTGCTTCTGATACTCCGCATTCGCGGCAATGAGCTTCTGCCTTTTCTTCTCAAGGGCCTGGTTCGACTGGTCCTCCGCCTTGACGGAAGCCTTTAAGGTCGAAGTGTAGCCTCCGGCCTCTCTTGCGAGGTCACGGTATTGCTGACGCAGTGCGTTTCCCTCTGCCCCGGCCCTCTGCGAAGCCGTGAGCTTATCCCACTGCTTATTCAGCTCTGCCATCTTCGCTTTGAAGGAGCTTATGTCTTTCGCTCCTTTTTTTGCGTTTTCCGACATCTTGCGCAGGATGTCAGCGAAGTCCCTCATCGAACTCCTGTCCTCCTTGCTTATCTCCATCTTGACCTTCAGGGGATGCTTGTCGACGAGCTTCTGAAGCTCCTCAAGCACCTCCTTCGTGTCCCTCTTGGCATCGTCCTTTCCGCTCTGCGTGTCGAAGCCAATAGGAAATATCAATTTATCGTCTGCCATATTCTATTGTCTTTTTACTTGTCCTCCAATGACATACCATATTCCTGAAGTTCCTCCATATCCATCTCCGCAGGGTCTTTCCCGACACCTATGCCGAACCTCGCAAGGATGCTCTTTGTCTTGTCATCCGAGTTCAGCTCACTCCCGTTGTCCTCCGTGACCTTATCGTAATACTTGTAGTCATAGTCGTAGTACGGCTTGTCAACAAGCATAAGGGTCACCATCTTCTCCGAGTCAAGATACCAATAACGCAGCCACGACCAGAAATTGTAGTTCCCATAGATATGTTTTATCTTCTCGTTGTCCGAACCCGTGTCGAAGAAAGACGCTACCTGCTGTCCCGACTTGTCTCCAAACCGTCCTCCCGGAGCATCCCCTCTGCGCTCTCCATCCTTTCCTCGTACTGCTTTATTCCTTTGCCAACCAGCCTCGTAGAGAGAGCGAGTTGAACCTTTGTAATCTGCCAGTTGGCCAAGAAAAAATCCACACCACGGTTGTTTGCGCCCATTGCGTTAATCGAATACGTCACCTCGCTGTCCTTCAGGTCGAGCAGTCTCCACTTCAATGCCCACAATGGCCGGATGAATATCGCCCAGTTCCCGAGAAGATAATACGCAGCGGTCTTGCTGTGGAGGGTCCTTATCTTCCGGTCAATCCGCTTCGCCTCCTTGAGTGTCAGCCCGTCCTTGGCTTTCTGCTCAAGAAAGAAAGCCTCTTTCTCCAAATCGCTGATTCTGCGTCTCACTGCGTTGCTAATCTGCAACACCTTATACGTCTTGCCCTGCACCTCTACTTTGCACGGTGCGCCCTGCCTTATGCCAAGTTCAGCCTCGCTGAGTCCCTGTGCATCCATTTTCTTGTCTTCCATATACATTCATTTTATCAAAAAAGGGCAAGCAGGCCGCAAGCCCACCTGCCCGGATGAAAAGGAGGTGATATGCCCTCAATTAGTAAGTGAGGGATATTCCGTTCAGGAGCATAAATGTTCCGAGCTTGGTCGTATCAACGAACTCGGCGGTGGCTGTGCCCTTCACGAAGAACACGCCATCCTCCCTTGTCACTGATGCGACAATCTTTGCCTTCGGGAACACGATGCACTTGTCGGCCACGTCGTTGACCACCATAATAGGACGCACGGTCACAGGCAGGTCAACAATCTTGACACCGGTAGCGGATGAGCCGAAAGGCCCATCTGAACCGACCACGGAGGTCACATCGGAAGCCTTCATAAAGGCTTTCAGGATATTCTCGGACATAGAGGCCATAAGGAACTCGAATGCGAATGTTCCTGCGGTGGTCTTGGTGGTGATGATGTTACCTTTCTCGTCCTTTACGGAGTCAACGGTAGGGTCATCACCCGTCCAGTTTGTAGAGTCCTCTTTAACCTGTCCGACGCTCTTTGCTGCTGCGAACAGGGTGTCAAGAGTTCCGGCTTCGTATGCGGAATCCGCAGCGACATCGCCAACTATGATGTCACTGACACCAGCGAATACCGAAGTGACGGTATCGAATTTTCCAATGGTTGTTGCCATATCTTAAAACGTTTTAAAATTATACTGTATGCCATTCCACGTTTATGACCGTAAGCGAGAAATTGCTTGACGGGTCAATGTACGTGGGAGCTATGATGTTGTCCGGACTGAGCCTAAAATAGAAGCCTTCGGAGACCGCCCCGTCAATGCCCTGAAGCTGCTCAAGGATTGAATCGACCCTGTTGTTCTTGACCACCCCGTTGCCCTGCGCTTTGACATATACCGTCACGGCAAGGTCTCCATAGAGATAGCCTATCGGATTCGTCCTTGTCTTGATAGAGCCGTTGCGCTCTATCCTGATGAACTCGTCAGGCAGCTTGTCAGTCGGCATTTCACCGTGCGCATAGACGTTGATGGTATATTCCTCATAATGACCGGCGACTACTGTTACCGTGTCTTCGAGAATGCTTTTCAATGCCTTATCCGGGTGTGCGGTCAATGTTGTCATACTACATCAGTTCACTAATAATTGCGTTTAGCATAACGTCCTTTATGCCGGAGAAGAATCCATCCCTCTCCTCGATATAAAAGGCGTATGGGACTGCGGAGAAAAGGACAATCCATATCCCCTTGCTGTAATCCTCTTTCGAGGCCGCTTCGAGTGCGTCAGACAGATACTGATGTCCCCAGATGTCATACACGTTTTTGTGGTGGAATCCGGAGCTTTGCGGCCTTGTGGCAATCTGTGACGGAACGTAGCTTTTGAGTACCCCGTTACAATATACGCCAATTCCCGTTGCATCCTTGAGGTTTCCTGTATAAATCGGTATGACCTTCTGCGAGTCAATGTAATCCATCACATCCTGCGCAGCCGTGTAAAGCACCTTAAGAAGCCTGTTCAATGTTCCATTGCCGACCTCATCTATCTTCCGTTCAATCAGCTTCTGGTTAGCCTTCATCCAACCTGCCTTTGACCTCTTGCGCACCCTTGCCATATCAGTCCTCGAAAGCCTGTTTCAACTCAATCTTGGTAATATCCAATGTCTGCATAACCCTCAGGCGGACATCCCTCACCGACTTTGCGTAAGCCCTGATTTCCCTGCCACTCTCCGTAGTTACCTGAATCCGGTCGTTGATGTTCACAAGAACGTCATTGCCCGGAAGGAAAACGGTTGGAGTCCTTGTCACCATATCTGATGACCAGTTCTTTCCTCCTTCCTCGTACAGGCACTGACCCTCGTAAACGGCATCCTCAATCGGATTGTCGTAACAGTCAACCTCTCCCGTGCCACGCATAATCGTGCAGGTGTCCCTGAATTTTATCAGATTCATAGATGATACCTCATATAGCCCAAATCATATATTCCTCCGGTGTCGTGCGAAGTCTCCACCTCGAAGCCATGTTTCAGCCTGAGATTGTCCGCAAGAGCCTGAAACCTCTCCCGGTCGGCCATCGTGATTGTGTAGCCGCCCTTCGAGATTTTGACATCTCCTACCTGCTCCGTATATCCACCACCGGCGAATACTCCAAGTACGGAGTAATAGACGGTAGAGGACGCATAGTCAAGCCTTTTCTGAAAATCCTCGTCCCTTTCAGCAGGATAGGCATCATCCGTAAGCTCGAATGGCTGCAAACCGACCTCAATCGGGCTTTTCGCAGACCTTTCAAGCACGGTGTCGGTCAAGTCAAGACCGAACACCAAAGAGCTCAAATATTCCCCTACCGTCATATCATTCCATTTTTAGCATTCTACTTCGTGTGCAGGTAGAACATATCCTTCGGCCTTGAAGGAACGGCCAGCACGGTCAGCTCTGAACCCCAGTCCTGAGTCTTGTGCTTTGCGTCATACCTGTACTCTATGATTCCCCTGCCTCCGAAAATCAGAGAGGAGATGGCTGAAGAATCAGGACGCAGAGGAACTACGTTCTTGATTGAGCCGAGAGCACCGGACGGCCTTGCGAGATATGTATCAGCGTTGAATGCACGGAGCTTGGTGCGCTCCAGAGCCTTGCTGCCGCTGTTCCATTTCTCAACACCGCAGACGGTCTTGCTGAACTCAACCGGGACACCGCAGAACTTGATGAATGCGTTCTTGATAACATCGTCTGAAGATGCGGAAGTGACTGCAACTGCAGACGCATCGGTTGTCGCATCCTTTCCGCCTGCGAGCAGGGTAGGCATGATGATATAGCCGAGAGCAATCTGCCACTTGCTGTGCTTCATGTCCTGAAGGAAGGACTTCTCATCCACCTCAAGGATAACATCGTCGTAGCGGTCTTTCGCTGCGCTGATGAGGTCCTTAATATCCTGTGTAGGATTGCTTGCAGTTCCCTCGGTAGTCTTGGCGGCATCCGTGAACCACCTCTTTGTAGTGGCAAGGGTGGTTACGTTCGCGGTAGGAACCTGTGCCGAGAACGTCACGTTCTGGATACCTCTCGGGTTGTTCGCATCGGTGAGAGTAACCGCACCTGCGGACTTCATCTGGCCGACCTGATAGTTCAGGGAGCCGATATGGGCATCCTGAAGGTCTGCAAGACCTCCGAACAGGATTCTTGATATTGCTGCCTTTGCAGACTCGGAGGCGTTTGCACCCGTAAGCCTTGCGGCGGTGTTGATTCTCTCAAGAACCATCATCTGCTTGCGGTAGTCGTTCTCGCCAATGATGAAGCGAGCCTTCTGACGTGGGATTGAGCCACGGATAACATCGCCGAGCTTGCTACCAACCGGGATTGCCTCGGAGTTAAGGTCAACGTAAGTCGCCATAACCTTTATGTTGCTCTCGATTTCGAGCTGCTCGTAAGTGAAGTCAATCTGCGGAACGTCCCAAGTCTCGAAGCCGCTGATGTTCAGTGCCTCATTCTCCCTTGAGGAGAGAACCTGGTCGTAATACGCCTGAAATGCCTCGTTAGAGGTCAGACCCTTAACTGACATAAGGGTATCAAGTCCATTGTAAATTTCCATAGCTTACACTCCCTCCACGAATGAAATTCTGCCTTCAACTGCAGCACGGATATTGGCGGCGAGAGCCGCTCCGCGCGATGCAAGATACTGGCCTTTTGTTACTACTGTTCCGGTTGCGCCGGCTTCGCCGATTGTCACATCCTCAAGCAACAGACCTGTCACCACAGGGCTTGATGTTGAATCTTCGGATGTGTAAACGGTAGCCGCACCTCCCGGCTTTGATACCTTGACCGCAGTTCCTGCCGGAATCACGGTTCCTTTGCTTCCGGTCAGCACGCAGCCGCCCGGATAGGTCTCGTCAACTGAGAGCCATAACGGAGTCCTGCTCGCATCTATGCTCTCTCTGCCGCTGACAAATGAGTTTCCGTAACCTTTCATCTGAATTACGTTTTTTGGTTAAACATAAATACTACTCGTCCTTTTTCTCCGGCTTGAGAAGACCCTCTTTCTCGAGAATCTTCTTCTCGTCCGAGAAATCGAACTCCTTGGGACCCTGAGGGTCTTTCGGGAACGGCTTGCTTGTGTCAACTCCCTTGGCCGCAACAAGAGTATTGAAGGTGTCCATCGCCTCTTTCTGCAACTCCTCCGCCTTCATCTTCTTGCCTCCGGCCTCGAAAATCTTTTCAGCAATCTTCCAAGCGGTGTCACGTTCCGCAGTGTATTTCTTCGCATAGTCGTTTGCGAAGAACCCATCCTTGGCTCCATTGTAAACCTGCTTGGCGGCTGATTCCCCCTCGAATCCGCTAATCTTCTCCTGCAAAGGCTTGACCGCTTCAGCAACCGCAGCAGCAATAACGGCCTTCAAGTCTTCAGGCTCGTTTTTATTATCGTCCTTCGGTGGCTCAGGGTTGACCTTTTTTAGAGCTTCGTCGAGCTGGGCCTGAATCTCGTCCTGCTTCTTCTTTGCGTCAGCAAGAGCCGCACGATGCTTGTCGCCCATACTCTGATATGATTTGAGCATACCTTCCGCATTCGCAACGAATGCGTCAAGTGTCTCGTCTGTGATGAAAGTTTCTACGGATGAGGCGACCCTTTCAAAAACCTCGTTCTCCAGCCCCAGATTCTTGTACTTCTGTTGCAGGGCATCCATAATTTTCTTCTTCATAATGCTCGTATTTTTGTTAAAAAAACGAGCCATATCTGAAACAGATACGGCTCAATGGCTCAAATGTACTACTGTTAAAGTTCCTTGATTTTCACTTTTGGCTGGTCACTGTACTCCGCTATGTACTTGCCTCCCGAAATCACAACTTTGATTTCCTTGTGGCAGCTCCGGCAGTAAAAGTACAGAGTACCCTCGGTGTCGTCCGAAACTCTGCCGAGAAAATGGGGCTTCTTGCCCTTGTTCTCGCATTCCTTGCAAAATATGTTTATCATAAAGCAGTGTTTTATACCGCACAAATCTAATCAATTATCCTCTTATTTCAAAACATTTTCGTTACATTTGCATTATGTTTGAATTGGTTACGAAAAACGTTCCGTTCCCGAAACCTTATCCGGGAGTGACAAGGAAGCCGCCTACCGTTTCCGACAAAGGTTGGGACAAAGTGGGTGGATATACCTTGCGTGAAAAAGTGGACTATATGCCGCAGGCAGGAATGCAGGAGAGGGTTGTGGCCTGCCAATCAAACCTCATATTCCTCTGCGGAGAGTCACAGATGGGAAAGGCGCAACCGTATGATGCGAAAGTCCTTACCCCGGAAGGCTTCGTAAGAATGGGAGATATTAAGGTCGGTGACGTGATATGCGGCTCAAACGGAGGGACGCAGAGAGTTCTCCGTATCTACGAACAAGGAGAGAAAGATGTTGTCCGCTTCACTATGAGGGATGGCTCGTCAGCCGAGTCAAGCCTTGACCATCTTTGGAAGATAGACTGCACCGTTATTCAGGGGGAGCATATAAGCGGCCTCTATACGACCTCCGAGATTGTGGATATGTTCAACAGTCGGAGCAGGCGCAAAGGAAGTATAAGGAATATCTGTTTCCCTATATGCGGCCCGGTTGACCTCAAACCGAAAAAGGAATTGAAGATTGAACCGTATCTGCTTGGGATTTTGCTTGGTGATGGCCATCTTGGGGCAAAATGTGTAATAAGGATATGCAATCCCAATACAGAGATAATTGACATAGCACGTTCTATGGGCTATGAGTGTTGGCTTCCGCCAAGCTCAAAACTCGAATATCGCATAAGTGGCAAGAATCTTCGTGAGAATCTTTCCGAAATGGGTCTGCTCGGCAAACTGAGCTATGAAAAGTTCATCCCGGAGGAATACCTCTACGCTTCAAGAGAGGAACGTATGGAACTGCTTCGTGGGTTGCTTGATACTGACGGAAGTTCAGACATGCAGCACGGAGGGATAGAATATTCCACATCGAGCGAAAGGCTTGCTAAAGACGTGAAGTTCCTTGTCAACTCGCTTGGCTATGCCTGCAAGATGACCGCAAGGACACCTCATTTCACCTACAAAGGCGAAAGGAAAACAGGAAGGACATCCTATCGGATATACATCTACTATGATGAAAACGGGGCGGATTTCTTCAAAGTCCCTTCAAGAAAGAAGAACTGCAAGGAGCATAGGGAAAGACGGTCTTTGAGACTGCTCCATTACCTTGAATCCGTGGAGAATGTCGGCAAGAAGAATTGCAGATGTCTGCTTGTATCAAATGATGATCATCTGTACATCACTGACGATTTCCTCGTGACACACAACACGTATTCGATGTTCCTTAAGGCCCTGAATGGCGTTGGAAAACAAGGATATACGGGCCGTTTCATATCAGTCCGCTTGCAGGACTCCAAGAAAGGTTCATCAATCTTCCGCGACGCAGTGGAGGTGATGGGAAACTTCGGAGGTTGCCAATATAGTTCAGCCGATTACCCTACATTCAACTGGCCGCAATGGAACAACTCGGTTCAGCTCATACATTCCAACTTCAATGTAGAGAATCCGTCCGAATGGGACGATTTCAAGGACTACGCAAAGAAGAATCAGGCTTCGTACATAGGAATAGACGAGGCTACGGAAATGAAGTCCTTCAAGATGTTCTCCTATTGGTTCTCACGTAACAGGGACAGCTCCGGAATGACCCCGTGCATGGTCATGTCATTCAACTTTGAGCATGAGCACTTTACGACCACCATGCTCAAGGATGCAGGCTACATCGGTGATGATTGGTACTTCCGTCCGGAAATGAACGGCAAGACGAGGTATTTCTACATAAAAGGAGATTCAGAGCACGACATTATTTGGGGTGACAGTGCGGAGGAGGTAGCTGAAAGGGCGAACATATCCATAACGGAAAAGGAGAAGGAGGCTGGAATCACAATCAATCAGATTGTCAAGTCATTCACGGCATTCACCGGAGAAAGTGCGGACAACCTCAAACTCATATCGGCCACAAAGGGGCAGAACATCGGAAACCTGCACAATACCGGAGCTACACAGAGGGCAATCCTCAAATGCGGCTACGCAGGCCCTGTGGACAACGAGATTGTCGAGGTGTCGAGAAATATGATTCATCAGCTTTGGGAGAACCCTTGGGATGGTGACGAGAATATGTATGCCCTTATGGACGTCTCCGGAGGTGACACCGAGAGCGATGACTGCCCTATGGCGATAATGAGGGGAAACCAGTGCATCGCTTTGAAGTTCTTCCGTGGAGACCCGAAGGAGCTCGTTGATTTCATCGACAGGACTCTTGATGAATACAAGGTCCCTGTGGAGCACTTCGCATTCGATGCGACCGGAATCGGATATTACCTCAAGGCATATACAAGCGGATTCCCTGTCACAGCAAACAGGAGGCCGATTCAGGAATTGGATTCCAACGGCAACCAGGTTATGGTTGACAACTATTTCAACCTACGCTCGCAGCTCCTCGGCAAGATGAAGGTTATGTTCGAGAAGGGCGAGATTTCTATGGCTATTGACAAGAATATGATTATTCCTTATGGTAAGAAAGGCCGGACAAGGAAGCTCCTTGACGTATTCTTTGATGAGATAAACGTGTTCATCAGTATCACAAGGAACAAGAAGATTTATTACCGTTCAAAAGACGAATACAAGGCCAAATTCCACTCCTCTCCTAACCTCATGGACACTTTGTGCCTGTTCTCGGTATTCAGGCTCGACGCAAGGCCAAAAAAGCAGCCTGAGCCGGAAGTGGAGGATGACGCATACTACGGACTATACAATACACCTACGTTCAACGGATATATATAGTAGATTATGAATATTTCAGAGAAACTTTGCAAGAACTATTGGAGGCGCAGGATTAATCCTGACTCTCCGTTACAGATTCCTTCCAATGTAGCAGGTTACAGGACGCAGATAAGCGGTGGCTTCGGTTCCTGCTATCGCAATCTTACGCAGGATGACTTCCTGAACGAGATTTCCTCGTTCGCCCACAAGATTAACTCGAAGTATATGTCAAGAAGAGCCATATACAAGCCGAGCGCAACTGAAAAGGATTCTAACGGCAACCCTAAATGGGAGATTGCCGGATATGATGATGTCGAGGTCGTATGCACCGGAATACAGCAGGAGCTGGCCGAGCGCAAGTCCTCGTTCTTTGCGGCTGACGGATTCAACATATCCAACGAGAGCAAGGGCAAGGACGGAGCATACGATATGCTGCTCTCAATGAGGGATGAATGCGGATTACAGGTGGCCTATCTTGAAGTGATCGAGAGCTGTTTCAAGACCGGGGATGGAGCTATCTACCTGTATCAGACTCCTGACGGTACGATTGATTACGAGGTGTTCTCTTTCCTCAAAGGAGATATTCTATATCCGGGAATTGACGATAACGGGAACGAGGTGCTTTACAGGAAGTATTCGCTTCAGGGCAGGACCGCCGTTGATATATTCAGCACCAAATCCGTGGAGACATGGGTCAAGGTGAATGATGATGACGAGGAGGGAATCAGCCTTATCGAAAGATTGAGAAGATGGGTCAAGAATCAGGCCGGAAAGGAAAGAAGCGAGGACGGATTCATTCTTCTTTCAAGGAAGGACAATCAGGCCGGGAATGATATGATTCAGACTGTATATTTCCGTGTTGACGACATCCCGTCCGGCCCTGTTCAGCAGTCAATCGAATCCTACGAGAAACTGCTTTCATACGTTGCGGAAGAAGTGCGCTCTACGGCATTCCCTATGCTTTTCATTAAGTCCGAGAAAGTGGTGAGCCTTCCTCCTATTGGCGGAAACGGCAAAGTAGTTGGCGTAAAAGGCAACTCAGAGACAGTCAAGAACTCCGATGCGAAGTTCCTTACACCTCCTGACGCAAGCAACATAGTGGAGATTCAGCAGAAAGCTCTTGAAAGCAATATCCTGCACAACTCCCTGTCGGTGCGCATTGACCCGGAGATACTGAAATCCGGTGCTGATTCATCTACCACAATCAAGATTATGTTCGCCCCGGAGATTCAGTGGTGCCAGACAAGGTGGCCTCAGATTTTCGGAAGCGTCAAGAAACTCACAAGGCTTTTCAAGCGGCTTGCAGGAAAGGCCGAGCGCAATATGGCAGAATACGAGAGCCTGCGCTGCTCCGTATGGCAGAATATATGGATTCCGCAGAACGAATCAGAGCTTGTCAAGTTGCAAACCGACCAGGTTTATGCGAGAATCAAGTCACGCAAGGCTGCTATGCAGGATGTCGGCAATCCGCATCTCGATGACGAGCAGCAGATTATGAAGGAATGGGAGGAGGAGCTGATGCTGAAACAGAAGTACAGCGGAAGCTCCGAGGAATCCAATCCCAATGCTCCGGCGATAGACAACAACGCACCTGGAGCAACGATAACGGAATAAGAAAAGGGGTGGCCGAAAGCCACCCCTTTTCTTTTCTACCATGCTGTCGGCATATCCTGTGGTGCCGCAGGAACAGGTTCAGTCGCAGGAGCAGGAGCAGGAGCAGGAGCTTGTGCTTGCGCTTGGGCCGCATAAGGAACCCAGTTGAAGCACGTGCACTGCGTATAGTATCTCCCCTGATACCCCCTTGAGGAAGGCTCGAAATAGAACGTGTAGAACCCACCGACGGTGAGTTTCGAGAACTCCTCGGCCTTGCTCATGTTGTCAAGCGCAAGCGTGTTGAAATAGTTGCCTGACTTGTACTCGATGACGACAGTGGCCCTTGACCACGGTCCTCTCTGGCTTGTTCCGCTCTGAAGCGGAAGAATAGCCTTCACTTTACCTAAAATTTCCATAAAATTACGTAATTATGTGTTATTGTTAATCTTCTGTCTCCTTGCAGTTTTCCTCAATCCATTTCTTGTATCTGCAATCGTCACAGCTCTCCGGGAGGTACCGCCTCGGCTGCTCGTATATTTCCTCCAAATTCAGCATGTTCAGCTTGTCCGCAAGTTTCAGGACTGTCTCCGGGTCTTTGGAGTTCTGTATGTCTTGCAATAGTTCAAGAATATAATCCTTTGCGTTGTCTATTGCAGACAGCTGCGCTCTTTGCTTGTCCTCCTCGTTCATCTTGCTTACAGCCGACTGACTGTTCAGGAACCGTTCAATCGTCTCTGTATAGCTCTTGATGTACTCAATGACCTCCTTGTCATCGAAATACATTTCCGTGGCCTTTTTCAGTGCGATCTTCGACAACTGAAGCTCCGGATGTAGGAATTTCGCATAGACGAACTCCTTGGATGCCCCAAATACTACGTAATAGGACAGTGCGTCCTTCTCAATCTCTTTCAGTCCGCTTCCGTCCGGAAATGGCCTTGTCGGTATTGTTCTTTTCTTTCCCATTGTCAAAAATGTATTCTGTAATGCAGGTCTTGAACTCGTCAAGGCTGCGTATTACCTGATAATCATATCCCTGCTCCATGACTTTCTTCTGCCATTCCTTCTGCTTGTCGCTCTGCCTCCCGTCCTCGGTCTTCATTTCTATGCAAAGTCCGTGGTATTTATGCCTCGGCAGCATCAGTATCAGGTCGGAAACTCCGGCCACGATGCCGAGAGCTTTCCTGCGCCCTCCGTCAATAATTGAGTTCCTGTTGCCCTCCGAAGGCACGTGGAACAACAGCCCCCTGTACTCCGGATAGGTGTTCCAGAACCAAGCGAAACACTCGGCCTGAATGCGGCCCTCCGGCTCGCTGTGCGCCCTCTTTTTCGGTTGCTCTCCGGCTTCTGTAATCATATGCCTAAAGTGTTATCTTTCTGCACTCTCTTGTGCTTCATCTTGTCCCATATCTGATGCTTGAACACGTACCAATATTTCATAGCATCGTTAATGTCCTTTTTCGGATTCAGGACCTTGTACGCCTCAATGAAAGCCTTTCTTTCCCGTCCTGCGTTCTTGAGGCACACCTGAACCATTATCCTTGCTGTGCTCCATCCCTCAAGCCTTTTCTGCGCCACCATCCCGGCAATGGTCTCCGATGCGTTGCTCTCCGTCACCTCCTCCAAATGGAGCTGATATTCGTACTGCTCCGTCCTGAAAACATATCCGCAGGCAGGACAGACCTTGACGGTGGCAGGAACAAGCTGGCCGCATCCGAACTTGCCGTTTATGTCCTTCTTGGTAGTGTCGCACTCCTTCATGGCCATAACGCCTCCGGACTTATGCTCGTCGTGCCAAAGACAGAATGTGCGGTCGGCCTCATAAACCCCGAACTTGGACACGTTGCATCCTGCGTCAAGAACGTAGAAGTCGTGCTTCGTATCGGTAATCCTGCTCCCTCGTCCGACCGCCTGTAGATACTTCGACAGGCTGACTGTGGCGAAATTCAGTATCACAACCTCTATGTCCCTCTGGTCGAATCCGGCTGTGCAGACCGACACGTTCACAAGCACCTCGAACTCGTTGTTCTTGAAAGCCTCGAATACCTCGTCACGTTTTCCGCTGTATGTAGCATCCTCGTCAAAACTGCCCGAAAGCACGTATCTTGCGCTCACGCCCCGGTCATTGAACTCCTTTGTCATTTCTATGGCCTGCTTTGCGCTGACGCAGAAACAGATGGCTTTCTTGTGCGGAGTGATACGTAGGTACTCATTCACGATTCCGGTATATAGCTTCTTGCTCTCATACCTCGCAGCAAGCTGCTTACGGTTGTAGTCTCCCGTTCCCGAGTCAATGTTCAACCCATCAAGTGACGGTGCGATAATCGAATAATGGTGAGACTTGGACAGATAGCCGAGACTGATAAGCTCCTTGACGCTGACCGAAACAACCATTGCCTTGTAGAAGAACCCGAGCTGCGCCTGATGCGACCTCCTTGAGGGAGTTGCGCTGCAACCGAGAAGAAATGCGTGCCGGCCAATGTACGGATGAATGAAGTCCGAATCGCAGGAATGGCATTCGTCTATTATGAAGAAGTCGAATCCTCTGACGTATTCCTCCCATTCTGGATTCTGCATCCTACGCCTCAATGTCTGCGCCATGGCGCACACTATCCTCTTGGTAGGAATCTTCCTGTTCTTCGGATTGATGTATTCAAGATCTATCCCGAAGCTCTGCATCGCTCCCCCGTTCTGTTCAAGAATCTCGCATCGGTTCGATATAATCAGCACCTTGCGTTCAAGAGCATCCTGCTTGCTTGCGATATAACTGAAGCATATAGTCTTACCCATACCACATGGAGCGCAGAAAAGCACCCTGCGGTAACGGTTAAGTGCGGTGCGGATTTCCTCGACCGCCCTCTGCTGATATGTCCTCAGTTCTATCATACTTTCTCCATTTCAATCAGGTGCCAATATCCTGATATTCTCATTCTTGTCTGCCAGTTTGTCCTCATAAATTCAAAGGTCATATCCTCTCCATAGACTTCCTTGCATAGTCCGTCCATATATCCGTCCTCGCTGCCGTCAGAATCGTTTATGCACATAATCAGACTGACTTTTGCCATGATTCCGTCCGTTGTCCGCAATAGTGTGTTCCTCCATTCGTCCCAGTCCTCCGGAGTTTCCCTACGACAGAGCATCCACATCCGGTCAATGGCCTCGTGGGGGACGATTTGCTTTTCCCTGAACTTGCATTTTATCAGAAACAGGCTTCCACTTGGAAACAAGGGCTTCCGTGTCTTCTTTGCTGCCATATACAATCAATAAACATTCTTCATCGCTGACTGCCTTGTTGCCATATCCATAAGCAATGGCATTGTCCCTCCAATGAAGCATCATCTTTTTCAATGTGATTCCATACCTCAAGTAACAGAGGCCTGCGACAATAGGGTTGTCCATGTTCAAGATTCCGGCCCGGATAATATAGTATGTACTGCCATCAATCATCTTGATTCTGTCTCCTTTCTTGTATTTCAGCAAGTCCCGGTTCATCTTTATTCCCAAGGGAAGCAGAATAAAATCTGCATGGACATTACCCGGTACAGAATGTGCAACATTGAAAATCATGGCTTTTTCGGCTTTCTAATAACAACCTTGTTCTTCCTGCTTCTGTCATACACCGTCTCCTGCTTCTGCTTTCTCAAGGTCTCGCTCAACCTCCACATGCATTCAGCAAAGGTATCGTAACTGGAAGGACTTGGCTCCTTCAGGTCTGATTCGGCCTTTTTCATCGGATCTTCAATAACCCTGTGCCGCCTGTCCATTATAAGCTGCATCATATCATCCATCATTCTTCTTGTGGTCTTCGGCAGCGAAGGTCTGCCCCATATCTCAAGAGGTTTCTCGCTGAAACGCAGGTAGTCATCCTGATACGGACATTCGATGTAGTCCGCAACGCCTTTCAGGTAGAACTCCATTGCCACAGGAAGAATGACGGCATAATATGAGTAAATGCTGTTCACATAGTCAAGAATCAATGCAACCGTATTAAGCCTTTTCCGGAGACAGAAGAAATACAATGTATTCTTCCATTCCCTCCATGTCATTTCGTACTCGAACTCAAGCAATGCATACGCCTTGTTCGACTTCATGTCACGGAGAAAATCTTTGCATTTGCGGACATCATCCACGTCAATGCAGTCCATGATTGCCTTCTTATACATGAAGTCAAACAGACGTACAATATCAGAAAAAGACTTTATGTTGATTAACGGTTTCATCAAGCTAAATGACTGTAAACATACTCCCTCATGGCAATCATACGGTCGGTAAGGGTGATATAGCTTATCCTGCGGTCGTTGACCGGGCCTACACTTGCGATTGCCTCCTCTATTACCCTGTTTGCAATCTCCGCCCTCTCGAGCATCATCGCTATGGCCTCGTCATCCCTCTCGACAACCTGAATCTGCAAGTCGAAAGGACATTCCCTGTCTGGCGAGTAATGCGTGAAGTAGTTCTCCTTCACCCCGGCCACATACATCTCGGTCTGCAACTGCCAGAACGTGTCGTGGCTCGGAGTGACCCGGACGAATGCGTTCCGCAGCATTGACTCGTCAAGCCTGCACTTGGTCTCAAACGTACCCACAAGCCTGTCCCTGCTGTCGTAAACAAGTCCGTCAGGTGATGCGCCAATGTACGGCACATCCGGCGATAAAAGGAACTCCACAGGCTCTACATGGAACCTCGTCCTCTCACCGAAAACCCTTACTGCATCTACCTCGGCTTCCTTGCCCTTTGCCATTGCGTAGGTCTCCGGAGTCTGAATACGTGAGTTGCTGACCCTCTCATAGAGCTTGGAGAACACGTATGCCCTTGCGGTGTCTCCCCACTGTGCATCCTTCCCACGCCCCTTGCTCATAAGGTTCTTTATGCCCGAACCGGTGAACTTGCCAATGCGCTTCTCGTACCATTCCTCGGTGCGCTGGCTCTCCTGAAGATATTCAGGTACTGATATTGCCTGTCCCATATCCTAATCGCTTGAATCAACACGGAACTTGAAGTCAAGCTCCTTACATACATACTCGTGAATGCAGTTACCAACTTCCTTTTCCTCGAACTTGTAACCCTTTTCTTTTGCCTCCTTGTAGAGAGCCGGCTCTTTAATCCAGCCGTTAGCGTATCCCAAGTCAATCATATCACTTCTCCTTTATTGATGAAACTTCCTCATACCTTGCCCGGATAGCCTTGCGCAAATCCTCCGGGAAAACCCTGCGGCCTGTTGCGTCATTCACAAGCAGGTTCGTATACTTCAGAGTAAGATTATCGAAATCCTGCCTGCTCACGCAGTCCTTCAGGCTGTCAAGCAGTTCCTGTTTCTCGTTGACCCCGGTCTCGCACCACTGACGCAAGATTGCTCCGGTCTCGATGGTAGGGATGAATGCAGGTTGACCCTCGAACAGATTGGTTCTGTCCTTTGATACGACCGCCCTATGGTTTTCGTCAAGGTCAAGCGATACCGTAAGCTCATACTCGAATCCGTCCCTCGTTACCTGAGCCATTCCGACCTTCTGAATGGACTTGCGACCGTTGTCATCCACCTGCATGTAGTCAGTCTTGCTCCTCACTGTCGTGATGATGTGGCACTTGCTCTGAAGGATTGCGTCGATGAACTTCTGATGGATAGGAGTAACGACCTTCCATGCCGTGTAGGTGTTCTTTACCCTCTGCTTGTCCACCTCCATCTGCTGAATCTCCAAACAACCTCCGACTCCCGACCATTCATGCGTGATGCTGTCGATGATGATGACCTCCATGCCGGCCTCCTCGCACTCATGAATTGCGTCGATGTACCTCTGCGGATGATACGGTGCGGTAAGACTCAGCACGTTGTAGTCACCCAATGAGGAATACAGGTCAGCGGAGCCGTTCTCCGTGTCAATGACCGCAATCTTGTCCCAGCTTCCTGCGAGACCACGTGCGATAAGCAGTGCTGAATAGGTCTTTCCTCCACCACTCGGAGACGCAAGGCCCAAGCGTATCTTTGCGGATTTTCTTTCCGCCTTTCTCAAAGCTCCCATACTTTAGCTTTTTTAAAATTAGTTTTTAATATACAGAATAGGCTTCCCAAGTCTTGTAAACTTGATGAACTTGCCTTCATAAATCGCCTGATTGATGAAGTAGTTGTTCTTGAACCCGAACCTGCCCATGTCATCGGATGTGAACAGCTTCCTGTCCTCTCCGGAGAAGAAGGAATCAAACAAATCCCTTACCTCCTTGTCCGTGAACAGAATCCGCGAGAACACCTCGGACTGAAACACCTGTCCGGCCTCAATCTTCTTCATCATTTGATACCAGTTCGCCACGCTCCCTCGTGTGAACATTATCTTCTGGTCTATCCAATAATTAAGATAGTTGTTTATCTTCTTACTTTCCATTCCTTATCTCCTTTTTCAACTGACGTGTAAGCCTACGTCTTTCCCTGCGGCTCATCTTGTCCGATTCAACCTGCTGCATGACCTCGCTTATTGCGGTCGCATCATCCCTATCCTTTGCGGTTTTCTTCAGCTCCGCATTCGCCCTGCGCTCATAACACCTGCCCAGCGACCTCTGCACCTCGTTTGCGAACTTCTGGTCGGTAGTCAGGGTCATCACGACCGCATACACGTACTCGCAGAAAGCCTGAACGTTCTTCTCGTTGCCATTCCTGGCACCGAACAGCAAGTAACCGTATGGATGCTCGCATATCATCACCCTCATGCGGAAATTGTCGGATAAAGACCTGATTTCCATCCAGTACCTGCGGAAGACAACCTTGAACCCTCCGCTTTCCGACCTGAACAGTACAGGATTCAGGAATGTGTACAGGAACCATCCGGCAATTCTGCCCCATAATTTCTTAATCTTGCTCATAATATCATCATTTTTGACAAATATACGCATTTTTTCTTTTATTGCAAAAAAAATCTATCAAATCTCCAATATCTGCCGTTTTTCCGAGTTCTTCCGGTAGGTCTTTCCACCATTCACGCACCTCTGCACCGGATTTTCGCCATTCTTCGACCGCATCCAAATCCGGATAGAGCGCAAGGTTGTCATACGGCCCGTGCAGATTTCCCTTCCCTCCGGTGGCCACGACAGGACAGTTGTAATACAGTCTGAAAAGGAGGCAGGTCTTTTCCGACTCCACGACTGCGGTCTTCCTGCCCGGCTCAATCAGGTGTTCCCCGAACCAACATCTTCCGCTGTAACCGTCACCGACCCTGAATTTCCTGTTCATTGCGCAGTCTTTTATCCTATGGCCGTCCTCTCCGTACCTGATTCTCTTGTCATGGAGTATCCTGCCCTTGCGGTCAACATACCAAAACACCGCATTTCCCTGCCAGTCCGTCGTCACGTTGTACTCATTCCATACCTGCATCACCCTCTGCTCCGGGAACATCGTGCACATCCAGTTGAAAAGGCTGCATCTGTGCAGGTCGTAGCCCCTTGCTGCATAGAGAACATCCGGACTGACATGGAGAACCTTCGTTTCCCTTACCTCGTGCTTTACAGGGGCGGTCAGTTTGACACCCCTTATCCTCTCATACGCCTCCTTGTAGTCCTTCGCCCCTCCGTATGTAACAAGCCATTCCGGAAGCGACAGGCTCTCCCCTCCCTGCTCATAGACGAACACCATGCTCTGATATATCTTGCATTTCAGCTTGTCCGCCCTGTATGGATGCACATCCCCGTTTATGTAGTACCTGCCTGTCCAGCTCTTGCCGTTTCGGACAAGCTCAAGCCCCATTATCTCCGGAACCCGGTCAAAGACCCTGTACCAATCAATCAGCTCTCTCATACGATTAATTCTTTAGAACGGCAAGTCTGCCTCGTTTCCTTCATTCTTTATTGTTTCCATGAACAGTGATTTCGGCATGTCAATTCCCGGAAGCGGGCCTTCCCTCCTCTTTGGTACTTCCTCTGACGGAGGTAAATCCTCCGGAACCTGCGTAACCACAGGCTCCAGCTCGGGGTCGGAGAACGGCCCTATGCCAATGCAATACCAAGTCGTGTCGCTGCACCTCTTGGAACGTATTCCGAGGTCCCGCAGGACTTTCGCAACGGCCTTCGGTGATTTCGACAACTCCGAGTAGTCGTGGCAGTAGTCCCTGTAATCTCTCATTATCTCCTTCATCGGCCTCCACCTCGGGTCAGCGGCACCATTCGGCTCAACAGCTATGTAGCCGTTCTCCTTTATCCACCTGCGGACACTGTTGCTCTGCTCCTTGATATCGTCCTGCACCTCACGGATGCTCTGGCTTATCTCAATCTTGCCCCTTTCGGCCACAAGAGCCTTGTAGCCCTCATATATCCAGTTGAATATCGCAGCCTTTGCTTCATCTGTGGCCAACTTGCTCGGAAGTTCCGGGTCCTTGTCCTTCTCCTTTATCTGATTCGGGCATATAATAGGCAACTGCCTCCTGAAATGCCCGTTGCTGTCGTCCGTGGTCGGAGGTATGTCGTTTACGTTGCACAGGAGCAATGGCACTCTTGTCACGAGGAACGGCCTGCCCCAAGGGAATCTCGCAGGGAACTGCGCACCGGACACCAACAGCTTGAAGTCTCCTCCCGACACGTCCTTGTTGCTCATGTCATCGCAGATGTTGGCCAGCTTTCCGCTGATGTCCGCAAGGTAGTACATGCTCTGCGAACTCTTGAAAAGCTGCTCCGGACTATATGCGCTCACGAGGTTCTTCCCGAACACACCTGCAATCGCCCCGGTCAGCACGGACTTTCCGTTGCATCCGCCTCCGACAAGGTAGCATATATACTCAATCTTGAACCTGTTGCGGTCGATGAGGAATCCTCCCGTGAACATCTGCAACGCAACCCTCATCCCGTCATCCGGAATGGTGGCCTTCACGAACCCGTCCCACAGAGGGAACCTCATATCCTTATTGTATGCGAAGTCCAGAACGATGTCCGTCACGTAGTCCGGGCTGAAGCTCAAGAGCTTCTGCTCCTCCGTATCCAAGACCCCGTTCCTGAAAACAATGTACCTCCGGTTCGGATTGAACTGCCCTGACGGGTTGCAGATAAGGGACTCAAGACACTCGTGCGCAATCTTCACGTGGCTGTTCTGCCGGTACACAGTCCCTATCCCAATCTTCTCCATTACCCTCTTGACTATCGAGCGCATGTCTATCTCCCCGGCCCTCTCGTAATACTTCCCGTTATATATATACGGAATGTCACCCTCGGCCACAAGAATGTACTGGTTCACCCTCTCGTCGTCCCAGTCCTTTCCGCTGATGTACCTCTCGAAAAATTCGCACATCGTGGCCTCCTTGCCCTTGTTCACCGTGCCATCACCGTCGCCGAGACCGGTACAGGCAGCACCCACGGTCTCGACAAGATAATCGACTATAATTTGATACTTCATACTAATCAGCGGTAATTAAAAAGGCGTCCCCCTTGCTCTCCCCGGTATTCCGGGTGCCTGCGAAAGCTCGGGAAACGCCCTATCTCTCCAGTGGCGCAGGCAACACCACACCGCAAATCTAACTTATTTTTTTAAATCAGCAAAAAAATAATTCATAAATTTTCCCCGAACGGTGCCAGAGAATCATTGAACAGCGCCAGGGAATCATTAATCCTGTTCCTTGCCGTGTCGAAATATCTCCCGTCAATCTCGCATCCGATGAACGAGCGTCCGTTCCGTACCGCAGCGACTCCGGTCGTTCCGCTCCCCATGAAAGGGTCAAGAACGACATCCCCCGGGCGTGAGCTGTTGAGCACTATCCGCTCTATTATCGGCAGCGGCTTGATGGTGGGATGTCCGTACTTCTTTTTGTCCTTCTGGTTTATAATTTTCTTTCATGCCACAAATATACATAAACTTTTGGCTATTTACGAAATAATTACTAACTTTGTAAGCGGTATGAGAAAGATTAATAGAACATACAAGTTCAGATTGTACCCGAACAAGGAGCAAGCCGATTTGCTGGCAAGGCATTTCGGTTGTGCTCGGTTTGTGTACAACTACTTTCTCAATCAACGCAAAGAGCAATATAGGCTCACAGGTAAGAGTGATAACTACTATGCGCAGGCTAAAGCGCTTACCGCATTGAAAAAGCAGGAAGCAACAGCATGGCTTAAAGAAGTAAATTCTCAAACCTTGCAGTTCGCAATCCGAAGCCTCGAAGTAGCCTATACCAATTTCTTTCAGAAGCGGGCGAAGTTTCCTAACTTCAAATCCAAGCGCTCTAAGAATAGCTTTACCATTCCACAATTTGCATCTGTCGCAGGTGGCAGGCTTTTCATACCCAAGTTCAAGGAGGGTATCAAGTGCCGTGTACACCGTGAGATAAAAGGAAAAATCGGCAAGGTAACTATTTCCAAAACGCCAAGCGGAAAGTATTTCGTTTCTGTATTTACAGAAGAAGAATACGTAACTCCACTTGAAAAGACTAATAAGTCGGTTGGTGTGGATATGGGCTTGAAGGACTTGCTTATCACTTCTGAGGGAGAAACTTTCACGAATAACCGATATACAAGAAGATACGAGCGTAAACTTGCTAAAGCACAGCGACATCTTTCCCGCAAGAAGAAAGGCAGCAGAGGGTTTGAAAACCAAAGGCTTAAAGTTGCCAGACTTCACGAAAAGATTGCCAATTGTCGTGCCGACTATCTGCATAAGTGCTCCATCTCTCTTGTTAGAAGATATGATACCATCTGCATCGAGGATTTGAATGTAAAGGGCATGGAGAGAAACCATCACCTTGCCAAATCCGTTACTGATGCAAGCTGGGGCAGCTTCGTTTCCATGCTTGCCTATAAGGCAGAATGGAACGGAAAAAAGGTTGTGAAAATAGACAGATACTTTCCCTCCTCGCAGACTTGTAATGTCTGTGGGTATATCAACAAACAGACTAAAGACTTGTCTGTCCGTGAGTGGGAGTGTCCTATTTGCCATACTCAT
>SFNZ01000157.1 GCA_004552615.1 Bacteroidales bacterium | reverse complement strand
ATACGCGTCAACAGCGAAACGGTCGTGATGTCCGAAACGGCCAAGCGTCAGGCAATTGCGCGTAGCATGAACGTCTCTGCAGGCAAGACTGCCAATGCAAGTTCTGTCCTTGATGCCATACGGGAAAAGAGGAAGGCGGTATTCCATGGCTACAGTTCCTCAAACAGCGGAGAAACGGCTGACCGATTGGTGGAGCCTTTCGACATAACTACCAATTATACCCATATAACATGCTATGATATTGACAAGCAGCGCAATGCTGTGTTCCGCACTGACAGGATAAGGAATGTCGAGGTCAAAGCTGAGGGCTGGGAATACGGGCACCTTCACAAACAATTGAAAATGGATGCATTCCACATGACCGGTGAAGTGCCCATCCGGGCGGTCCTGAAGCTGGACATGATGGCAAAGAATCTGCTTTGTGAGGAGTATCCTGAGGCGGCATCTTCACTTTCAGCCTCTGATAACAGCAATATGTGGATCCTGGACATCGAAGTGTATAAAATAAATGGGCTCGGACGTTTTTATCTTGGTCTTGCTGGGAACATTGAAATTATCAATGCTCCCGAGCTGGAGGAATATGCGAAGAATTATATAAAGGAACACCTGACATACTGAATATGTATTACGTAAGCAAACGGTTTGAAATATCTGCCGCCCATTATGTCACGACTGACTGCGGCAGCAAGTGCGAGGCCCTTCACGGGCACAATTGGATTGTTATAGTTCATTGTAAATCAGAGACTTTGAATGTTGATGGCATGGTGACGGATTTCACCTTCATCAAGCGTAACATCATGTCGAAGATTGACCACAAGAATCTGAACGAGGTGCTGCCGTTCAGCCCGACGGCGGAGAATCTTGCCAAATGGATGTGCGACGAGACTCCCAATTGCTACAAGGTGGAGATTTGGGAATCGGAGAACAACAAGGCGGTGTACGAGAAACCGGAAAAATGATTATATTTGCAGAATCGAATCAAGGCGGGACGATCTGCCGCGCCTGCTTGTGCAGGTGAGGAAAGTCCGGACAGGGAAGGGCACCCTGCTGCGGAAAGCGCAGATGGGAGTAATCTTATGCCAGCCGTAACAGAGAATGTCTGCCGTCGGGCCTGTCCCGGCGGTGATGGTGAAAATGTGAGGCAAGAGCTCACGGCGTATGGCAGCGATGTCGTACGGGTACGGCACCAGGGCCTGCAAGACCAAATATACTGACAGATGAGGGCGGCCCGCCCGATGTCAGGGGGTAGGTTGCGTAGATAAATGGCAGATTCAAAAACAGAAACCGGCTTATGGGCCCGCCTTTTTTAATCCCCCCGACCCCCTTTTCAAGGGGGCGATCAGCGCTTCGTGCACACCATCAGCACAAGCTTGCATAGCCTTCAATCCCGACTTGGTCTTGTTCCGTTCCGGCAATGGTATTGCATTTAGGAGGACTTGCCGCCCTCGGCACTAGAGGGGCCCAAGCTCGCTTGGGAGGGCCTGGTCCGGAGAAATGCGATATTGCTATCAAGACGTGGGTTATACCATTTCCATATCCGTCACTATAAAATTTTCAGAAGCCTAAAACGAAAAAAATTTTACGGATAAGGAAAATTGATTAAATTTGCATCCCTGTTAAAAGTAAACTATATGAACACGAAGTATGTCTTTGTAACAGGCGGTGTCGCCTCCTCCCTCGGGAAAGGAATCATAGCGGCATCATTGGCGAAACTGCTTCAGGCAAGAGGCCTGAGAGTCACCATCCAGAAATTCGACCCCTACATCAACATTGACCCCGGCACCCTCAATCCTTACGAACACGGGGAATGCTATGTGACAGATGACGGCGCTGAAACCGACCTCGACCTCGGACATTACGAAAGATTTCTCGGTGTCCACATGACGAAAGCCAACAACGTCACCACCGGAAAAGTTTACTTTACAGTAATTAATAAAGAACGCGAAGGCGCATATCTCGGTAAGACCGTACAGATAATCCCTCATATCACCGACGAAATCAAGAGAAGAATGCTTCTCCTCGGCAAGACCGGCCAGTTTGATGTCATAATCACGGAAGTCGGTGGCACTGTCGGTGACATGGAGTCCCAGCCGTTCCTTGAGGCCATCAGGCAACTCCAGTGGGAAATGCCGGAAGAAGACCTCGCCAGCATCCACCTCACTCTCGTTCCTTACCTCAGGGCAGCCAAGGAACTGAAAACCAAGCCGACACAGCATTCGGTACAGATGCTGCAGCAGGCCGGAGTTCATCCGGACGTGATAGTCTGCCGCACGGAAAAGGAATTGACCCCGGAGATCAGGAGGAAAGTGGCCCTGTTCTGCAACGTGAAGCCCGGCCATGTAATCCAGTCAATTGACGCACCTTCCATATATCAGGTTCCGATGAACATGGAAAAGGAAGGTCTCGACGAGATGATCCTCTCCCATTTCGGAATCAATCATTATCCGGAACCGGATTTCACCAAGTTGCAATCCTTCCTTGACAAGCTCTATCATCCTAAATATCAGGTAGATATCGCATTGGTAGGAAAATATGTAGAGCTTCAGGACGCCTACAAGTCCATCCTCGAATCCTTCGTACACGCAGGTGCTGCGAATGAGTGCAAGGTCAACGTGCATACCATCCAGAGCGAGCATATAGATGCATCGAACGTGGAGGAGAAGATTGGCGGGATGGATGCCGTTTTAGTCGCCCCGGGCTTCGGTGAGAGGGGACTCGAAGGCAAAATCCAGGCTATCAAATATGTAAGGGAGCACAATATCCCGTTCTTCGGAATTTGCCTCGGAATGCAGATGTGCGTAGTGGAATTCGCCCGCAACGTACTGGGACTCAAGGGTGCGGCATCAACTGAAGTAGATCCGTCCTCTCCTTATCCTGTCATCGACCTGATGGAGGACCAGAAGAGCACCACCATCAAAGGCGGCACAATGCGTCTCGGAGCATACAACTGCAAACTTGCTCCTGAATCACTTGCTTACAAGATTTACGGAACTGAAATCATAAGCGAGAGACACAGGCACAGATATGAGTTCAACGGGGATTATCTCGAAAGGATGGAGGCCGCAGGACTCAGGGCATCGGGACGCAATCCTGAGACCGGACTTGTAGAAATCGTTGAAATTCCGACACATCCGTTCTTCATCGGAGTCCAGTTCCATCCTGAATTGAAGAGTACGCCTGAAATACCTCAGCCGGTTTTCGTCGCTTTCGTGAAGGCAGCGATGGCCAACCGGAACTCAAGGGGCCGCGTATGTGAATTGTAATTGAATGTATTATGAGAAAGTTCTGTCTTGCGTTGATGATGATTCTTCCGCTTCTGTCCGTTTCATGTGCAGATGCGAGGGTAAAGCAATACAAATTGCAGGTAGTCAATTCATTTCCGCACGACAGGACTTCCTATACCCAGGGCCTCTTCTTTTACGCCGGGGCAATGTATGAAAGTACCGGGCTGAACG
>SFNZ01000081.1 GCA_004552615.1 Bacteroidales bacterium | reverse complement strand
CTTCGGTCCCGGTATGGCAATCAACCTCGATGCCAACGCAAATGCCTTGATACAGACCCTGCTGGTACCCAATCAGCCATACATCCTCTCGGAAAACAGAATCCTCCTTGTTGTAGAAGGACAGCTGGATTTCAGGCTTAACCTTGTGGAATATGATATCGCAAAAGGAGACCTGGCCCTGATTCCGGTCAACTCCATAATCGAAATCAATGCAATCAGTGGTGATTTCCGATGCCGGATGGTGACTTTTGATAATCACGGGAAGTCCCTTGATGCCCAGGCTGACCCCATAATTGCCAAAGGCCGGACCGAATCGGCAATGCACTGTGACAGAATCATTTCCATCCTTTACGACCTCTCGACATCCATCGCAGGCCACAGGGAATCATCCGCAATATTGCTGGCTGCACTTGTGAAATATGTGGAAGAGTCCGAACCATATATGTCAGCGATGAAGCATCCGATGTGCCGGCAGGACATAATACTCAATGACTTCCTGCGCCTCGTCCACCGGAATTGCACCATTCACCGGGAGATTGGCTGGTATGCCGATTCACTATGCATAAGCAGGCATTACCTGCATCAATGCGTTAGTTCTGCAAGCGGTAAAACAGCCGGGCAATGGATCAGATTCTCCTTGATTCAGAAAGCCCGTCACCTTCTTAAGCACACCGATCTCCCCATTGGCGACATTGCCCTGCAACTCGGCTTCCAGTCCCATTCATTCTTCACCAAATATTTCAAGAACCAGACAGGCATTTCCCCGGGAGCCTACAGATATCAGGTGTAGCCGCCCTGTGCTGATGCAGTATTTCTTTGCCGTTTCGTCTGAATTTTTGTACATTTGCTTGGTTGCGGGGGAATTGTCCTGCGCGGCCTGACAAAATCATTTTCCTATGGCGAAAAAACAAGCGGAGGACACTCCTCTTCTGAAACAATATTTTTCCGTGAAGGCCCAGCATCCTGAGGCCATATTGCTGTACAGGGTGGGGGATTTCTATGAGACATATTCCGACGATGCGGTACTGGCGAGCAAGGTCCTGGGCATCGTGCAGACGAAGCGCTCGAACGGGGACAAAGGCTACATCCCGATGGCCGGATTCCCGCACCATGCCATAGAACTCTATCTGACCAAGCTGATACGGGCCGGATACAAAGTCGCCGTATGCGACCAGCTCGAAGACCCGAAACTCACCAAGACCCTTGTCCGGAGGGGAGTCACCGAACTCGTGACCCCGGGCCTTGCTTTCGGGGAACAGATGCTGGACCAGAAAGAGCATAATTATCTCGCAGGCCTCACATTCTTCAAGAACGAATGCGGAGCTGCCTTCCTCGACGCCTCCACAGGCACATTCGAGGTGACACAGGGCTCCGTGGAATATATCGGCACCCTGCTCTCCTCGCTCTCCCCGAAGGAAATCGTGGCGGAACGCGGATGCGAACGGAAGGTCAGGGAACTGTTCGGGGACAAGTTGTACATCTCGACCGTGGACGAGTGGGCCTTCGTGCACGAATCGGCCGCCGAGAGGCTCAAGAAACAGTTGAAAGTCAATTCGTTGAAGGGATATGGAATAGATACCTGCCCTCTCGGGATATGCTCGGCGGGAGCCTTGGTGGTATATCTGGAGCAGACCCAGCATGCCGGACTCTCCAACATTTGCTCGATATCGAGAATTGACGGGGACAAATTCGTATGGATGGACCGGTTCACAGTGCGCAATCTGGAACTCCTCGCCGCTTCCTCGGGAGGAGAAGGCGTGTCCCTGGTGGATGTGATTGACAGATGCTCCTCGCCGATGGGCTCGCGCCTGCTGAGGAACTGGCTGGCGATGCCGTCCATGGACATTGACACGCTCAACGGCAGATACGACATAGTGGAGCATTTCACCCGGAACAGGGAACTGCTCGACAAGGTCCAGGAACGCATCGGGGCCATCGGAGACCTCGACAGGATTCTCTCAAGGGCGGCAACGGGCAAGATAATGCCGCGGGAGGTTCTCCAGCTCGGGAAAGGACTTGCCCAGCTTGACCCTGTCAGGACAATGTGCATGGAGTCTACGGAAAACGGAGCGGAATGCGCCCCTTTGAAAGCTCTCGTATCCCATATCGGGAACTGCAGCGCGTTGCTTGAGGACATAGTCCGCACGATGAATCCGGAGGCGGCAGCGGCCATCGGGAAAGGTGACGTCATAGCGTCCGGAGTGGACGAAGAACTGGACCGCCTCAGGGAAATCTCCCGTGGAGGCAAGGACTATCTCCTGCAGATGCAGAGGCGCGAGACGGAAAGAACCGGCATCACTTCGCTGAAAATCAGCTACAACAATGTCTTCGGCTACTATATCGAGGTGCGCAATGCCCACAAGGACAAGGTGCCTTCGGACTGGATACGCAAGCAGACCCTCGTCAATGCCGAGAGATACATCACCCAGGAACTGAAGGAGTACGAGGAGCAGATACTTTCGGCCGAGGACAAGATTTACGTGATTGAGTCAAGGCTCTACAATGAACTGATTTCCAGGATACAGGCCTCGGTAAGACTGATCCAGGAGAATTCCGCGGCGGTGGCTGTCCTGGATATCCTGGCAGGATTTGCGGAGAATGCTGTCGGGAGAAATTACTGCCGCCCTGTTGTGGACGAAAGCAGCGCGCTTGACATCAAGGCAGGCCGCCATCCGGTCATCGAGACCCTGATGAAGCCCGGCGAGGAATATGTCCCGAACGACATCCATCTCGACAGGGACGGGCAGCAGATAATCATTCTCACCGGACCGAACATGTCGGGTAAATCAGCATTGCTCCGCCAGACTGCACTCATCGTACTGATGGGCCAGATTGGCTCATTCGTCCCTGCGGAGTCGGCGAAATTCGGATATTTCGACAAGATTTTCACCCGTGTCGGGGCTTCGGACAATATCTCGCGAGGCGAATCCACGTTCATGGTGGAGATGCTGGAGACCTCGATGATTCTTCACAATCTGTCCGGGCGCTCATTGGTACTTCTCGACGAAATCGGCAGGGGTACGTCCACCTATGACGGAATGTCCATTGCCCGCGCGATTGTCGAATACATACATGAATACGGGAAGGGTGCCAAGACCCTGTTCGCCACGCATTATCATGAGCTCAATGACCTGGAGGGCATATATCCGAGGGTCAGGAATTTCCATGTTGCCGTCAAGGAGGTCGGCCGCGAGGTGATTTTCCTGCGCAAACTCAGGGAGGGAGGCACGGCCCACAGCTTCGGAATCCATGTGGCGAGGATGGCCGGGATGCCGAAAGAGGTGCTGGAGTCCGCGGAGAAGACCCTTGCCGCCCTCGAATCATCCGAGCCCGGCACTGTCAGCCGGCCGTCCTCATCGGAATGCGGAAAGATAACGAAGCCTTACAATACCAAAGAGGGGACCGTCCAGGGCGACGGCTCCATACAGCTGTCCCTTTTCCAGCTGGACGACCCTACGCTGTCTTCCATCAGGGATCGGCTTAATTCCGTGGATTTGAACAATATAACACCTCTCCAGGCGTTCGACCTGCTGAGGGACATGAAAAAAGAACTTGGGATATGATGACGACGAAACACTTCGGACTATCGCTGGTTACGGTCTTGACAATGGCCGTGGCGGTGTCCTGCGGCAGCCCTGAACCGGGATTCAGGGAAGCGGGAGACCCTGTCGCTGTTCTCCCTGCTGAAGGCAGTTTGTGGAACCTGGCCGGCAAAGGCCTGAATGCCGGATGGGTATCGGCGGATTTCCGGTACTCCCGGAGCACGGTGCCTGAAGCTGCCTTCCGGGACACGCTCAAGATTGCGGCCTGGAAGGGAGAACGGGTATCGGGACAATTCCTTCTCTGGACCATGGACGGAACCCCGCACGTGAGTTGTGTGCCGGGATTGCTCCAGTCCGAATCAGGAAGTATCGGAACTGATTGCCAGTCATGCCGTTTCGTTCGCTATACGCTCGCTGACACACCTGAACCGGAATGCCGGTGCAACAAGCCTGAAGACCATCCTTTCATGCTCGTTCCGGACATGCTGGACAATATTCCGTCGATGGATATCGAGGCCAGGACGGTTCGTCCGGTATGGTTTTCGGCCGACATTCCGCGGGATGCCGGGGCAGGAGTATATGTCGGGGAAGTGGCAGTGAAATCCGGAAGGCGTACATTGAAGACGCTTCCGGTGAAACTTACCGTCATTGACAGGACACTCCCGTCCCCTGACGAATGGACATATCATCTTGACCTGTGGCAGCATCCTTCTGCAGTGGCACGCACTTCCGGGACGGAGATGTGGAGCGACGGGCATTTCGAGGCCCTGAGCAGTGAAATGTCTCTCCTTGCGGATGCCGGCCAGAAAGTCATCACATGCACATTGAACCGGGACCCGTGGAACCACCAGTGCTACGACGGATACGAGAACATGATCAGCTGGATCCTCGGAAAGGACGGCTCCTGGAGCTACGACTACAAGGTCTTCGACAGGTGGGTGTCCCTGATGATGTCCCTCGGGGTGGACAAGATGATAAACTGCTATTCCATGGTCCCTTGGAACTGCCTGCTGGACTATTATGACGAAGCAAACTCGGAAATGAAGACCGTTGAGGCCAAGCCCGGAACGGAACTTTTCGAGCAGATGTGGAGGCCGTTCCTGAAGGACTTCAAGCAGCATCTCGCCTCGAAAGGCTGGCTGGAAATCACCAACATTGCCATGGATGAACGCAGTCCACAGGAAATGGACGCGGCTGCGACCCTGCTTCAGGAATGTGCTCCGGAGATGGGCTTTGCGATAGCTGACAACCATCAGTCATACAGGAAATATACCATGATGCGGGATGTCTGCGTGGACATCAGCAATCCGATGGATTCCTCGGATGTCGTATCCCGTCGCGGGAACGGTTTCACATCCACGTTCTATGCCTGCTGCAGCACGGCATTCCCGAACACATATACCTATTCGGAGCCTTACGAGGCTGAACTCCTCGTGCTATACGGTGAGGCAATAGGCTATGACGGGATGTTGCGCTGGGCATACAATTCCTGGCCGGAAGACCCTTGCTTCGACTCAAGATTCGGACATTTCGGCTCAGGAGACACTTATTTCGTATATCCGGGAGCGAGGTCCTCGATGAGGTTCGAACGTCTCAGGGACGGAATTGAGACCGCGGAAAAAATCAGGTTGCTGAGAGAGAATCCTGACTGCGGCGATGCCTGTGCGGAAAAGCTTGACAGGGCCCTGAGCCTGCTTCTCGACCACAGGATTAATGACCCGGGCCATCCTTGGCCGCAGCTCCTCCAAAAGATTACAGATGTGTCCAACGGACTTTGATTAATAACTTAAATACATAATTATCATGACATTCAAGACATTTTGCATGGCTCTGTCCCTGACTGTGGCGGTATCGCATGTTGCGGCAGCCTCAGACGGAGCCTATCAGGTAGTATCACCGGACGGTACTCTCCGCGCCACGGTGGTGGTAGGGGAGAATATTTCCTATACGGTCCTCAAGGGAACGAGGGAAATGATTGCCCCGTCCTGCATCTCCATGACTCTCGACGGCGGAATCGTCTTCGGCCAGAACGACAAGGTCCGCAAGGTGCAGAGGCGCACGGGTGACGCCCTGATTCAGTCGGACGTTTACAAAAATGCCGAAGTGCGTGACCATTATAATGAGATGGAACTGGTATTCAAGGAGTTCGCTCTCACTTTCAGGGCTTATGACGAGGGCGTCGCCTATCGTTTCCGCAGCCTTCTCAAGACAGGAGGAAAGGTGGTTTCGGAACGTGCCGAGTTCGCTTTCCCAGGAGACTGGAACGGATACATCCCTTATGTGAAGCGGAGTACGGGAACACTGGAGTCCCAGTATTTCAACTCGTTCGAGAACACTTATTCCGTGCATCCGCTTTCGGGATGGAACAAGGAAAGGCTTGCTTTCCTCCCTGTTGCCGTGGATGCAGGCGAAGGCCTCAAGGTGCTTGTGACCGAATCCGACCTGCTGAATTATCCGGGAATGTATCTGTACAACGGAAACGCTTCCACATCTCTCGAAGGCCGTTTCGCCCCGTATCCGAAGGATGTGGAGCAGGGCGGACACAATATGCTTCAGGGCATCGTGAAGACCCGAGAGAACTACATCGCCTCATTCAATGCCGGGGAGTCATTCCCATGGAGAGTAATCATGGTGACCGGGAACGATGTGGATCTCGCCGTGAACAATCTCGTATGGAAGCTCGCCACGCCTCCTGCAGCAGATGCCGACTTCAGCTGGGTGCGCCCGGGAAAAGTGGCCTGGGACTGGTGGAATGACTGGAACATATACGGTGTGGATTTCCGTGCCGGAATCAACAACGAGACCTACAAGTATTACATCGACTTCGCAGCCGCCCACGGTATTGGCTATGTCATTCTCGACGAAGGCTGGGCGGTAAATCTCAAGGCGGACCTGATGCAGGTGATTCCGGAAATAGACCTGCCTATGCTCTCCCAGTACGCGACCGAGCGTGGAGTTGGCCTGATTCTCTGGGCCGGCTACCTTGCATTCGACAGGGACATGGAAAATGTCTGCCGCCATTATTCCGAGATGGGAATCAAGGGCTTCAAGGTGGATTTCATGGACAGGGACGACCAGCAGATGGTGGACTTCTATGTGCGCGCGGCGCAGACGGCGGCCAAATATCATCTCATGCTGGATTTTCACGGCGCATTCAAGCCTGCAGGCCTGACACGAACCTATCCTAACGTATTGAATTTTGAGGGAGTACACGGACTCGAGCAGATGAAATGGAGCAAGGATGCCGACCAGGTGACCTACGACGTTACGGTTCCATATATCAGGATGGCCGCCGGCCCTATGGACTATACCCAGGGTGCGATGCGCAACAGCATCAAGGCCAATTACAGGCCTGTGAACTCCGAGCCGATGAGCCAGGGCACACGCTGCCACCAGCTTGCCGAATATGTGATATTCGATTCTCCTCTGAACATGCTCTGCGATTCACCTTCGAACTACATGGCCGAGCCTGAATGCACCAAGTACATCGCCGAGTGCCCGGTGGTCTGGGACGAGACATTGGGAATCAACGGAGAACTGGGCAAATACATCAGCATGGCCCGCAGGAGCGGCAATGTATGGTATGTAGGTTCCCTGAACGGATGGGATGCAAGGGATCTAACCCTGGACCTCAGTTTCCTCGGAGAGGGACGCTGGACAATGGAGATTTTCCGTGACGGAGAGAATGCCGACAGGGCTGCACGTGATTTCCGCCACGAGGTGGTTGCCGTGCCGTCCGACCGTCAGGTGACAGTTCATCTTGCCCCGGGAGGTGGCTGGACTGCCCGGATCAGCCGATAAAAAATTCAGAAACTTACGCCGATGCCGATATTGGCGGAGGCCATCCGGAAGGCTGTTGTGGACAGGCCGGAGCTCAATGTGAGATGTTTCCATTTGAACATGACTCCGACTTCCGCCGCAGCTCCTGAAAAAGATTTGTCAGAGACCTTGACCCATTGTGAGTCAAGGTCTTTCCATAACAGGACCTTCTTCCCGCAGCCTGCCCCGGCATATACGGACAGCCAGTCTGTGACAGAAGTGATGACACCGGCGGTAATCTCAGAATAGGATTTCCTTGTCACTCCCTGTGTCCACACATAAGACCCGTCATCGATGCGCCCTTCAGAATTGCACGAGTAGGCGTAACTGCTGCCTTTGAAATTGGATGATAATCTGCACCAGCCTCCCCATCTGCCTTTCCGGACAGACAGCATCAGGCCTTCAGCCGGTACCGGGACGGAGATGACAGCCTGAATGCCGAACGCTACCTTCTTGCGCATCGGGAGTTCAGGGTCAGGCTCCTCCGTGACCGGCCGGTCCTGCATTGTAGCCGGAGCCGGATAATCCTCCTGTTCCTTCCATGCTGCGTAATCATCCATTATCCCGAACATTTCCGGAAGAGGGTCGAGGACAATGTCATCCGCCTTCCCGCCTCCTGATATTGCGGTCAGGAACCGCCTGGTGGTGCGGCGGAATTCAGCTTTCTGGCTTTCGGAAAGTTCTGAGGCAGAATCCTTTATGTTCTTGTTGAGGGATACGAATCTGGTGATGAGCCGCTGTGCCGATTCCTGTGATACACTGATTCCTGACCCGACCCTTGCCCTCAGCATGAGGCAGCTGTCACACAGTGACGAATAGCGTGAAAGGACGGCGTTCCAGTCTCGTCCGTTTTCCGCACGTCCCGTCTCCATGCCCTTGAAACTTCCGGCCATCGCCTGTGGCAGGAAGAATACGGCAAGAAAAAGAATCGTCGTTATGTGTTTCAATCCGGTCAGCATTTCCGTTTTTTACATCATACAACTTTAGCAAGCCGCAAATTGCTGCTTTTCAAAGGATTTATTGCTCTGTGCGAGCAAAAGGCCCGCGCGCATATTTTGTGTACGCTACCCTTTTCCTAAATCCCTTTCCACGGGCAAGGGACTTACCCTCGGCCTTTCGGCCTCAAAAGCAGTTGTTTCGCTCTGCGAAACTTAAGTTACATCATATATTTACA
>SFNZ01000156.1 GCA_004552615.1 Bacteroidales bacterium | reverse complement strand
CCGTAAGAATTGAGGTACTGAACGATGAGCCCTCCGGTGTGCCTCTGCGAGCTCTACTCCAGTCTCCGCAGTTCAGAAGGTGCTCTTCATCGCTTCCGCTGCCCCTCGGACTCGGGACGGACTTCAGACCGGAAGTCCTTGACCTTGACGCGGTAGTGGATATCGTGATGACAGGGCAGAACAACGCTGAATTGTCAACGATGATGAACGTCTTCATTGCTTCACTCCTGTATGCAGTACCCCGTGATAACGTCAGGATGGTGCTTATGGACCTTAATGGAGATGGACTTTCCCTATGGAAGGGAGTCAGCGGTGTCGAGTATGTATATGGTGAGAAGGCGGTATGCGCTGTACTCATGAATCTCACCAATGAACAGATGGAGAAAGACGGATCTGATATCCGAACGACGGTGGTGTTCATTTCCGGTTTTGATGAAACGGATGACTCCGGTGAAGGCCTTTCAGACCTCCTGAAACGATTGCCCTTGCAGGGCCGTCACGGCAGATGTCACTTCATTGTTTCGGGCGCTAACATAGCGAGTTCCCTTATGGAATCACTGAGAGATGAAGAAACGGTCCGGATTGTCTTCCGTCAGGCCGCACCGGGGAGACAGTATAGTCCTGCCAGCATGCCCGGTGCTGAGGCACTGTCAGGGGAAGGGGACTTTCTCTTTTGCAAGGGCAAGAGAACCAAGCGCATTCAGGGACCGATGGTCACTCCGGAAGAGTGCAGGAAGATAGCGGATTATCTTCGGACTCACAATTAAACACACTGCCACATTATTGCATTGAGAGAATGTTTCTTTGCAGTGGAAAACAAAATTACTTTATATGGAAAAGATAAGTTTAAGTGAGGGTCTGATGGCCCAGATGATGGAGAATGAGGCATGGGTACACATCTCAAAAGAACATCCATTTTCCCTGGATCAACTCGAGAAGTATGCAGACAGAATTGACTGGGAAGAGCTTTCCTGTAATGGGGATGTATTTTGGACAATCCCGATGCTTGAAAAGTTCAAGTCAAGACTCAATTGGAGCCAGATTGCCAGAAATATGTCAGAAGAGAAGGTCAGCGTAGAGATGCTGGAGAAGTTCAAGGATATCTGGGATTGGGACGAATATTCAGATCATGGTTCACTCACCGAGGAGATTGTCGAGCGATTTGCAGACAGGCTCAATTGGAGAAAACTAATAAACAACTATTCTCTTCGCAACTGGGATGTTGAAGCCTTGTTCCGCAAGTATGAGGACCGGATTCCGGTGTCGGATTTCAAGGACTCATTGTTATGGGACGAGTTGGTGGAAAGGAAGGAGATTGAATTGAGACGCAGAATGCTTCTGGGATAATGGAATCATCAGTTGCTTGTATCAATGGAGGCAGTTTATGACACTTTATGAATTACTCCACAAGGTCTCGTTCGACGAGCTCATACCCACTCTGGAAGGGGTATATGACGTGAAGGACATCTACTCCTACAGGGAGGCGTTCGATGAGCTTATGCTCAATGAAGCTGCCGGACAGACCGACGGGGTGATAGAACTGAGCCGTGACGAGGATGATGAGAACTGGATACACGTCACCGGCTGTGATGACTGCTGGAGTGAAGTCCTCGCGAGCAGGATACAGATAGAGGATGGGCTGAGCTTCAGTGATGCGGAGCTTGCTTCTCGTATCCTTTGGGAGATGACCTACTGGGGTTTCTCGGAGGATGATACCCCGTCATTCATGGAGAGGCCGGACAACAAGTACAGGCGCAAATGGTCCGAGGTGCATTCCCGCCAGCAGGTGATGTATGCCAGGGGGCGCAAGGAGAAAAAGGAATGCTTCCGGGGAGCAATGTCCTGGGATATCTGCAAGCGGATATGGGAGAGGGAGGAGAGGCGTAACCGCGCCAAGAGGATGCGTGATGCCCGTATGGACAGGGCGATGGCCCGGCTGGACAGGATGTCCAATGTCGAGGAGTGCATCAAGGACCTGCTGCGTATCTGCCCGGAGCTGGGCAGGGGAGAGCTGGAGTACCTCTTCGACACGAAGATTGTCCACGAGACCCGTTTCCGTCAGCACAGGGGTGACGGAAAGTACTCCCCGACCA
>SFNZ01000155.1 GCA_004552615.1 Bacteroidales bacterium | reverse complement strand
GTATGCGTAGTCAAAAATCGACCAGCATATTTCTTCGTCAGAATCCACTGCAGGATAGCTGTCATACAAAGACTTCACTTCATCTGTTTCCGGGTCATATATCCCGAAGCGCATCGTTCCTGTAGTCCCTTTCATGAGGTATTTCCCGTCAGGAAGCGGAAGCACTTGAGACACGTTCTTTGTTTCTTCCGGCAATTTCTGCTCCGAAACCCTCATTTCATCTCCGGAAAGATCCAGAATCACTAACTTTTTCAAATTCGGGTCAAAAGCGACAAGACGTCCGTCTGGTGAAAGATTCAGTGACAAAATCATGGTCAGCTCACCAGGACCTCTACCCTTCCTGATAGCGCCTCCAAGATAGTCTCCGGTAGACTTTGAGAAGAAATGGATTCTATAGTCATCCGCAAACATGTCATAGACCGCAATTGTTTCATTGATTACAAACATATCACGAGGGAAATCGAACATGAATTCCCTGTTCATAACCTCTGTCTTGCAATGCACTTCCTTGACATCAAGTGAAGTATCGTACTTGATGTCCTTGGTTCCACAAGATGCAGCCGCAGCTGCGACTATCGCAACACTTGCTGCTAGGATGAGTTTCTTTTTCATTGCTTAAAGTTTATTCAATACCTGCCAGAACAATTTGTCCAACGCTGGACTCAACATCGGGTTTCCGACAAATACAGGGTGACCTTCGGCATCCGGTTCCGCTCCATCTGCGACAACATCAACGCCGCACTGTCCGCGCTTCCGCTCCGCAGCTCGGATTCTATCCTCCCCAGCTCGCGTCCGGTCCGCACCCTTCCGCACGACACAAACGACACTACTGCCATCATTACGGCCAATGTATGTATTGCTCTTCCCGACATTCTATCCTCAAAATTATTTTTAGTCCAGTATTGCCCACGACGAACGCCATGATTAAATCTTTCAAACAGTAGAGAGAGACCAATCTAAATTTCCTCAAGCCCATTGCTGTCATATTTGAAGAGTCGCAATACTATATTCAAATTTAATAAAAGCCGACAAATATGGAAAATTATTCGGCAATCTTGAGACATCAAAGGATATGATTTTCAGCGCGGAAGCCCGTAAATCGCGCAGAGGCCCTTGCCAGTATTATCTGCCTTCCCCGCTATTTATTACCATGACAATACAAGCAGAAGCGGATTAATATGGTCTTCTGCAGCATCCACTGAGAGCAGAAGCGAATCTCCCGTAACTCCGACGTATTTCGGCATTCTCTCCTTCACAAGGAAGACCTCTCCCGATATCATGTCGTCATGGACATATTTGTACGATGCCGAGGTGTTATCAGAGAGGTCCATGACATTCAGGAAGACGCTTTTGTCATATTCGAACAAGGAGAACACCCGGTCACCGGCGAAATAAAAGTTCAGATGGCCCCATATTTTACCGCTGTTCTTGCACATGTCGAGGAATTCAGTCAGGTCCGAGAAGCCCTCTGTTGACGACTCCGGCATCAGAAACTTATTGTCCTTGAATATGATATATGGAGAGAGCCCGCCATCCTCGAATGAATAGACCGTGTTCATGAAACACTCGTAGAAAAGAATACGGCCAGAATCGGATGACAGGTTGTTCTTCTGGTTAAACGAAATAACTTCTGCCTTGTCCTTGTCAAGGACGAGGTAATGAGCAGTAACCGCAGATGAATCCGAATCATAGAGATAGAGCTTGTACTCCTCATCATCGGAATAGCCGAGATTCTTGTAACATAAATACTTATGCTCATCAAGAGGAACGAAATCAGCTGCCACGAGGATATCCGTAGCTGTAAGATCTTCCTTGCAAGAGACCTCCCAGGTGGAGGTGTCATAACTTACAATGCAGCGGCCATAATCAGAAAGGGCATCAAGAGTCTTCCGGTAAGGATTGTATTTGACCGACTGGACATTGAGCACCTCATTTCCCGCCCTTCCCTTGAGGGCTATCGGACGAACAAGTTCCCCGTCTGCTGAAAACAGCGCAATTTCACATTCCGTCCGGTCCTGCTGATTTCCAATATAGAAATTGCCACTCAGGACGAATCCGTCACCTATCTTGACAGCATTGGCGACAGAGGATACTAGACAGCCTGTGATA
>SFNZ01000154.1 GCA_004552615.1 Bacteroidales bacterium | reverse complement strand
GGAATCCAAAATAGGAACCGCCGTATGCCGAACGGCACGTACGGTGGTGTGAGAGGTCGGAAAACGAAAGTAGGAAGAACACTACTTCGTTTTCCTCCTACTCGATTGTAATAATGTAGTAAAAATGTACTGAAATAAATACATATCTTATAAGATATACTATATACTAATGTAGTAGCTTCACTTCAAATCGTATGCGACAGCCACCGCTTCACATTCCGCATCTCGGCACTGAACTCCACACCTACCCTGACCACCTTCCGCCTGTCCGTGTCGAAAGGCCGAGCGTACCCCTTCTCCTCTATCTGCTGCAGGGCCTGCTCGGCACTGCCGTCCAGCTTGAACTCGAAGATGTAGATGTAGTCAGGGGTCTGCACCACGGCATCGGCACGACCGCGTGCGCTGTGCACCTCCGCCTGCGTGAACTGCCCCATCAACTTGAATATAAGGTAGATGACCACCTGGTAGTGGCGTTCCGTACGGTCGTTCAATTCGTAGGGGAAGTCGGCGAAGAAGGCCTGGAAGCGCTGCATGAAGGCATCCACGTCACCGCTTTCCAGCTCGTTGATGAATTTCCCCACGTAAAAGTTCCTTTCATCGTCACTTACATTCGTATAATAGGGAATCAGGAAATTGAGGAAACCGTAGCGTACCTCTTCATTGGGAAAACCCAACTTATAGAGCCGGAAGCGCCGGTCGTACTCCTTAATGGTCAGATAGCCGCTCTGGTAAATCAGCGGGATGGGATTGGAGGTCTCGGCACGGTATTCGGAGAAGGCACTGGCATCAGCCTCCACACCGTCCATCAGCGTGCGGAGGTCGTAATCGCTCTCCTTCAGCAGCTTCACCAGGAAGGTGGGAGTGCCTGTCTGGAACCAGTAGCTGCCAAGCTCCTTCTTGGACAGGGAATTCAACACGCTGAATGGATTGAACACGCCTGCTCCCTTAGGATGGAAATGGTAGCCGTCATACTGGCGTGCCATCGCCTCTACCGCCTCGTCCGGCGTCAGGTCATTTATCCGGGCCAACCGTTCAATCTCAGGCCGGAAATTGTCTGTCAGTTCCTGACGGGTGATGCCGCAAAGGGCAGAGAAGTCATAATCCATGCTGATGTCGTTCAGCTGGTTCAGGTCGCTGAATACGCTGACTTGCGCAAACTTGGCCACACCGGTCAGGAAGACGAAGCGGAGGTAGCGGTCACTGCTCTTCAGCACCCCGTAGAATGCCTTCAGGGTAGCGCGGTACGACTCCAACAGGTCGCTGTCCTGCAGGGCCTGAAGCAGTGGCTTGTCGTATTCGTCTACTAGAACCACCACGTTGCGGCCACACTTGCGGGCTGCCTGCTCTATCACATAGGTGAAACGTTCCTCCGGTGCCCGGTCACTCTTTTCATCCCCATAGAGAGCCTCCCAGCCTTCCAGATGCTGGTTCAGAATGGCGGTCAGGTCTTCCGGAGTGGCATATCTGCGGGCATTCAGGTCCAGATGCAATACAGGATACTCCTCCCAACGCGTCTCCAGCTTCTCGATAGCCAGCCCTTCGAACAGCTCCTTCTTACCTTGAAAGTAAGCCTCCAAAGTAGAGACCAGCAGGCTCTTGCCGAAGCGGCGGGGACGGCTCAGGAAGAAAGGCTTGCCCATATTGGCCAATTGCCAGATCAGGGCAGTCTTGTCCACATATAAATATCCGTTCGTGCGGATGTCTCCAAATGTCTGAATCCCGATGGGAAGTTTCCTGTCTTGCGGCAACATGATGCGTCCTCCTTTTCCTTTGTGATTGCTGGGCAATCCGATTATCTACTGCAAATATAGGATATTATTCCCTAAACGCAACATCCTTCAAAGAAAATCATACTTGAAATCATACTCGCTTTACCAATGTATTTGGATACTTACGGACAGTTTCCAGAGGAAGGTCTCCACGATGCAGACAGACCTCGTCATACAATAATCCGTCCTTTCTTCTGTCAAAACCTTTTTATCGTGATTTCCTTTGCCTGATTCGCTTCCACCCAAGATTCGGGAAATTAGTACTTTACTTTGCAGGATGAAATGTGGGGTGTCGTGTGGTGTGACGGGCCTTCAGACGCGGTTTTCGGGCACTGACGGAA
>SFNZ01000153.1 GCA_004552615.1 Bacteroidales bacterium | reverse complement strand
GAAAAGGTGTACTGACCTTGAGGACGAAGAAATTCAAAATGACCGCAGCGACGAGCGAAGCGGCGCAATCTGCAAGGCTTCCTCCGAATATGGCACAGAATCCGGCACAGCCGAAGGCAGCTCCGAGGTATTGTTCCCATTCGGGTTTGGGTTTCCTGTCACGGATTTCCGCCAGCCTGCTTGTGGCTTCATCCAGGGACAAATCCTGCTCGGAGATGTCTCTTGAAAGTTGGTTGACAGCCACGACCTTATCAAGTCTTGCACCCTTGATAGGGATGAATTCTGCATTTGCATAGGACCTTCCCGTCGTGAAAATGCCGTTGCTGAGGACGAAAAAGTTCTCGCCTGTCTCACCGTAATGAGAGGCGATTCTCTGCATGGTCTCTTCGACCCGTGATATTTCCGCACCGTTCTCCAGCAAGACTCTTCCAGCCTCTGAAGCGAACTGGAGCACTTCCTCGGTATTGTATTTTTCCATCCTGCGAAATTTGGCCGCTAATATAGATATAAAAACAGAAATCTCAAAAGATGCTTCATTTCACGCTGCGGTTCACTTCCTCGATATAACGGGGCATGAAATCCCGCATTGTCGGATAAATGTCCATGTGCTCCTCACGTTCCTTGAGCATGTCGGTCAGATCTCTTATCAGGAGGAATTTCCTGTCCTTCTCATCTATCTCCAAAAGGCGTTCTATCAATTCTTCCATCCCGGCGAATCCTGTACCTTCTAGGTCGATGGGATGCGTCATCAGGTAACGGAACATGCTTGCTTCCACGAAGGTCTCGTTCATGACGTGGACCGGAGAACCGTATGCTATGGATGCATAGAAGGCCGGATCGGTATTGAACACGCGTGTGGCAGCCGGAGAAATGCCCTCCCAGAACTCGTCATTCAGAGGATTGCAATATGAATGGTTGAACTCATGTATAAGTACTGGTAATGTATAGGCTTCTCCGTAATAGATTTCCCCGTGTTCATTCCGGTCGCAGCATCCCATCAGGGCATTGATGATTTCTTTTCCGTCACGGGTCTTCTGGTGAATTGCATAGTTTCCAGGGCCGTTAAGAAGTCCGAGGAATACGTGGAAAGATGTTCCTCCAGAAGGACAGAAAAAGCTGTCGTACCAACTCATGTCGAGACGGGATGCTACTTTTGACATAGCAGTTTCACATTCCTGATACAGAGATTTATGGTCAATGAAGAAGCGATGGAAATCCGTATCAGCATAGAATTCTTGCAGAAGTCGAATAAGTGTCTTCTCATTCTTTCTGGTGATACGGTCGTAATAGTCGTCAAAATCCGTGTCAATGTCAGGGTCGCATATAATCTGATTTCCGTCAATACGGAGTCTCAAGGCGAATGCCATGGGGAAATCCCAGGCGAATCCTTTCATTGCCAGTTTATTGCGCACGAATTTGACGGCCTTGTGACCAGAATAACCGGCAAAGTAATGTTCAACGTCAGATAGATAGTCTTCCAGGACACCGTCTGCTGAATCGAAAATATATCCGTTGACGCCTGCCAGGTGCGCAAGAATGCTTACGAGTTCGGTTTCCTCTGAATAATGGACAGGTATCGGGTCAGAAGAAGGGGCAGCCGATGTGGAAATGGAGCAAGATATCAAGGATGCAAATGCAAGAGTGATGATTGAAGTGATATGGTTCGTAAAGATATTCATAAGGTTAGACTATGACAATTGGTATTTATGAGTAATACAAAAATGGAATAGTACAAATATAAAGAGTATACTATACTCCTCAAAGAACTCTCCCCTAAGGGGAAGCAGAACAGAAGGGAAATTAACAAGGCGTCATCAGACGCCACGCGGAGAACAACGAAGTGCCGGCGAGATGACAATCGCCTTAATGAAAAACACTTGACACCTGAAATTGCCCTTTGGTGCTTGTAGTGGCATTTCCGGTGGCAAGTCCCGGCAAATTGAAGGCACCTGCCACATTAAATATACCATATTAAAAGATTGTTGTTTGGTTGCCGGAGGGCTCTGCCGGAGCATGGCCGGCCGCGGCCTTGTGAGCGGCTCCCGAAGGACGAAGTTCCGAAGGGTGGATGAAGCGAAGCGGAACTCCGGCAGAGCCCCCCGGCAACCATAGCGTCTCTCGACAACGCCCCTCAAAGCAAGCTGCGCAGCTCAGCCTAAGGGCTGTGCCTCCAACGCACAAAAATGCAAATCAACAGGGATTTTACGTTGAGCCTTGAAAAGGGGAGTGCACTGAAAAGGGATCAGGGGGATTAACAAGGCGTCATCAGACGCCGTGCGAAGAATAACGAAGCTATGGCCTCAATATCCGAAACTGATAGCAATATCTCATTTCTCAGGACCAGGCCCTCCCAAGCAAGCTTGGGCGCCTCCCTCTAGTGCCGAGGGCAGCAAGTCCTACGAAATGAGATATTGCTATCTGCTATACAGACTATCCAAGCGTGAATTAACCAGGTGTCATCAGACGCTGCGAGGAAAATAAAAAAACGCTCCCGGACAAGTGTCCGGAAGCGTCTTCGAAGAACGGCGGCTGCCTACTCTCCCAACTGGTGGGTCAGTACCATCGGCGTTCACGG
>SFNZ01000080.1 GCA_004552615.1 Bacteroidales bacterium | reverse complement strand
TGCTCGAGCATCTGAAGGTTCTCCGCTTCCTGCTCCGGGTCCTCGTTCGATATCGCAATCATCGTACGGTATCCGCATTTGCGCAGCTCTTTCTGGGCCTGCTGGATGAAACTCATGAAGAACGATGTCACGCCCTCAGGAATGATGATACCGATATTGCGCGTTCTCTGATGGCGCAGATTTACAGCCATTTCGTTGCGCCTGTAACCCATGCGGTCCGCTGTTTCGCATATAAGCCTCATGGTTTCCGGCTTGACATTGTGGGTGTCACCGGAAAGCGCTCTCGATACCGTGCTTTTGGAAATTCCAAGTTCCCTGGCTATGTCGATAATGGTAATGTATTTCATCGGATGCGTATTTCTGCAAATTTATGAATAATTATGGGAATTAATGGGAACGGTTGCGGAAAATGGGAACGGTTGCGGGAACGGTTGCGAAGAATTTACGGAATAAAATATTTGATTACCAGCAACTTCTCCTGTAATTTTGCAACAACATAACATTAAGAAAACAATCCAGACAATATTATGAGACAGGCAGTTTTGACAGAACCGAAAAAGATTGAGTTCAGGAACATTGATGCGCCGAAGGCGGAGGACCTGCAGGCTCATCAGGTATTGATCAAAGTAAGGAGAATCGGGATTTGCGGCAGTGAAATACATTCCTATCACGGGCAGCACCCTGCAACCTTCTACCCTGTGGTCCAGGGACACGAATACTCGGCGACAGTAGTTGCCGTCGGCTCCGAAGTGACCGTATGCAAGGCCGGGGACAACATTACGGCAAGGCCGCAGCTGGTATGTGGGGAATGCGGGCCGTGCAAGCGTGGACAATACAATGTCTGTGAGCATCTTAGGGTGGAAGCTTTCCAGGCAGACGGAGTGGCCCAGGACTATTTCGTCACCACAGATGACCGTGTCGTGGTCCTGCCTGAGGGAATGAGCCTGGACTATGGGGCAATGATCGAGCCTTCAGCCGTCGGGGCACACGCAACAAGCCGCACCGAGCTGAAAGGCAAGAATGTCGTGGTCAGCGGAGCCGGCACCATCGGCAATCTCGTGGCGCAGTTCTGCAAGGCAAGAGGGGCAAAGAAGGTGTTGATTACCGACGTGAGCGATTTGCGCCTTGCCAAAGCACGGGAATGCGGAATCGAATATACTGACAATGTAATGAACAAGCCGTTGAAGGATGCTGTGAAGGAGGTATTCGGCGACGAGGGCTATCAGGTGGGATTTGAGGTGGCAGGAGTCGAGTCAAGTGTCCGTTCTCTTATGGAAACCATCGAGAAAGGAAGCGACATCGTCATAGTCGCAGTATTTGCGAAAGATCCTGCCCTCAGCATGTTCTACCTCGGGGAACACGAACTCAGGCTCATCGGCACCATGATGTACCGCCACGAGGACTATCTGACCGCCGTAGATTATGTCAGCAAGGGTATTGTGAACCTTGAACCGCTGATTTCGAACCGCTTTGCATTCGAACAGTATGACGAGGCATACAAATACATCGACGGGAACAGGGCATCCACGATGAAGGTTATTATTGACTTGGATAAATAGGCTGCGCTTATGAAAAATGTTGTCGGACTCGGCGAGGCCCTGTGGGACATGCTTCCTGCGGGCCGCCAGATAGGAGGGGCTCCGGCCAATTTCGCCTACCATGCAGGACAATTCGGCCATCGGGCTTATGCAGTCAGCGCTGTCCGCCGGGACGAACTGGGCCAGGAACTCATTTCAAAGTTTGAGGAAGCGAAATTGAACATGGTTATTCCCCAGGTTGATTACCCGACCGGTACAGTCGGGATTACCTTGAATGAGAGCGGTATACCTCAATATGAAATACGGGAGGACGTCGCATGGGACAATATCCCTGTATCGGAAGAACTGCTGGCATTGGCACAGGACACTTCAGCAGTCTGTTTCGGCAGCCTGGCACAGAGGAGCATTGTGTCCCGCAGAACCATCCAGCGTTTTCTTGAAGCGATGCCGGACAACCGGCAGACTTTCAAGATCTTCGACGTGAACCTCAGGCAGAATTACTATGACCGCGAGGTGATCGGGACGTCGCTTGAATATTGTAACATTCTCAAACTCAATGATGAAGAATTACCGATAATCGTTCAGCTGCTTGGCGTCGAGGGGTGTGGCGACGAGGAAAAATGCCGTTGCCTGATGAAGAAATACAGTTTGGACATTCTCATACTCACCCAGGGGAGCAGGGGCTCTTATGTATTTACCGAAGACGAGACATCGTTTATCGAGACTCCTAAGGTTGAAGTAGCTGATACCGTAGGGGCTGGAGATGCGTTCACAGGAGCTTTCGTCGGTTCGCTGCTGAATGGAAAGTCTGTCCGCGAAGCCCACATCACTGCAGTCAGGGTTTCCGCCTATGTATGTACCCAGCACGGGGCGATGCCAGAGATTCCGGAATCATTTATCTAATAGATATGGTGTGATGCCAGCATGGCAAAGATAGATCCGACAAGTGACTTTACAGAAATAATTGCTACTTTTGCAGCATGAAAAAAGTACTTGTCATCACATATTACTGGCCTCCTACAGGCGGCTCGGGAGTGCAGAGGTGGGTGAAATTCTCAAAATACCTGCCCCAATATGGCTGGCAACCGGTCATCTATACTCCGGAGAACCCGGAAATGACGGCCGTGGACCATAGTCTGGAGAGCGATATCCCGGAAGAGGCCGTGGTGGTGAAAAGGCATATCACCGAGTTCTACTCTTTCTACAGGAAGTTGATGGGCAGGAAAGACGCGACCGTGAAGGAGGTCAATCCGATAAACAGCCAGAAGAAGACCCTGAAACAGAGGCTGATGCTGATGCTGCGGGGCAATCTGTTCATCCCGGATCCGAGGGTGACGTGGGTCAGGCCATCGGTGAAGTTTCTCTGCAGATATCTGAAGGAGCATCCGGTGGATGTCATCGTGAGCACCGGGCCGCCTCATTCTATGCACCTGATTGCCATGAAAGTGGCCCGCAAGACGGGGACACCGTGGGTGGCAGACTTCCGTGACCCCTGGACGAAAATGTTCTATTTCAAGCACTTGTGCCTGTCAAAATGGGCCGAGAGGAAACATCTACGCTTGGAACGCGAAGTGCTGGACAATGCGGATGTGGTCGTGGCCGTATCGCCTCTCGTGCAGGATGATTTCGTGACAATGACCTCCACGCCTGTGGAACTCATTACCAACGGATACGACGAGGAGGATTTCGGGCAGGTGGTGGAGCCGGACGGATATTTCAACGTCACACATACCGGACTTTTCGCTGCAGACGGCAATCCGGAAACTCTCTGGGAGGCCCTCTCGGAGAAATGCAGCGAGGATGCGGAGTTCAGGAAGATGTTGAGAATCAGGTTTGCAGGCAAGACCGACCCTCAGATTACCGCATCTGTCAAGGCAGCCGGGCTCGGGGAAAATCTCGTGGATTGCGGATATCAGAGCCACACGGTTGCAGTCAGGGAGCAGAAGAATGCTGCAATGCTGATCCTGCCCCTGCGCAAGGAGCCGGAGTACAAGGCCACCCTGCCGGGAAAACTGTTCGAATATCTTGCCGCGCGGAAGCCTGTCCTCGGAATCGGACAGACGGACGGAGCAATGGCCCGTATCCTGAACGAGACCGGGGCCGGAGTGGTATTCAACTGGGATGACAAGACGTCAATAGCGGCCTACATCAATCTGTGCTGGAGGAATTTCAACGACCCGACACATGAGGATATAAGCCCTGAGGGCACTTCGGACAGGATTGCAGCATATTCCAGGCGCAATACCACGAAACGGATGGCGGCGCTTCTGGAATCGGTTTCCGGGAAAAACCTGAAGTAGCCGCACAGAATGCTGCGCCCTATCTGGACGACCTCTTCTTATTGTCGAAGAACAGGGCAGCTGACGCGGAAACAAGCACGAGCAGCAGAAGGAGCGCAGAGGAGCCGCGTGAGACATTGGAGCTCAGGACATAGGACTGAGGCTCGAAACGCATCACGAGATCATGTTCACCTGCCGGAAGCACTGCCGCACGCAATGTCCAGTCGGCCCTGAAGAGTTCTATCTCCCACCTTTCCGCTGAAGACCGGTCCTGTGGGCCGGAAGGCACGATCCAGGCCGTCCATCCTGAAGGATAATATATCTCGCTGAACACCACGGCCCTGTCCGATGCAGCGGTATAATGATAACGGAGCTCGTTAGGTGCATAGGATGTCATATGGATATTGTCCAATGCAACATCCTTGTCCATTTCCGTGGCATTGTCGCGCACAGGGAATTTTCCTTCCGCCTCGCGGAAATCCGGGCCGAGAACAGCAGTGGTCCCGAGATCCACCTCCCCGAGAAGTGTTATCTCCTCGTCCGGGGTCTCCGCAACCCTGCAACCGTCCACGAACCATGCATTGCCCATCGCATCCGGATTGACCACGGGCGCACTGTTCCCGTCGAGGATGATGTATTTGTCATTGAGCATCGCAAGTACCGGAAGATGAGGGAATGACTCCATCAGGCCAGTCATGGTGCCGGCCTTGTTCACCGCACCTATGAGCGTGCTGATTTCCCCGTTGAGATGCCGGTCGATGAGGTCCTGATAACGCTGCATCTTCACCGGGCTGTATCCGCCGATGTTCCGGTGCCAATAGCTCGGATGAGAGTCGTTGAATACATTGACGCTCAGGTCAAGAGTCCTGTAACCGAGCTCCGGGTCCTCGAGTATGGCCTTGTCCACGGGACGCTGGGCGAACTGCCCGTTGAATTCGCGCGGCTTGACGAAATGTCCGGCATTGAGATACCTCTTTCCCACGGCCCACATGTTTATCAATACGAGAAGGCAGATTCCGCCGGCAGCATACATCCTGCGGCTGCCCACGAATCTCTCATTGCCGGAGGTCTCCTTCGGCCTGGCGTAGGCCCAGAATACCAGGAGGAATGTGCCCAGCACCATGAACGCGGAAATCAGGGCGTCATGGGAGAGCAGCATCCGCCTGTCTTCCTGCAATGCCGCAGCGAGTTCCCTGTGCATTCCCGAGTCGGATGAACCTTCGAATGAACCTGCAATGCCCGGGAATATGGCACAAAGCAGGCAGAATCCGGCAGTCAGCACAAGCGCGGCGACAGCCGGTTTCAGGAGCCGGTCACCGGCATATTCCCCTTTCAGTATCTTGTCCAGGACATGGAATCCCAGCATCGGGAGCGTGAACTGGAGAATGATCAATGCCATCGACACCGTCCTGAACTTGCTGTAGAACGGCATGTGATAATACCAGAATTCCGTAAACGGCATGAAATTCCTGCCCACCCCGAGGAATACGGCTATAAGGGTCGCTGCGAGGAGCCACCATTTGTCCCGTCCCTTGCACAGGAACAGTCCGAGGAGGAAGAGGAAGATTGTTATCGCACCCATGTACATCGGCCCTGCAGTGAACGGCTGCGGTCCCCAATAAAGCGGCAGGGACTTCGCAACGGCATTGGCATTGGACTGGCCGTACTGCTTCAACAGGCTGACGGTATGAGACTTGGATGGATTGACGGCGCCCGCAGAGGAGCCACCGTTGAAATCGGGAATCATCATGTTCGGCAATTCCTGCCATCCGTAGGACCAGGCAGTGGCGTAGTCGAGGTCGAGGCCTTTGGACTTTTTCTGTCCGTCATCCTGATTGCCGGCTGCGAGTTCCGAACCTCCGCGCATCGTGTGCTGGGAATACAAGTAGGTGGGTATCAGCTTGTTGGCATTGGTTCCAATTCCAGCAAGCCCGAGGAAGAGCAGGAGGAATGATGCCGCGAAGAAACGACCAGTGGCTTTGCGGCGCACACCGTCGATCATCAGCCAGATGAACAGCCCGATGACATAGCAGAAGATGATTATGGCGAGGTAATATGATATCTGGATATGGTCAGCCTTTATCTGGAAATTCACAGTCATTCCGAATAGGGCTGCGCCGAGGACTGTGAGCGGAAGCCAGGAACGCCATCCGGGATTATCACATGTGTCTGATTTATAGAGGTTCAGGGCTTTTCTGTATGTGAATGTCATGGCTGCGAGCACCCATGGAAGCCAGGCTATGGCCATCATCTTGGTATTGTGCCCGACCTGGATTATCTGGAAATTGTAGGAGCAGAAGGTCACCGCTATGGCGCCTGCCACGGCCACGAGCCAGTTGATTCCAAGCGAAAGCATGAGGAGGAAGGCTCCGAGCAGGGATATGAAAATGTAGCTCGCCGGGCGTTTGCCGAACAGGAATGCCTTGTAGATCTTCTGGGTCCAGTCTCCCGAAGGGTTGCCCGTGAGCATGGTCGTAGGCATTCCGCCGAACATGGAATTGGTCCATGCCGTGCGGTCGTCCGGGTGCTCCGCATTCCAGGAATTGGCCTCATGGGCCATCCCCACATATCCCGATATGTCGCTCTGGTTCACGATTTTGCCGTCAAGCACCTGCGGCACGAAACCGTAGGCGACCGAGAGGAAGAACAATATGATGCCCGCATATTTCAGGGCCTCTTTCCATATTTTCCGCATATATCCGTCCGCTGTTTTTGTTTCACTTCATGTAATCTGCAAAGTTAGCCAACGGTGGCCGTAATTGCAAATCACTTATTCCATCACGGCATCAAGATCCGGCTTTTCGTATTTGTGTGGGCCCGGTTGAAGTTTCTTCCAGTGCCAGCATCGGATTGCATCCTTGAGGGTTGCTCCTTTGTTGTCGGCAAAGAAGTCGCGGATATACTGATTGTATTCGAACTGGGGCCGGATTTCCTTGGGATGCTCAATGGAATGATAGGCCTCGACGGCCTCCCTGAAGGTCTTGCCTGCGTTATTATGCAGCCAGTCCTGGAACTCTGCCTTGAAATGGAATCCCTTCCCGAGGTGAGCCGCGAAGAATGCGCGGAGCTCCTGCGAACACACCACGTTCTGTGGAATAATACCGTCAAGAGAAATGGCTGTCATTTTACTATCAGAAGCATTTGCGACAATTTGGATCAGGGAACAAACATTGTCTGCTCTCAACACCTTCTGCGCTGCCTTCCCCGCAAGGACAAGGACTTTCTTGCCGCCACGGTAGATATGCAGCTGCCGGCTGCGGACCACCGCTGTCAGCTCGTCATCCTCCTGAACCGCGAGCCAAACCTTGTGGTATACCCCATCCGCCTCGAAGCGCAATGCCCGAATCGGAATTTATTGCAAATCTACAATAAATAACGACACCTATCAAGAGCAAATCATAGTCCTCCCCTTGAGCATTTCCGGGAGGCCTGAGAGGTCGGTATCGCTATAATGGTAAGGGATGAGAGTCTTTGGGCGAATGAGCTCCGCGGCCTCCACGCATTGGCTGACTGTCATTGTAATTCCTAATATTTATGAAAATCATACTTTATCTTAGTCAAATCACTCCTGTTACAATCTCCGGCCCGAACCACTCATCAAGCTTCATATCAGCTTTTAATTCAATGGCAGGAGTAATCTTGCTGCCAATCTTATCGTAGAGCCATGCTGCAACTCCGGCATCATCAAGGACGCCCAGGAAACCAAGTACCTTCCTTGGCAAAAGGTCGCCCGGAACAGCGATATAAATGATTCCGGCATAGACCAGTGCCTTCTCAAAAGTTGACAGGTCTCCCTCCGACATCACATAGTAGAATTTGAGCAATTCCCGCGTAGTTGCACGTCCGAGCTTCTTGGAATAAGTGACAATCTTATCCCAGGCATCCAGGCTGAGAGACTTCCAGTCGACATCCCCAAGTTTTTCAAGAAGTCCGCCTACAGGACGTTTGAGAATAGAATATATGAGAATAAGCAGGCAAATTGTAATAATCATGATAATCTCCTATGTTATGTACTACTTTTAGCAAATATAGAGAATCAAATATATTCTGAACTATCAGTTGTGAATATTTTTTGAAAAAAGCAGACATAGAGCCTCGGAGAGCATCATTAGCGGCTTCCGGACGAGGTCGGAGGCAATGCAAAAAGGCCTCCAGTTTCGTCTTGACCGGCAAAAACCTTATTAACTCCTTACTGCTGATTTTCCGCCAAACTACGACAAAAACGCGCGATTTGGCAGAATTGATACTATGAAATCTTGCCAAACTGGACATATTTTGTATATTTGTGGCAGAATCTCTAAACAAACATGTCTATGGCAACACTTATTGGAAGATCAAAGGAAGTCCTCGAACTCAATACAAGATATGAAAGCGACCATTCGGAACTCATCGCCGTCTATGGGAGGAGACGCGTGGGCAAGACCTTCCTTATACGTGAGACATTCAAGGGAAGGATTACTTTCTGCCATACCGGTCTTTCTCCTTACGATGAAACAGGCAAAGTCGGCAAGAAGGAACAGCTTGATCATTTCTATCACTCCCTGCTTGCACACGGATTGGACGAAACACGCCGGCCGAAGGACTGGATGCAGGCGTTCTACATGTTGGAATCTCTTCTGACCGACATTGATGACGGGTCCACGCAACTCATATTCATAGATGAATTGCCCTGGATGGACACTCCTGGTTCCAAATTCCTGACTGCGTTTGAGGCATTTTGGAACGGGTGGGCATCGGCAAGAGACAATATCAAATGCATCGTGTGCGGCTCAGCCACTTCCTGGATGGCAGACAACATGATAAACAATCATGGAGGACTCT
>SFNZ01000079.1 GCA_004552615.1 Bacteroidales bacterium | reverse complement strand
CTGATATACGAATCTGAGAGTGAATATTATCTGGCCGGCAGAACCGAAGACCACAAGCCAGAACGGTATTCCGTCATTGTGGAAGAAATTCCTTGCAAACTCGCCCGCGTCACGAAGAAGCAGGAGAACTGCCACTACCGGTGTAGCTATGAGCAGGACCTTGACGACGGAGACGATACGCTTCCAGATTCCCTTGGCCCCGAGATTCCAAAGATATACATAATAGGAGATGAACTGCCCGAGGATAATCGAGAAGTCATCCCTCATGACTCCGTAAACGAACATCAGATATGCGCCAGCCACGCTCAGAATCCAGTAACCTGCAGGAGACTCGATGCGGCGTGCCTTCTCGGATTTCATCCACTGCAGCAACGTACGCAGCGAAAAAAATATCTGGGCGAGAAAGCCAAGAGCAAATACTATCCATGAAGGTATGCTGTGCAACATGTTCCGGACGCTTACAGATTATTCTCCCCTACCTTGTAATTGATGTATCTCGGCTTCATCCACCTGTAGGCGAAGCAGTCGGCGAATGGCCCCCACAGACGGTTCCAGAGATGGTATTTTGACACGCCTGCCGTCCTCGGGAAATGTCTTACCGGGACCTGGCCGTATGTGCAACCGTCCTGCAGCAGTACCAATGCAGCGAAGAATCTGTGCATTCCCTTGAACATCGGAATCCTGCGAGCGACTTCAGTACGCAGCACTTTGAGCGGACATCCGGTATCGACAGCACCGTCATGCGTCATCATTTTCCTGAAGCCGTTGGCAATCCTGGACTGCATGCGTTTGAAGAATGAGTCCTTTCGGTTTGCGCGTATTCCTGTCATCATGGCATGTTCCTTCATTCCCGGAAGGAGCAGATTGAAATCCTCCGGAGTCGTCTGCAGGTCAGCGTCCATATAGCCCACATATTCAGAGCAGACATAGTCGAAACCGGCCTTGACGGCTGCGCTGAGTCCGGCATTCTTCACGAAACTGATATAGAAGAAGTCCTCGTGGCGTGAGCACACGTCCTGTATCCTTGCAAGGCTGGAATCCGAAGATCCGTCGTTTACGAAGAGAACGCATGCGCTGCAGAGACAATGCGGAAAATAATCCGCAAGGGTTTTCTCGAGATTGGCGATATTGTCCTCCTCATTATATACCGGAACCACAATGGTGAATCTGTATTGTCCTGTCTTGTTCATATATGACTGATTTAGCGCGATGCCGGCATGTATGGGCGGCATTGTCATGCAAAGTTACTAAAATCCACAGAAAAATTTAGCTATATTTGCATTTATGAACTGAAAATGTAAAAGTCGGTATTTATGTCCGGAAAGACGATTTGGGACCCGCTGCGAAGGAAAGACGTGCCCCTGACTCCGGAAGAGAGAGTCAGGCAATGGTTCATCGGCGTCATGCATTCAGACATGCACGTGCCGATGCACATGATGATGAGCGAAGTGGGATTCAAGTTCGGAGACGGACCTGTACAGAAGGATTTCAGGGCTGACATCGTGGTATATGACAGGAAGCCCGCACCGGCCATGATAGTGGAGTGCAAACGCCCCGACGTGGAGCTCGACGGGCAGGTCATGGAGCAGGCTCTCAGGTACAATGCAGTCCTGAATGTGCGTCATATCGCCGTCACGAACGGATTGAAGACATTTTTCTTCACGAAAGGCGGAGACGGCGTGTTCCGGGCGGCGGACAAGATACCGGACTATGAGGAAATTATTGCACAGGAGACTCGTAAATGACACGCACAGAAGGATTTCTCGATGCCCCGGTATTCCGGATAGTGTCGGAGGCAGCCCGTACAGCAGGAGTGAGGGCATTCGTGATAGGAGGTTACGTAAGGGACTGTTTTCTCGGCAGGCCTTCGGGAGATATTGACATAGTGGTAGAAGGAAGCGGCATCGAGCTCGCCAAGGCCGTGTCGGACCTCATCCGGAAGAAGGAAGGAAGGGGATGTCATGTATCCTATTTCAAGAATTTCGGCACGGCAATGCTGAAATATCACGGACAGGAAGTGGAATTCGTGGGCGCGAGGAAGGAATCCTACAACCGGAATTCCCGTAAGCCTGTCGTGGAGGACGGGACTCTCGAGGATGACCAGAAACGCAGGGATTTCACCATCAATGCCATGGCATTCAGCCTCCAGGAAGAGGATTTCGGTTCGCTCGTGGACCCGTTCGGCGGCATCCGCGACCTGGCAGCAGGGATAATCCGCACCCCTCTCGATCCGGAGACGACATACAGCGACGACCCGCTCAGAATGCTCAGGGCAATCCGTTTCGCCACCCGCCTGAGCACTTCGGAATGCACGTTCAAGATTGTCCCGGGATCGATTGCGGCAATGAAGAAGATGAAGGACAGGATGGTGATTCTGTCCAAGGAAAGGATAGCAGAAGAGCTGAACAAGATGCTGCTCTGCAGGAAGCCTTCGATGGCGTTCAGGCTTCTCGACGAGACGGGCCTGATCGAGTATGTCCTGCCGCAGCTCTCCAAGCTGAAAGGCGTGGAGACGGTGGAAGGCCACGGGCACAAGGACAATTTCTCGCATACCCTTCAGGTGGTGGACACATTGGTGGAGAACGAGTTGGCGGCTATCGCCGAGGGCAGGCTGCATGACTACACCCCGGCTGAGGACGGTGACGGATTCATGGAGAACGTACGTACAGAACCGTATCTCTGGCTCCGCTGGGCCGCCCTGCTGCATGACATCGGAAAACCTGCCAGCAAGCGCTTCGAGCCGGGGACCGGATGGACGTTCCACGGACATGAAATCATAGGTTCCAAGATGGTGCCGAAGATTTTCCAGCAGCTCAAGATGCCTCTGAACGAGAAGATGAAATACGTCCAGAAGCTTGTAAGCCTGCATCACAGGCCGGTCGCACTCGTGGATGACGGAGTGACCGACTCGGCTGTCAGGAGGCTGTTGTTCGAAGCGGGCAATGACATTGACGACCTGATGCTTCTCTGCAATGCGGACATCACTTCCAAGAATCCGGTGAAGGTCGAGAGACTGAGGCGCAATTTCACGCTCGTCCAGCAGAAACTCGTGGAGGTGGAGGCCAAGGACGCAATCAGGAATTTCAAAAACCCTATAACCGGAGAATACGTAATGGAGGTGTACGGAATACCTCCTTGCAAGGAAATCGGCATTCTCAAGGAACATGTCAAGAACGCGATACTCGACGGCGTAATCGGCAATACTTTCGAAGAGGCCGACAGGATGATGAGGGAATATGCTTCAGAAATGGGCCTCGTGGCAAAGGACGAAAATTAAGCACTCAGGCAAAGAATGCTCACGGACGATTTCATAGGATATATCAGGGGTGTGAGACGTTATTCGGAACGCACCTGTGAAATCTATTCTGACGTCCTTGCGCGATTTTCTGCTTATATTTCCGGTGAGGGGCAATGCATCTCCGACGAGGAACTCGTGAAGAGTCTGGAGCCGGCCATGATACGGAATTATGAAATGCATCTCAGGGAAGACCTGGGCCTCGAAGCCCGCACGGTGAATCTGCATTTCTCGGCCATCAGCAGCTTCTGCAAGTATATGCTCGGAAGAGGGATTCTCCAGGCCAATCCTGTCAGGCATCTCAAGCGCATGAAGGAGAACCGGCGTCTTCCGGAAATCTGCCGCCGGAGCGCTCTCGAGGATTATATGCAGGAAACTTCGTGGTACGCAAGCCGGGAGGCACTTGAAGAATACAAAAATCTCAAAGATTCCGCCCAGGAGGGGGATTCGGCCGTAAAAATGCTCCACGACTTTTACTCCAGAAGAGTCTCCAGGCTGATAATCAGCATATTGCATCAGACAGGCATCAGGCGTTCGGAACTGATAGGACTGCAGATACGGTCAGTGGATCTAAAACGTTCAGCATTGTCCGTACACGGAAAGGGAGACAAAATGCGTGAAATTCCTCTTACTTCATCATTATCTGAAGAAATTTTACTATATTTGAATGCAGCTGAAACGATGGTGGGAAGGGCGAGGACTCCTGACGAGCCTCTTCTGGTCACGGACAAAGGCAGGGAACTGTATCCGGTGTACGTGGACAGGGTGATCAAAAGGGAGCTCGGGCAGACCGGCGGAATGACAGGAAGGAAGTCTCCGCACGTGTTGAGACATTCTCTGGCGACAGAGTTGCTTGACGGCGGTGCAGACATATATTCCATCAAGGAAATGCTCGGACACTCTTCTCTCGCAGCGACTCAGGTGTACACGCACAACTCCATCGAGAAGCTGAAAAATGTTTATTCAAACGCCCACCCAAGGGCAAAAAGAGGAGGTAAAAATGGAGATTAGAGTTCAGTCCCTCAAATTCGACGCAGACCAGAAACTTCTGGATTTCGTGGAGAAGAAGGTTTCAAAGCTCGGCAAGTTCGACGAGAACATCACTGGTGTGGAGGTCGTACTCTCGCTGCTCGAGAAGCCGGAGAACAAGAATGTGAAGCTCATGGTACACGTTCCGGGTGGTCCCCAGGTGATTGAACGGAACGCACGTTCTTTCGAAGAGGCTGTCAATGATTGCGCAGATGCAATGAAAGAGAAGCTCACCCGTCACAAGGAGCGCAGAACAGAAGCATAAAAATCAGACCGCAACAGGTCAAAACAGGAGGCTGGCCCCATAAAGGTCAGCCTCTTTATTTGTTGTGGAAGAGGAGCTCCGGAGGGTGACGTCCGGAAAACCATGGTCGCCCGTAACCTTGTGAACGGGAGGGTGCCCACGAAGTGGGAGGGATTTAGTTTTCCGGACGTCACCCTCCGGAGCTCCTCCTCAATCACTAATCATCCGCCAATATCTTCTTGTACTCGACTGGTGTGACCTTCAGGAACTGCCGTGCATGAAGATCCCAGTCGTCGAGAATCATTGAGGCGACAGTGCTTCCGGTATAACGGAGATGCTTGCGGAGAAGCCCCATGAGCTCTTCGCGGTCACGGCTGTCCTCAAGAAGAGAGAGCTCGATCATGTCCATGTTGCAGAAATAGTCAAAAGTCCCGTCCGGATCCCATACATAGGCGATACCGCCGCTCATGCCCGCAGCAAAATTGCGCCCGGTCTTGCCGAGTACCACAACCCTTCCTCCGGTCATATATTCGCATCCGTGGTCACCGACACCTTCCACCACGGCAACCATTCCGCTGTTCCTCACACAGAAACGCTCCCCGACAACGCCGTTTATGAACATCTCTCCGGATGTCGCTCCGTATCCCACCGTATTGCCGGCAATGATGTTCTCCTCAGCATTGAATTCCGCCTCCGGAGAAGGTGTCACTATGATCCGACCTCCGGAAAGACTCTTGCCCATATAGTCGTTGGCGTCACCTATCAGCTTGAACGTCATACCCTTGCAGAGGAACGAGCCGAAACTCTGGCCCGCTGATCCCGTGAAATCCACAGTAATCGTGTCATCAGGCAGGCCTGCAAGCCCGTACAGCCTCGTTATCTCTCCGCTTATCATTGCGCCCACGCTTCTGTCCGTATTCTTTATCGGGACCCCGATGCTGAGCTTTAGGCCATTCTCGATGGCAGGCCTCAAGACGGCCATCAGTTCCGTATCCTTCACATTGCCAAGATGATGCTCCTGCGGAGTAGTGAAGAATCTCGCATTGTCCCTGCAACTTTCAGGAATGTAAAGCACCCTGTCAAGAGACACCTTTCCGGCCTTTGCCGTTTCCGGATACGAACGTTTTTTCAGAAGGTCGGCCCTTCCGACAATCTCCTGCATCGAGGTATAACCCATGTCTGCAAGCAGTCCCCTGACCTCCGACGCGAGGAAACGGAAATACGTGACAATGTCCTCCGGCTTTCCCTTGAAACGCTTCCTCAATTCAGGATCCTGCGTCGCAATACCTACCGGACACGTATTCCGGCTGCAATTCCTGCACATCACGCACCCCTCTGAAATCATCACGGCAGTTCCGAAACCGAACTCCTCCGCACCAAGCAGGGCCATGAACAGCACGTCACGGGCACATTTGAGACCTCCGTCCACCTGAAGCCTGACCTTTCCGCGAAGATCATTCATCACCAATGTCTGCTGTATCTGTGCAAGACCGGTCTCGGCAGGACTTCCCGCATGCTTCACACTGCCTGCAGGGCTCGCTCCCGTACCACCGTCTGCTCCGCTGATCAGAATCACGTCAGCCTTGGCCTTGGCAACACCTGCAGCGATAGTCCCGACACCGGCCTCTGACACCAGCTTGACGCTGACCCTCGCCGAAGGGTTCACATTCTTGAGGTCGAAAATGAGCTGCGCAAGATCCTCAATCGAATAAATGTCATGATGAGGCGGAGGGGATATCAACGTAATTCCCGGTATCGAATGACGTGTCCTTGCGATAAGTTCGTCTACCTTGAATCCCGGCAATTGACCACCCTCTCCCGGCTTTGCACCCTGGGCGACCTTGATCTGAATCTCGTCAGCATTGACAAGATAATATGTATCCACTCCGAAACGGCCTGAAGCCACCTGCTTGACGGCACTTCTCACACTGCCTCCGCCAGGAAGCGGATTGTTCCGCTCAGGGTCCTCCCCGCCTTCACCGGTATTGCTCATTCCCCCGAAACTGTTCATGGCCAATGCAATGGTCTCGTGAGCCTCCTTGCTGATGGCACCGAATGAAATGGCCTCGGCGACGAAACGCTTCATTATGCTCTCCTCAGGCTCCACAAGGTCTATTGAGACAGGTTTCCTGTCACTCTCGATTTCCATCAGGTCCCGGATATTCATCGGACGCTCCCTGTTCTCCGCGACGTCGCAGAATTTGCGGAAAGCCTCCACATCCTTGTTCCTGACGGCATTCTGGAGCAGGCGCACCCTCTCAGGATTCCAGAAATGGCGTTCACCGTCCTTCCTCCATGCATAGAAACCATAATCCACGAGCCCGTCGTATGCTGATTCAGGCTTGTCCGGAGTCACCTCGCGGGAAAATGCGTTCTGATGTGCGGACAGGGCATCACCGGCCACATCGTCGATGGTAATTCCCTCTATCTGCGATATTCCACCGCCCATATATTTGTCGAGGAGAGACGAACTTACTCCGAGCGACTCGAAAAGGGCCGCTCCCCTGTAGCTGCGTATCGTGGAAATGCCCATCTTCGAAAGAATTTTGAGCATGCCCTTGTTGATAGCTTTGACATAATGCTCCTCCGCAGCCGGATAATCAAGCTGTATCTCCTTGTCCCTAACCAACTTGTCCAGAATCGCGAATGCCATGTAAGGGTTCACCCCGCTGGCTCCGTAGCCGGCGAGCAATGCCACATGCATGACCTCGCATACTTCCCCGGACTCGACAATGATGGCGGTCTGCGCCCTCTTGCGGCAATGTATGAGATGATGGTGGACTGCCGAAAGGGCCAGGAGAGAAGGTATCGGAGCATGGTCTGCATCAACCGACTTGTCACTGATTATCAGATAATTGTACCCGGCATCTACAGCCTTGGCGGCATCCTTGCAGAGCTTTGCGATGGCGGTTTCCATGGCAGCAGTCCCGCCTGAAGCCTCGAACAGCATAGGCAGGGTAATGGTCTTGAACCCCTTGTAACGCAGGTTCCTCAGAGTCTCCATCTCCCCGTTTGTCAGAATAGGAGAGGTGAGCTTGACCACCTTGCAGAGTTCAGGAGAAGGCTTGAGGATATTGCCCTTGACGGCTCCCACATAGCTCGACAACGACATCACCGTGGATTCTCGTATCGGGTCGATAGGAGGGTTCGTCACCTGGGCGAACTTCTGCCGGAAATAATTGAAGAATCTCTGGGGCTTCTCCGAAAGCACTGCGAGAGGCGTATCGTCGCCCATCGCGTAAAGCGGCTCGGCACTATTCACCGCCATCGGAATCAATATCCTCGATATATCCTCACGCCCGTATCCGAACGTGTGCAGCATCTTGTCATAATCCGGAACCCCGTGGTCCACCTTTCTTCCGCTCTTGATGTCTTTCAGGATTATCCTTCCGCGGTTAAGCCAGTCAGTATAAGGATGTTCCGCCGCAAGGGCATCCTTGATGGTGTCATTGTCGAGAATCTTTCCACGCTTGGTATCCACCATGAGAATTTTTCCCGGATACAGCCTCCCCTTCCGGGCAATCTCGGACTCCGGTATATCGCAGACCCCTGTCTCTGAAGCCATTACGAGCAGGCCTGTCTTTGTAATGAAATAGCGGCAAGGCCTCAGGCCGTTCCTGTCAAGCATTCCTCCTGCATATCGTCCGTCGGAGAAAAGAATGGTAGCAGGGCCATCCCAAGGCTCCATGAAAATGGAATGATATTCATAGAAACTCTTCATGGCCTGACCGAGAGGATTGCCTTCACGGTAACTCTCAGGTATCAGCATAGAGAGGGCGTGCGGCAATTCCATACCCGCCCTGACAAAGAACTCCAGGACATTGTCGAAAGAGGCGCTGTCGCTCATGCCCGGCTGGATTATAGGGCTTATGTTCTCGCTCACGCTTCCGAGGTTGTCAGCCTTCAGGACAGACTCCCTCGTCTTGATCCACAGGCGGTTACCCCTGATAGTATTGATCTCGCCGTTGTGTCCGATCATCCTGAACGGCTGTGCGAGGGACCATGTCGGGAACGTGTTCGTGGAGAATCTAGAATGCACCAATGCAATCGCGCTGGTGAAATAAGGGTTCGTCAGATCAGGAAAATACTCTCTCAGCT
>SFNZ01000014.1 GCA_004552615.1 Bacteroidales bacterium | reverse complement strand
GACGCCGCTGAGTTCCTGGGACTTACCATAAGCCCTAACCCTGAGTACAACGAGTTCGTGGACGTCATTCTGGAGACCATCAACCGCTCCAACAAGAAGGACAAGACTCCGGACACGATGTTCAACACGGAGTTTGTTCCGGGTGAGAATCTTTCCGGCAAGAACTACAAGTGGGACCAGAAGGACGGTTTCTACGTCTCCCCGAAGCACAACATGTACAGTTCGTACTTCTATAATCCTGAGGATGAGTCACTTTCGATGATTGACAAGTTCAAGCTCCACGGAGATGACTATGTGAAATATCTCGACGGAGGTTCTGCCCTTCACATGAACATCGCCGAGCATCTCACCAAGGACCAGTACCGCCAGCTGCTCAAGGTGGCCGCCCATTACGGCACGAATTATTTCACATTCAACTGCCGCAATACCGTATGCAACAAGTGCGGCTACATCAGCAAGGATACTCTGGAAGTCTGCCCGAAATGCGGAAGCAAGAACCTCGATTATCTGACACGTGTCATCGGATATCTGAAGAGAGTCTCCTCATTCAGTGAGATGCGTCAGGAAGAGGCACAGCACAGGTTCTACGTAAGCGAGTAACATGATAAAATACGTTCCCAAAATGACCAATGTGGTGCTGGAGGAGATTCCCGACATGCTCACATTGGCCATTGACATATCGAATTGCACCGGACTCTGCGAGGGATGCCATTCCCCGTTCCTGAGGCTTGACGTCGGCGAAGAGCTGACCCATTCCGCCATAGACAGTCTCATCTCGGCGAATTTCGGGATAAACTGTTTTCTGTTCCTCGGGGAAGGCAATGACCATCAGGCCCTCATGGAAGCGGCATCATATATACGCGAGAGTTATCCGTCTCTCGCTCTCGGCCTGTATTCCGGACGTGAGAGTGTGGAAGATGAAATCTGGCAGGTCTTCGACTATGTCAAGGTAGGTCCTTTCCGCCCATCCTGCGGCCCCCTGAACAAACAGACCACCAACCAGCGCCTCTACAAGCTCACCCGCAATCCCGACGGCTCTGTCACCCGCACCGACATCACCTTCCGCTTCTGGCGCCGGGGCATTGACCCCTCAAAACAATGAGTCAATCAGTCCGTACACCTGCCGGTGAAGAGCAGGCGTTCGATGATTTTCTGGGCCGGGTCGAAAGGGCGGAGGTCGTCGAGGTGGAGTGCGGAGATGGCGGTGAGGATGAGTTCATCGCGGGATAATGCTGGAGTGGATGACGATGTCCGGTCTCCGGAACCGGTGAGAAGCCCGTGGAAATATTCTCCGGCATCCAGGAGACATTGCTCCGGAACCAGGCCGATAATCTCTGTGCCGGTTATTCCGGCCCCTTCTTCCTGCGCCACACGGCATACCTCGAGATAGGCCTCATGCAGTGAAGTGAGATGTATGTCTGTGATATTCATCGATACTTGGGCTATCCCGTATTCCTCTATGTACCATCCTATTGCCTTGCATCCTTTAAGGGTTCCGGGGATTCTCACGGGCTTTCCTGTACTGTCCCTTACCACGGCCCCTGACGCGTCGTGCATCACCTGCCCGCTCTCCCGGACACGTGCGGCAATCCTGCGTGCAGCAGACACATCGGCTGAATCCAGATTGAAATTGACGGCAATCAGGAAATTCCTTGCCCCGACCACCGATGCACCGGCACGGGCTACTGTCTCGTTGTACGATTCGGGACTGAAATCAGGCCTCCTCGAGGGGTCGGCTATACTGACAGGAAGCGATTCATATTCCCCGGCACGGCATACCTCGAGCCTTCTTCTTTCCGGGATGAGCGCAGCTGCTTCATAACAGAAGCAGGGGATTCCCAGTTCCTCATATATCCTCGCGGCAAGCACCCTGGCGAGTTCAGCACATTCCTCTATGCTTATTCCTGATACGGGGACGAGCGGCAGGACGTCAGTGGCTCCGATACGCGGATGCTCCCCATGGTGTTTCCTCATGTCGATTACCTCGGATGCCTTGCGGACGGCACGGAACGCCGCCTCGACCACTGCTTCAGGCGTCCCGGCGAAAGTCACGACTGTACGGTTCGCCGCAGCTCCGGAGTCCACATGAAGTACCTTGAGCAATTCCCCGGGCCCGCACGGAGTCCCGGAAATCGCATTGACAATGCTCTCAACAGCCTCCGGCCTGCGGCCTTCGCTGAAATTAGGCACACACTCAATCAACCTGTTCTTCATCTCTCCGGAAAATCTTATACCCTGTCACCGCTATGAAAATGCTCATGAGCGGGCTGATGATATTGAAAAAACAGAATGGCAGATACACGGCAGTCGGCACGCTCAGAATTGTCGCCTGGGTCATTCCGCAGCTGCTCCAAGGGAACAGCGGGGAGGTTACGGTGGAAGAATCCTCGACCGAACGGCTGAGCAGCCGGCTTTCATATCCCCGTTTCGCATATATGTCCTTGTAGATGTCCGAGGTCAGGATGATGGACAGGTACTGGTCCGAAATCACTCCGTTCAGCACCACGCCCGTTGTCACTGTAGAACCCACCAGTCCGACCCTGCTCCTGGTCATAGGGAGCAGAAGCGAAGCAAGGTGATGAAGCATCCCGCTGGCCTTCATGCAGCCTCCGAAACACATTGCGCAAATGATCAGGTAGACCGTGTTCAACATTCCGAGCATGCCTCTCGACGATACCAGGGTATTCACCTCTTCCACACCGGTATCGACTGATACAGAGTCATATATAGTCTTCACGATGCCGGTGAACATTGTCCCGGCTTCTCCTTGCCCGGCAACTCCGAGGGTAGCCAGCGTCTCCCGTCCTATCTCCGAGACGATGTGCGGCTGGAGTATGATGGCGCATACGGCGGCTATCAGCGTGGAAAGTCCCAGCACGATGAGGGCCGGCATCTTCCTCGCTATCATCAGGCCGGTCAGCAGCGGTACTATAAGTGTCCACAGGGAAATGTTGAACTTCGCAGCCAATGTCTCAGTATAGACCGATATCTGCGCCGGTGCGCTTCCCGTATGGACGAACCCGAGCACGAGGAAAATCAGCAGGGTGATTACAAATGACGGTACCGTGGTGAACATCAGATACTTGATATGTCTGAAAAGAGGTGTTCCCGCTATCGATGACGCCATGACTGTCGTGTCCGAAAGGGGGGAAATCTTGTCCCCGAAATACGCTCCGGAGATGATGGCTCCCGCAATCATGCCGTCACTGAATCCGAGGGCCTTTCCGATACCCAGCAGGGCCACGCCGATAGTGGCAATCGTCGTCCACGAACTGCCTATCATCACCGACACCAAGGCACAGATGAGGCAGGCGGTCAGCAGGAAGACCTTTGGCGAAATGATTTTGACCCCGTAGTAGATGAGGGAGGGGACTGTTCCGCTCATCGTCCATGTCCCGGAAATGCCTCCGATCAGGAACAGGATAACGATGGCTGTGGTGACGTCTCCGATATTGCTGCGGATGGCCGCCTCGAAATCTTTCCACGGCTTCTTGAACAGCCACATGGCCAGCCATACGCAGATTCCGGCAGAGAACAGCAGTGCCACCTGGCTCGCTCCGAGAATCGAATCGCTGCCGAACACGCTGATGTTCAGCGCAAGAAGTATTATCAGGACAATTATTGGGACCAAAGATATTCCGGTCCTTATGATAGACGCTTTTTTCATTTCAGATACTCGATTTCCATGTCGTATGACCAATTGTCAAAATAAAGGTTGCCACCGTCCCATTCCACCTCACCTCGCTGGAAGTCAACGGTTTCGCTGCGAGGATACTTCTTCGCGGGAATCAGGGCCTGGCCGAAGTCCGAATTGACAATCATCCTGTATGAATCGATGTTTCCGAAATATTCGTCGCTTCCGAACGACTGGTCCACAGGAATCCATCCTGTCCCGTCAGCCCATATCTCGGCCCAGTCATGAAGGTTCCACGCTCCCGGATGCATCATGAATCCGCTCTGGAAATGTGCCGGAATCCCGGCCGAGCGGCAAAGTGTGATGAACAGGAGGCTGACCTGGCCGCAGTCTCCGTGACCTGAATCCAGGACGTATTCCGGGATGTTCTCTATGGTAGAATACTCCCTTGCGGAAGCCCACGGGAAATTCGCGTCTATCCAGTCGTAGAAAGCCTTGGCCTTCAGCACAGGATTCGAAATGCCTGCCGAGAGGGAGTCCCTCAATGCCAATATTTCCGGGCTGAATCTGATATGCACATCGCGCTCGTCAGCATGGAATTCCGGGTTCAGCCCCGTTCCGGAATACGCATTGTATCTCTCCTGTGCGGCAGCCTTCTCTGCGGCTGCAACGAGGCTGTCAAGGTCATGGCATTCCGCCGACGAGACATATTCGAATTCCTCATAAAATACGGTAGGCCAGCCGGCTGATGCCTTTGCCTCCATATAGAGCGTACTGTGGCGGCTGTCATTTCCTGAGAATACAAGTTCCTCTGCATCAGGAAGTTCTGTCCTGAAATACATAGGGTCTCCGCAGTCTGCAGGCCGGCTGGTCCATCCTGCCTCGATGAATTTCACATCAGTCTGTCTCGGCACATCTGTCCTCGGCCACGGCAGCCAGCAACGGATCTTCTTCCCGTCAGGTACCGCACCGGCATCCACTGTCAGGGTATAGCGCACCCGCATCCTCCTCGGCTGGCCGATGCAGTTTCCGCCGTCTTTTTCACGCACCTTCGCCATGTTCCTGACCCCGGTCCTGTAAGCCCTGGAGTCTTCCGGGCCGTCCACGGATTCCTTGACCGCACGGCATTCCGGGTCGATGCGGAAAAGGTTCGGGGCAGCGTTGCGGAAATATCTCGTTTCGCCGCCGATTACCATCGACTCCAAACGTCCGTCCGCAGTCCATGCGTCTATCTGCTCCCCGGTCACATCAGGAATGTATTTCCGGACATAGTCCGTCACTTCCTCACGGCTCCTGCAGAAATCTGTCTCTATCCTGTGTTCCAGATCCTTGTCCCAGCTGTATTTCTCCCTGCCACCTCCGCAGGACATTGCTGCGGACAATGCGATGCACAGGGCAATTCCTGTTTTCCTGTCCATCTTCTATATTTTCTCTATGCCTATTCCCGGCAGGTTTCTCAATGTTATCTTGCCTTTCTCCACGGTCATGCCCCTGAACAAGTCGTTGCTTATCAGGAGATTGCCGTCCAGGTCCGCGAAATCCACGGCAGGGGAGAGCTGTGCGGCGGCTGACACGGCGCAGGAAGTCTCCGTCATGCATCCGATCATCACTTTCATTCCCTCGGCCCTTGCGTAGTTCAGCATTTTCCAGGCCTCCCTCATCCCGGTACATTTCATCAGCTTGATATTGATTCCGCTGTATGCCCCCTTGATGGAAGGAATGTCCCTGAGCCTCTGGATGGCCTCGTCGGCGAATACCGGCAGCGGACTCCTTTCCGTGATCCAGGCATTGTCGTCCAGGCGCTCCTTCGGCATCGGCTGCTCGATCATCACAATACCGTTCTCCTTGAGCCAGAAAATCTCGTCCAAAGCCTGCTCCCTGTCTTTCCATCCCTGGTTGGCGTCCACTGCGATAGGCAGGCTGCTGACCTGGCGGATGGCGTTTATCATCTCCTTGTCGTGGTCCGTTCCGACCTTGACTTTCAATATGTTGAACTGTCCGGCCACCTCTTCGGTCTTGGCCTTCACCACTTCTTCAGTGTCGATTCCGATGGTGTATGTCGTGTCAGGGGCAGATGCCGGGTTGAGACCCCACATCCTGTGCCATGGAGCTCCGATGAGCTTTCCTGCAAGGTCGTGGAGGGCAATATCAATGGCCGCCTTGGCTGCAGAATCGCCTTCCGACAGGCTGTCCACATAGGTCAGGATGTCGTCAATGCACAGGGGATCTGGGAACTGTCCGAGGTCCACCTTGCCGAGAAAACTGCATACGCTCTCCACGGTCTGTCCGAGATATGGCGGCATGGAGGCCTCTCCGTAGCCCGTAATCCCGTCATATTCAATGCGTACCTGTACGTCCGGGGTGGTCTTCCTCGAGAATGAAGAGACAGTGAATACGTGTCTGAGCTGCAACTCGTAAGGCTCGAATGACAGTTTCATGCGGGCCTTGCCGGAGAATTCGAGATTCCTGCAGGTATTGCCTGTGGATTGCCTGTCCTTGCCGCCGCAGCAGGACACCGCCGCAGGGCCGAGCAGACCGGCGCCTATTGCAGCCGCCGTGCCGCTTTTCAAAAAATCACGTCTTTTCATTCTGTCTGTAGTTTTAAGGTGCTCTAACCGAAAATGTTCCTGTGCAGAAGGGCCACCACGTCATCCATCACGGCCCTGTCCACTACGAAACTTATGTTCACGTATGAGGCTCCCTGTGAAATCATATATATCTTGTGGTCCTTGAGAGGTGCGAATGTCTTCTCGAGGATGCCGTTCACATTGTCGAGATTCTTTCCGATGACTGACACCTGCGCCTTGTTGCTGTCCACATATACCTCGGCGAATGAGGAAAGCTCCTCCACCACTTTGTCTATGTTCTGCGAGCCTGCATCTACGGTCACGGAAATCGTGGCCTCGGACGTGCTGATGAGATCCACTGATACATTGTTCCTGCTGAAAATCTCGAACACGTGCATGAGGAAGCCGGCAACATTAATCATCTTGGTGGAGAAGATGTTGATTACCAGAATATTGCTCTTGCTGGAAACGGACTTGACACCGTCGTCGATGAAACTGCTCTGGAGGATGGCCGTGCCTTTTCCTGAAGGGTTCATGGAGTTAAGCACGTAGATAGGTATGTTCTTCTTCACGGCCGGCTCGATGGTCATCGGATGAAGCACCTTGGCTCCGAAGTGGGCCATTTCCGCAGCCTCCTCGAATGATATCCTGTCGAGGCTGATGGTATTCTCCACCTTGCGCGGGTCAGCGGTCTTGACTCCGTCCACGTCAGTCCATATTTCGATGGTCTTCGCGTCCACGGACATTCCTATCAATGATGCCGTGTAGTCAGATCCTCCGCGTCCGAGAACGGTAGGTTCTCCCTCCACAGTGGCGGAAACGAATCCCTGGGTAATAACTGCATCCATGTCCCCGGTGTAGGCGGCGCTGACTTCCTCGCGTACCCTTTTTATGATTTCGTCGGTCTGGGGCTCTCCTTTGAGGAAATTGTTGTCCGTGATGATCATCTTCCTGGAATCCATGAGCCTTGTACGGATCCCGCGGGCGTTCATCGCGCAGCAGATTATGTTGGATGAGAGATATTCTCCGTTTCCGATGATGATGGCCTTGCTCCTGTCGGAAAGTTCGCCGAGGGCGCATACGGCGTCCACGAAATGTTCAAGCCGGTCACAGATGGCGTTGACCCTTGAGAGGGCGTCTGCGAGAATCTCCGGATTGTCCGGAATGAGTTCTTCTGCGAGTTCGGCGTGACGGGTTCTCAGTCTTCCGAGAAGTTCTCCGGCACCTTCCTTGTCGCGAAGCCTGGCCTGGTCAGATATCCTGTACAGCAGGTCAGTCACTTTGGACAATGCCGATACGACAACAATAGGTCTTTCCTGAAGTTTTCCATTCACGATTCCGATGGTGCGGGTGATGGCAGCGCAGTCTGCCACGGATGTCCCGCCGAATTTCATTACAATCATAGTCCGTTATTTATTTTCCAAGTTTGCAAATATACTGTTTTCCAATTGTTTTTTAATGTGCCGGGCAGTGAAATTTCTGAATTTCCGGCAAACAAAAAGAGGCACGGATTTCCGTACCTCTAAAATATGGTCGGGATGATGCGACTCGAACGCACGACCCCTACGTCCCGAACGTAGTGCGCTAGCCAACTGCGCTACATCCCGTTGCCCATCGGGAAGCCCTTAGGCGAGCTTGTTGATGTAAAGTGCTATTCCGCTCTTGAGATTGGCTGCCTTGTTCTTGTGGATGATGCCCACTTTGGCGAGCTTGTCAATCATAGCGTAAACCTTTGGTGCTCCGGCCTCGGCAGCTTTCTTGTCTGTCGTATTCCTGATAGCACGTATAGCATTCCTTGTGGTTTTTGCATAATACTTATTATGCAATCTGTGCCTTTCGCTCTGGCGAATGCACTTCTCTGCAGATGCGTTGTTTGCCATTGTTTTTATTTTTTAATATTTAGTAGTGGGTAGGAGAATCGAACTCCTATTGCGAGAATGAAAATCTCGAGTACTAACCGTTATACGAACCCACCGGCACAACGTTCTTTCGCTTTTACCGCGATTAAACGGATTGCAAAGGTATGTATTATTTTCTACACCTCAAAATATTTTTCCATTTTTCTCATCTTGAATTTCCAAAATGCCTCATTCCTTTTCTTCATCGGACTTCGGCTCCTCCCATTCAAAGGAGTAGAGAATGGCCTCCACCTGCCTGAGATACTGGCGTTTGTCATATTTCGGGGCATATACGAAGCCGTCCAGTACAATTATGTCCTTCCCGTCCTTGCTGTAGAACGAATGTGAGACGAACGGTCCTCCCATGAAGTCCCCGTATACCTCCCACAGGCCTCTGGTCTCGGCGAACTGGCGACCCCTGTAACGGATGAAGCTGACTTCCGGCTTCAGGGCCTCGCTGGTTATCATATATGTGTTGTCGAACATTCCAGGTACATTGGCCTTCATGAATTCATTTCTGCGGGCTATGATGTTCTCCACTGTGAAATTCTCCTTCTCCGCAGCCGGATATTTGTAGATGAGCACTCCCTGGGTGACATACTGCTTGTCATCCGCAATCCACAGGAAATCAGCGCTTTTCTTCCTGAGCTTGTAGCCGCTCGGAAAATGAGGGGAGCCTCCTGTCATGGCCTTTACAGCAGGCGGGATGCTATGCTCCTCATAGAGCTTGGAATTGGCAATAATCCTGTCCCTCTCGGCCTGTTCGAACGTGCTGATGATTCTTTCGCCGTTCTCTTTCAGGATCGTGGCGGCCGAATCACTGCTCGGAGCCGTCACCTGTATCACGCACTGCGGGTGCGCCCAAACGTCATTCCTGTAGATAACGCCGCTCTTGTCCGTGGCGGAAATGTTGAAGAACAACAGGTTGCGGTGAACCTTGAACAGGTCTGCGAAGCCTGTTGCCGGAACGTTCGAGAGAGAGAACATTGGCTCTACCTGAGGCAGGAAAGGATATTCCGCTGCAAGCAGATCACGGGTCGCGCTTCCGAGGTTGCCATCCCATTCGTTGCGGTCCATGGCCACGATAATCTCCCCGGCCTTACCACTTACGTTCGGGAGAAGTGTTCCGTTGCTCCTGCATCCTGCCAGCATCAGGACTGCTGCCGCAATGCCGATAAATTGTCTAGTGCTCATGTTTTCCTATTGTTTGATTTTCCCTAAATATACTAAAAAATTATTATTACCTCATCAGCCGTCCTATGTCATTGCCGAAGGCGAGAATCATCAGCATTATGAGAAGTACCATTCCGATGGCCTGTGCAGCCACGAGGAAGCGGTCACTCGGCTTCCGGCCAGTGATCATCTCATAGAGCAGGAGGATGGAGTGCCCACCGTCAAGCCCCGGTATCGGAATCAGGTTCATCACTCCGAGCATGATGGACAGAAGGGCGAGCAGATTGATGAATATCAGCCAGTTCCACGTCGAAGGGAATACCTGTCCGATGGCTATGAAACTGCCCACTGACTTGTACGCTCCGGTGCTCGGCGTGGCAACCAGCTTGAGGTCGCGCACATAACCGCCCACGGTCGAGAAAGTGTATTCTATGCCTGCCGGAATAGCCTCAATTACTGAATATTCCTTCTTCTCCAGCCCCGGCACTTGAAGCACCACTCCGATATGCCCTGCGCTGTCCACCTGGACTGTACGTGACAGGGTGTCGCCGTCCCTGAGTATCGTCACCTCTGCACTGCTTCCGGCCAGTTCTCCGAGTATCTTCCATGCATCCTGCACATAGGCCACGTCCGAGGTCCCGATCCGGGCAATCCTGTCCCCGTGCCTGAGGTCTGCTCCTGCGTTCGGCGAGCTTGCGGCCAATGAGTCAATATCGAACGGTACTGCCAGTGAGAACATACCCGGGCTGTCAAGAACCCTTCCTATCATGCTCCTGTCGATATATATCGTCAGGGTGTCGTTTCCGCGGAGCACCCTCGCGGTTCGTGCGTCACGTCTCGCGAGATCTGCCTGGAGCATACTGAAATCCTCGGGCTCGTATCCGTCGAAACTCAGTATCCGGTCCCCGTTGCGGAATCCCATCTCGTAGGCCAGGTCGTTGACGTAGATCCGGCTGTCGCGGTTGCTGATATATTCGCTGCCCCATACATCGAACATGAATATATATACGAGGATGGCGAATATAAAATTGAACAGGACTCCACCGAGCATCACCAGAAGCCTCTGCCATGCAGGCTTGGAACGGAATTCCCAAGGCTTCGGAGGCTGCTTCAGGGAATCCAGGTCGAACGACTCGTCCACCATCCCGTTGATTTTGCAATATCCGCCTATGGGAAGCCAGCCGATGCCGTATTCCGTCTCGGCGTCCTTCATTTTCGGGAACAGCCTGGTGAACCATCCGGTGCTCTTCGTGCTGAACAGCTTGAAGTTGCCTGCATCGAAGAACAGGAAGAACTTGTCCACCCGGATTCCGCAGATACGGGCGAAGAAATAGTGCCCCAGCTCATGAATCACGATGAGTATTGAGAGAGCGAGGATTACCTGCAATATTTTTATCAGTACTGTCATGTCGTCTGTCATTTGCGGCGCGTGTTTACCGCGCCTGTTAACGTTGCCGGCACATTTCCGCTGCGCGGGCGTAGGTTTCGTCGTTTGTGGACAATATCTCCCCGATGTCCGGCTTCCGGATGAAAGATACTTCTCCCATGCATCTGGAAATGATGTCCGGGATGTCATAGAAGCCTATCCTGTCCTCGAGATATGCCGCTACGGCTGCCTCGTTGGCCGCATTCATGGCACATGGGATATTGCCACCTTTTTTAATCGCTTCGAAAGCCAGCTCAAGGCAAGGGAATTTGCCGCTGTCCGGCTTCTCGAAAGTCAGGCTTCCGACCGAGGCGAAATCCAGCTTCCTGTTGTCCAACGCCAGCCTTTCCGGGAAGCTGAGGGCGAACTGTATCGGTTCCCTCATGTCAGGATGTCCCATCTGCGCAAGCACGGCGCCGTCCTCGAACTCGACCATGGAGTGTATGACGGACTGCGGATGAATGACGATATTTATCTTCTCCGGCCCGGTATTGAACAGCCAGCAGGCCTCGATCATCTCGAATCCCTTGTTCATCATCGTGGCGGAATCTATGGTGATCTTGGCTCCCATGGTCCATTGCGGATGTTTCAGGGCCTCGTTTCTCGTAGCCTTTGCAATGCGATCCTTTTCCCATGTCCGGAACGGGCCTCCGGATGCCGTGAGATGGATTCTGGTGAATCTGTTCCCGCCGGCGGCAAGCAGGCACTGGAAGATGGCCGAGTGCTCTGAGTCCACAGGCAATATCGGGACATTGTGCTTGGCTGCCAGTTCCGTCACGAGGCTGCCTCCCGCCACGAGAGTCTCCTTGTTGGCGAGGGCTATGACCTTTCCGGCCTCTATGGCTGATATCGTCGGCCTGAGTCCGCTGAATCCGACCAGGGCTGTGAGTACAATGTCGATGTCCTCCGCTTTCACGAGGCTGCATACGGAATCCATTCCGGCGAAAACCTTGATGTCCTTCGGCTGCAGGACTTCAGCCACTTCGTCATATTTCTCTTCATTACAGATGACCACAGAGCCCGGATTGAATTCGATAGCCTGTTCCACAAGCAGTTGCGAATTGTTGTTCGCCGTCAGCAGTTCCACCTCGAAAAGGTCCCTGTGCTGCCTGACGACGTCCAGGGCCTGCCTTCCGATGGATCCTGTAGAGCCGAGAATCGCGATATGTCTTTTCCCCGTCATTAGAAATTGATGTATTTTGTAGGATCTACGGCCTCGCCTCTGTACCATAGCTCGAAATGCAGATGGTCTCCTGTAGTGAGAGCCCCGGTATTTCCGACGAGAGCCACAGGCGAACCTGCGGTCACCTTGTCCCCGGTCTTCTTGAGCAGTTTCTGGTTGTGCTTGTATATCGAGACGATGTCGTCCGAATGCTGAATCTGGATGGTATATCCCGAATCGTCGCTCCATCCTGCGTTGATGACCGTTCCGTCGAGGACTGACATTACCACTGAATTCGCAGGAGCCGTGATGTCAATGTAAGGATGCAGGAGAGGGTCATATCCCTGCGACACGACGCCTTTGAGCGGGGTGAAGAAATGCATGCCCTCTATCGGGAGCTTCCTTTCGGCGGTTTTGGAAAGGCCGAACTGTTCGGTCTTGCGCACTTCCTCCCTGAGCACGGAATCCTGTCCTGCCACGGATGCCCTGGCAGTTGCTCCGGCCTCGCTCCGGGACGTGTTGCGGACAATGCTGTCTATCTTCACGGGGTCAGCCCCTTCCATTATATTCTTGAGATTGTCGGTGTAGAACATCCAGGTGTAAATGACATTCTGGAGCGAGTCTATGCGTATCGCATTGTTGATGGCCTCGCGCTTGGTGTGTGCATCCGGATAGCCCGGGATGAATGTTCTCAGCGGCGTGAATGCCACTATCGAGAAGGACACCGCCATCACCACCGTGATTGCTGAAATCACGATGACGAAGAGGCCGGTGCGTGTGAAGCGCATGACCCACAGCTGCTTGTGCGTCATGTCGTCGATGAGCGATATTCTGAAATGCTCTACTTTGGGGCTGCGTCCCTGTTTGGACATATTCATCTATTTTTTTAACTTTGCACGGATATGGACAGAATTATCGGCATAGATTACGGAAGGAAAAGAGTCGGAGTCGCGGTCAGCGACCCTCTCCGCATTTTTGCCTCCGCCCTCGAGACCGTACAGACTGCAAAGATAATAGAATATCTTAAAAAATATGCCGAATCCGAGACCATTGTCCGTTTTGTCGTCGGTTATCCGGTCAATATGGACGGGCGTCCCTCCGGGGCGGCAGCAGATGTGGATGTGTTCCTGAAGCAGATTGCCAAAGCTTTCCCGGAGATTCCGGTTACTCTTGAGGACGAGAGGTTTACTTCCGTGCTGGCTCACAGGGCCATGATTGACGGGGGAATGAAGGCTTCGGAACGCAGGGACAAGGCGTCGGTGGACAAGATCAGCGCCGCAATCATCCTGCAGGGCTATCTCGACAGGACTTCCGGCAGTCCGTCCGGTGCTGCAGTCTTGCCGTCCGAAATCCGGATTCCGGAGACATTGTCTACGAAGAATTCCGGGAAGAGGAGGCGCAGATAGGTGCCTGGCGCGGTCCCGGATAGTTTTGAATATTGGAAAATTAAAAGATATATACAATGATACAGCCAATTTATCTATATGGTTCGGAGGTTCTCCGGGCCAGGGCCCAGGAAGCGGATCTCTCTGACAAGGAGGGACTTGCCGCCCTGGTCCAGGACCTTAAGGACACTCTGGTGCATTCTGAGGGATGCGGACTTGCCGCTCCCCAGATAGGTGTCGGGAAAAGGGTCCTGATTGTGGACGGCACCGGGATGACGGACGTATATCCTTATCTTGAGGGATTCAAGAGGACGATGATCAATCCCGTGATTGTCGAGGAAAGCGAGAAGACGGTGGAATATTCCGAAGGTTGCCTGAGCATCCCGGGGATATATTGCGATGTGCGCCGTCCCGCCTCGATGACAGTGGAATATTATGATGAGTCCGGGGAGAAGGTGACCGAGGAACTGGACAAGTTCGCCTGCAGGATGGTTCAGCACGAGATGTCGCATCTGGACGGGGACATGTTCGTGGACCATGTCGCCCCGATACGCAAGAAAATCATTTCCAAGAAGTTGCTCGGGATTTCCAAGGGCAAGGTACATACAAGATATAACACCAAGATTAAATAACTAGTCATCGTCATGGGAGCATTTCACGCTTATGATATAAGGGGAATCTACAATGTGGATTTCGACAAGGATACCGTCTACAAGGTGGGGGCATTCCTCCCGTCTCTTCTCGGTGCGGACAAGGTTCTGGTCGGCAGGGACTGCCGCGTGTCTTCGGATGAGATACATGAATATCTCCTCAGGGGAATAACGGATGCCGGTGCGGATGTATATGATATCGGCCTGAGCACCACTCCGATGGTGTATTTCGGGACTGCGAGGTACGGATTCAAGGCGTCGGTGCAGATCACCGCTTCGCACAATCCGAAGGAGTACAACGGCCTTAAGGTCTCATGCGAAAACGCCCTTCCGGTCGGATATGACAACGGTCTGGGCCGGATCGAGGCCTGGATACGGGAGGACCGTGAGCTTCCGCTTGCAGAGGACAAAGGCAATGTGTATGAGAAGGATATCCGTCAGGACTATCTGGATTTCCTGCTTGGCTACAAGAGCGACCTCAGCGGCCTAAAACTGGCTTTCGACCTCTCCAACGGAATGAGTTCCCTCTTCGCGAAACAGATTTTCGGGGATGCTCCTGCATATATTTTCGACGAAATGGACGGGACTTTCCCGAATCATGAGCCGAATCCGCTCGTGCATGACAATGTGGTAGCTCTCGAGGAACTGGTCCGCAAGACCGGGGCCGATGTGGGTGTCATCTATGACGGGGATGCGGACAGGGTCATGTTCGTGGACGAGAAGGGCCATTTCATCTCTCCGGACCTGATTATAGCCCTCCTCGGGCATTATTTCATCGGTGAAAGAGGTGAGAAGGGCATGGTCATCCAGGATATCCGCAGCTCCAAGGCCGTGGGAGAATATCTCGTGCCGATGGGAGCGGAGATGTATACCTGGAAGGTGGGACGTGCCAATGCCGCAAGAAAGCTCCGTGAAATCGACGGCGTCTGGGGCGGAGAACTTGCAGGCCATTATTATTTCCGCGATTTCTTCTATTCCGACAGCGGGTTGCTCGCTTCGATTCTGGTGCTTAGGGAGCTGGCTTCAATGAAGAAGAAGGGATTGACAATGAGCGAGTTGATAGATGGAATCGCGAAATATCGCAATTCCGGCGAGATCAATTTCCGGCTTGAGGACAAGCAGGGTGCGATGGATGCTCTCCGCGAGCATTTCATTTCCCGCGAGACTCCTGTGGCAATGATGGATTTCGACGGATATCGTGTGGAGTTCCCGGACTGGTGGTTCAATATCAGGCCTTCCAATACGGAGCCTTATCTCCGTTTCATCTGCGAGGCTTCTTCGGATGAACTCCTGGAATCCAGGATAAATGAGGTCAAGGAATTGTTGGTGAGCCGTTTCGGTGCGAAAGTGTAGGTTGCCAGGACATAAAATCGAACTAAAATGAACTTATTCAGGACTGCAGCCGTATCTGTGTTCCTTTGCGGAGCGGCTATGTTTGTTGCGGGCGCCCAGGACATTCCGTCAAGGGCTCCGCGTCTTGATACTCTGATCTCAATGAGCCGTGCCGAAAGGCTTGTTCCGAGGCCTGCCCTGCAGCCGGTGAAATCCCTCGACCCGTCTTCCGCCTCGGCTGTGGATACCCTTGACACGGGCAATCCGGCAGTGAAGATTCTCCTGATGGAGGATTTTACATGGAGATATTACAAGGACCCTTCAGTCGTGATGACGTCCGAGTTCTTCAATACCTGCTGGGATGAGGAGAAGCCGAATCCTTTCCATGTCATGCCTTCGGACATCGAGGATGACGTGACTATCTGGGTGGTGGATTCCCTGAGCGAATATCATTGCCCTTATCAGACGAAGGTCTATTCTCCTTTCGGCTACCGTCACGGACGCGGACACATGGGAGTGGATCTTCCGCTGAAGACCGGGACTCCGGTCAAGGCGGCGTTCTCCGGCAAGGTCAGGGTTTCCAGGTATTACAGAGGTTATGGCAATCTCGTGATTATACGTCATGAAAACGGGCTGGAGACATTTTACGGGCATTTGTCGAGAAGGGACGTGAAGCCGGGCGACTGGGTGACTGCCGGGGATGTCATCGGCCTGGGAGGTTCTACGGGACGCTCCACGGGGGCCCATCTCCATTTCGAGACCAGATATCAGGGCTATGCGTTCGACCCTCAGTGGCTGATAGATTTCGAGTCGGGAATCCTGAGACATCGTCTTTTCGTGCTGAAGAAGAGGTATCTCAATGCGGCGAGCCGCTATGTGCCTGAATCCGACGAGGAGGATTATCTCATCATGCAGGAGGATTCAGTGGCTTATTCCGCAAGGGCCGCCGAGATTGCCGCGCGTGAGGCCGAGGAGGCACGCAAGGCTGCCGAACTTGCCAAGGCCCAGTATCATAAGATCAAGTCCGGGGATACTCTCGGGGCTCTTGCCGTGAAATATCATACTACCGTCAAGAAAATCTGCAGCCTGAACGGAATTACACCTACCACCACGTTGCGCATCGGGCGGTCGTTGAGGGTGAGGTAAGAGCTTGCTGAAGTCATGGCCTGATCCGGGATTCAAGGCATCATTCAAGGCTTCTGATCCATTCTGCAATATCTTCAAGGACTTCCGGGGAGAAGGTTTCCTCTATCTTCCTGTATTCCGTCACGTTTCCTGTGTCGCAATGCTGGAAGAGATGGTTCAGGGAAGGGTATTCCCTGATGAGGTTTGCCGGATTGTCCGGAAGGTTCTCCCTTATTCCTGCCAGGTTGAGGGAAGAGATTACCTGTATGTCCTTGTCCCCGTTGGCCGCGAAGACAGGGCAATTGCAAGCCCGGATGTCTTCCGACGGGTCATAGTTGATGAACCAGTTCATCCATGTGTTGCCCTGGGCCAGCACGGTTGACCTGTAGGTGGCTACAGTGTATTTCATGTCGGCTCCCTGAAGTTTCATGACTCTGTTGGCCTGGGCCGTGAAGGCCTCGTCGCCTCTTACTCCGACTCCTGCGAGGCTGATGACGAAAGCGGCCTTCCCTCTTGCACCGAGCATGAATGCGATATTGCCGCCTTCACTGTGGCCGAGTACTCCGATTTTTCCGAATCGCCCAGTGCTGCGGAGATATTCGGTTCCGGCGTCTGCGTCTTCGAGGAAATCCATTGTCGTGGCGTTCTTTACGTCGCCTCCGGTTGATTTGCCGAATGTCCTGTCGTCATATCTGAGTGTGGCGATTCCGCGTCTTGCAAGGTAATCTGCAATGACGAGGAACGGTTTGTGCTCGAATACCTCCTCGTTTCGGTCCTCCAGCCCGCTTCCTGTCAGCATCAGGACTACGGGAGTGCCGGATGTGGCATTTTCGGGAATTGTGAGTGTACCGGCGAGCGTGGCTTCTGCTTTATCGTTCTTGAACAGGATTTCCTCCTCGGTGTATGGGAGTGGTCCTTCAGGGTTCTGTGGACGCCTGAGGATTTCGGTGTTTCTGGTAAGCGTGAGCGGGAAGTTTTTTCCCATCTGGGTGAATGTTCCGGAGATGGTGCCGCTGAGGAGCATGCCTTTGTAAGATACTCCCAGTTCCGGCAGGGCAACTTCGAGGAATACCGAGTTGGTGACGGATGCCGAGGCCCGGATTCCTTTCACTCCCTGGTCCGGGCTGTCCATCGTGCAGGTGAGCCCGCCGTCTTCGCCGGTTCCGATGTTGAACACCACTGTGAGTGTGCTCTGTCCTGCGGACAAGGTGCCTCTCCAGCTTCCTGTGAATGGGTTGCCTGCGTGAATGGCTGCGGGAGCGAGCAGGGCCGCGAGCAATATTGTCAATACTCTATTCATAATCATATCGCGTTTTCAGTTTATCTGTCCGTGTAAATATATGAATTTTCGTCTGAATTCCCCATCGTTTCCTTCGTTATCCTGCATGGTCAGTCCTTCGCGCAAACCATCGCGCGAGTAGTAAAATCGTAACTCATTGATAATCAACGATAGAGATTTTTGAAAATTGTCAGATGACATCAAATTGGGGCCATCGCGCCAGTAAAATGCAGTTATGTGGCGTAAAACGGCGATTTGCCCGCGCGATGAATTGCAGGAAAGTGAAGATCATTGCCTAACGCACGGCACCGCAGCCGGCAAATACGCCGGACGGCTGCTCAAAGCAAGCTGCGCAGCTCAGCCCAAGGGCTGCTCCGCTTGCTTTGTGCCTCCAACGCACTAAAAACTATTCGTGCAAAACACCGCGCATGTTCTAAAATAGTAACTATTTGATTATCAGTAATAAATAATTTTTACAGGTGTCAGGTGGCGTCAAATTGAGGGGACCTGACACCGGAAATGCTGCTACAAGCTCCAGAAGGCCATTTTGAATGTCAGGTGTTTTGCGCGAAGACAATCGTCATCGAAAAAGATTGTTGTTTGGTTGCCGGAGGGCTCTGTCGGAGCATGGCCGGCCGCGGCCTTGTGAGCGGCTCCCGAAGGACGAAGTTCCGAAGGTGGATGGAGCGAAGCGGAACTCCGGCAGAGCCCCCGGCAACCATAGCGTCTCTCGACAACTCCCCTCAACGCCAAAAAATGCAAATCAACCGGTTCGACTAGTATATATGCAAAAAGACCCGGAATGAATTCCGAGTCTTTTTTGGTGGGAGCAGAGGGAGTCGAACCCCCGACCCTCTGCTTGTAAGGCAGACGCTCTGAACCAACTGAGCTATGCTCCCGAGCTTGGCTCCTGAACCAGGACTTGAACCTGGGACCCTCTGATTAACAGTCAGATGCTCTAACCAACTGAGCTATTCAGGAATTTTGTTTTCCACCCGTTTTTTCGTTTCGGGATTGCAAAGGTACAACAAAAAGATTTCTTTGCAAATTTTTTTTGCATTTTTTTGCTACCTTTGTAAAGATTTTTTTAGAAACCCTGCGTCTGGACGCATTTTCACATATATTACCTATGGACATAGACCTTCTGTCAAAAATGGTCAAGGAACTGATCCTTGAGAAAGATGAAGTGACTCTTCCCGGAGTCGGCACTTTCGTGGCCGAACTTGTCCCGTCCGTATTCTCGGACAGGGGATATACGATCAATCCTCCTTATAAGAGATTGACTTTCAGACAGATGAAAAAGGAAGGCGATGAGTCCCTGGCGGAATTCTACGCTGCCAGCAACAATATTGACCTGGATACAGCCCGGCGGATTATCAATGATTTCCTCCGTGACCTCAAAGATATCCTGACTACGAGAAAGTCCGTTCCGTTCCCGGGACTCGGTAAACTCCGCGCCACAAAGGAGAATTATTTCTTTTTTGTCGCGGACGAGGATCTCGACATATATCCGGAAGGATTCGGACTGGAGCCCGTCTCCCTGAAAACACACGAGACGAGCATCTCCGAGGTGTCCGAGACGATGGCCAGCCTGCGTTCTATACTCAATCCTGAGGAGATGCCGCAGACTCCGGTTGCGGATGCTGCCGGTGATCCGGCCCAGGATGAATCCCAAAGCGATTCCGGAGCTGTCGCAGGGGAAAATGAGGATTCAGCCGAAGAAAGCATGGAACCGGAGAATGTATCGGATTCCGGAGAAGAAATGACTCCGGAAGGAACAGCCGGAGAAGAAATCGTTGATGAAGAAGCATCTGAAGGCGCAGCCGTGTCCGGAAGTGCGGACATGGATGAAACCCCTGAGATGACCGAGGAGGACAATAAGATTGAGCTCCAGGCGGAAGCAAATGAAAGTGCTGGCGCAACTGCCGGGGACATCAAAACGCACTCTGAGCCGGCAGCAGAAATAGAGCTGGCAACAGACGGATTGATATCAGGAAGCGAACCGGAATCAGCGAATGAGCTGGCCTCAGGGAATGAACATGCAGCAGAAAACGAATCCGGAAAGAATGAAAATGGTGGAAGCCGGACCATGAACATACTTAAATGGAGTATCATAACATTGATAATCCTGGCTGCCTTGGCTCTCATCGTGTTCCTCGTCCTGGCCCGTGTCGCCCCTGATTTCATCGACTCGATACTCTACACCCCTGAAGAACTGGAACTTCTGGGACATTGATCCGGCCTTATCCTAACGAGCAGAAGAAGCTCACGAGGAACGGGACCGAGAAATCTACTATGAATCCGTGGAAAATCGAGACCAGTGCAAACCTCTCCCCGCAACAACCCGTGATGACCGGAAGAGTGGTGTCTGCCGTTGTGGCCCCTCCTGCAGAAATGGGCGCGAGAGGACCCGCCATCTTCGCCAGCAGGGGCGTGAACAACAGGGTGAACACCTCGCGTATTATATTGGAAATCAATGCTAACGTGCCCAGTTCAGCTCCCCTGCTGCCGGAAATCAGCACGCTTGAAAGAGAATAGTATCCGAATCCCGAGCCGATTGCCAGGACATCCGTCGTCCGGTACCCCAATGCGATATTGACCAGAACGCATCCTATGTAAGTGCCCGCCACTGTCGCTACCGGCAGAAGGACAATGCGCGGATTCATGCTCTTCAGCGACGAAACGAGCTCGGGATTGCCTCCGGCACTCATCCCGACCAACAACATCAGTATGCACAGTGACCTGTAGCCCAGTTTGTGTACAAGCCCTTCCCCAAGGTCAAATCCGGCCAGGCCGAGCAATATTCCGGCTACGAAAAATCCCAGGATTACCAAACTCCCGGAAAGCCCGGCCATAACCCCGTCAGACCTTCCCTTGCCTGCATTGCCTCCGTCATTTTTCCTGTCTTTCAGGCTCTTCCACAGCAGCCAGGCCAGAATGCAGCTCCCAGCAGTCCCGCCGGCAGTCAGGATGAGGGCATCCAGCCCGAGGGACGGAAGTGCCTTGACGACGTTGCTGTCACCGCCTGCCTCCCATCCGAGAAACAGGAGCAGCAGCCACGTCATCGCAAGGATTATTTTCTGGAGATTCTTCAGTCTGAACAGCCTTCCGGCAATCAAGCCGGCCGCCATCCACAACATCACTTCAAGCATTTGCGCATCGTTTTCATTCCGCGCGCAAAGTTACCTCATTTCCGTGATATTGCAATCAGAACCAGCCTCCTTCATCGCCTGATACTTGTACCAGGTGTTGCGCGAAACCCCTATGCGCTTGCACATCTTGGTGATTGTCATGCCATTGTGCAGCATTGTCGTGATACGGGTGTAATTCTGCTCTATCAGCTTCATCTTGACCTTGCTGCCCTTGTGCCTGCCGAGCACCACACCTTCTGCCCGCTTCAGGGCGAGCGCCTCTTTCGTCCTCATGGAGATGAGATTGCGCTCGATTTCCGCGACGAGCCCGAATGCGAAACAGAGCACCTTGCTGTTGATGCTGTCGTCGAAAGTGTAGCGTTCCTTGGTCGTGTAGATGCCGATGTGGCGCTCAAGGCATTCGCCCATGATGGCCATAATCTCGGTCAGGGACCGGCTTAGCCTCGAGATTTCCGTGACGATGATTACATCCCCGCTTTTCATCTGCTTGAGGGTGCGTCCGAGCTTGCGTTTCCTGTAAGGGACCTTTCCGCTTGCCGTCTCCGTGACCCATCCGTCGATGGCCATGTTCTTCTCCTCGCCGAAACGGCGGATTTCATCTTTCTGATTTTCAGGATTCTGTTTTCCTGTGCTGACTCTCAAATAACCTATTGTCATACGTTTTGGTTTTGTGGTTGTTGAGAGTAAAATGCACTGTCTCCATACACAGGGATGACACGGATTCCCTGTGCGTGATGATTATAAGAGTCTTGTTCTTGACGTGTTTCCCCAGTCTTCCGAGCAGCTCCCGTTCAGTGTCCGGGTCGAGTGACGAGGTCGGCTCGTCAAGCAGCAGGATTCCACCCGGCCTCAGCAGCCCGCGGGCTATGGCTATGCGCTGGGCCTGCCCTTCGCTCAATCCTGCACCGGACTCTCCGCAGACAGTGTCCAGGCCGTCAGGCAGTTCCATTACGAAATCCGCGACTGCACAATGCAACGCATCTTCAAGCTCATTGTCCCGGGCATCCGGATTGCCCAGCAGCAGATTCTCACGTATCGTACCGGAAATGAGAGTGTTGCCCTGCGGGACATAAACGATGTTGCACCTCGTCCGAGGAGAGGCGGTCACGGAACACTTGCCGTCATACAGGCAAATCCTGCCTTTTTCAGGCAACAGGAGTGCAGTTATCAGACGAATCATCGTACTTTTACCTGCTCCGGTCTCTCCTTCCACTGCCGTCAGGCTTCCTGGCCGGAAATCGTGGCTGAATCCGTCCAGTACAGGGGAATCCCCGTCAGGATAAGTGAAAGTCACATCCTCGAAACGGACTCCCTGCATCCCTTCCAATCTCACCGGATCACCCTGCTCTTCGAGCGGTATGTCGGTCAGTTCACATAGACGCTCCACGCTCGTGAGCACCCTGACCACTCCCGGAACCTGCCTGCTCAGGTCGACTATAGGTCTCTGAATCTGGGAAACAAGCTGCAGGAATGCCGCCATCACACCGAAGGAAATGCTTCCGTTGCGCAATCCGTATATGCCCCAGAGCATTACTGCCAGATAACCGGCCGCGAATCCTGACTGCACCATGAATCTCGAGAAAAGAGAATAGTCGGTCCTGTCCATCACCTTGTTCTGAAGGTCGGTCTGCAACGACATCAGTTCGTCAGTCGTCTTCGAAGTATATTCAAGTGCTGAAATCAAGGTCCTGTGCTGGAGATTTTCCTGAAGATGGCTCTGTACCTTGCTGTCCGACATCCTGATTTCCCTTGTAAGCCGTCTCAGTCTGCGGACGAACCCTTTGCTGAGCAGGATTGCAACAGGCATGAGCGCCACGATTATCAGGGCCAGCCGCAAATCCATCCGGGCAAGAAGCCAGAAAGCTCCCGCGAGCTGTACGCAAGTGGCAATGGCGGAAGGTGCGGAAATGCACACGAGTCCGGACACGGCCGCGACATCCTGGTCGAGCCTGTTCATCACGTCCCCCGTATGGAATGAGTCCCGGCCTGTCCAACGACTTTCCATCAGATGGGTGAAAATGCGGTATTTCAATTCATTGCGAAGCCTGATCTCGTTCCTTGTCCCGATCCTGGCCTTCGCTGCCCCGGATGCCAGCTGCACCAGCATGCAGCCTGCAAGGAGCGGTACATAAACCCTGAAACTGCCTTCTGCATTGCCGGTGGCAATGTCAATGAGATATTTGCTCGTCCAGATGAATCCGAGCATGGCTGCCGCCCTGACGCATCCGCACAATGCATCGAGACAAATCCATCCCCGCCATCCGCGGGAAATGCGCCATAGCCAGCGCAGACAGTCGGCAGCCTTCATATCGTCCAGTCAATCGATTGGTTATCATTGTATCCGGACCGATGGAAAAAATTCCACGCCGGAATCAGGAACCTCCGGACAGGTCTGAGTGACATCCATATCCGCGCCTTGAGCCTTTCGCATCTCCCGTCGGTGTCCACCCTTCTCCCTCTGCGGAAAATAGCATTGGCCCTGCCGATAATGTCACAGGCCGGGCAAGTCTCTGTCATATACAGATTCCCGTCTCCCATGAGGGTGAACTCCGCTTCCGTACCGCTTCCGGAGATTCTGTAAATCCTGTGCATCACTATCCCCCTGTCCGTCCTGGCCAGCACTATGTCCCTGCGCCTCAGTTCCCCAGAAACGGGGCCTGTCTCCACCTCATCCCGGCCTTCCACGATGAACGGAATCATGCTCGTGCCTTTCACCGGGATCCTCACGCACCGTCCTTGCTGCAACATGCTTTCCACCTCGGAGAAAAACTCCCCGTTGGAAACCTGCAGTCTATGTTCTCCGGTAAGGAAATCTTTGTCGGCCATGGTCAATGTGATGTCACACCATGCAAAGATAACAATTAAATATATAAATTTGTACCCATGAACATCTTCAATCCGGAACACGACCTCTGCCTGGCGAACGGTGACCCGAACTTCGTGCCGCCTGAGTCCGCATTGAAATTCGGACGCGACTGCGCCGGGCTGACCTCCCTGATAGAAACCGGGGAGGGAATCATTCCGTGGGGATGGGACGCTGTGCTCAAACGCCGTCTCCTCAGGGAAGGGATTCCGGAGACAATGCTGCCGGATGATGCGGCGCTTGCCCGTATCAGGGAACTCTCGAACCGGAAAAATGCGGTGGCGGCGGACTCGTTCATACGCAGGCACCTGCAGGAAATACTGTCAGGCCGCTCTTTCGGGGGTAGGCCATATACGGATTTCCTGACTGGAAACGCTCCTGTGATTGCAGAATCCGTCCCGGAAGTAGTGAGCTATGTCGGGAAGTACGGGGATGCGGTGGCCAAGGCCCCGTGGTCTGGCAGCGGGAAAGGACTCCGCTGGCTGCGTGCCGGGGAATTGTCGGACAATGACCTGGGCTGGTGCCGCAATGTGATAGCGAAGCAGGGCGCCGTCGAAGTGGAATGCAGGGAGAAAGTCGTCCGGGACTTCGCAATGCTCTTCCACATTTCCCACGGAGAAGTCCGTTTCGAAGGATTCTCGATGTTTTTCAACGAGAACGGGATGTACCGGGGCAATGTCCTGGCATCCGATGGGTGGATTCTCGGGAAACTTTCCGGATATGTGCCGGAGGCTATTGTGCTGGCAGTCAAAGATATCCTGACTGAGTATTTCCTGGAGGAGTTCGCCGGGAGTTACGAAGGCTATGCCGGAGTGGACATGTTCATGTGCCGGGTTGCTGAAGGCCGTTTCAGGCTGTCTCCCTGCGTGGAAATTAACGTCAGGATGACAATGGGCCTGCTTGCAAGGCGTCTCCATGACAGATATCCATGCGAGGATGGCATGACGGTGATGAGGGTGGAATATTCCCCTGTGGCAGAAGGCCTTGCGGTATTGCTCAAAGATGCGCTGCAAGTGCTTACCGCCCCTGGGCCGGACGCCAATTATGCGTTGGCAATTTTCAGGAATAATAGTTGAGAAAACAATATGGCAGAATTTGACACAAGTGTGAATCTCAAGACATTGGATTCACTTACAATCACTTCGGAGCTCGGTCCGGAGGATTTCGAGAAGGCGGTCTTCGAAGCCGTTTCGGCAGGACGAACCATCAGTGACCTGGGCTGCGGACGTATTCTGGCGGACTGGTCCCTGTTCATGCGTACCAGATATGTGCTCTGTGACATTTACGAGGAAGGCGATGCCGTGCAGCAGGAGGACGGACGCCAGGTGAAGACCTACCGGATAGATGTGAAGGCGGGGGAGAAGAACAGTTTCGGAGGGGACATAGTATATTGTTTCCTGTTCCTTGCCGGCTTCTGGTTCCTGAGGAATTATTTCACCAAATCCAATGCCCTCTTCCTCGTTCTCACCGCCTTGTGCGCGGCCTTCGCCGTCTGGCTCGCAATGACTCCGAGGAAATCCGGCTTCGGCCCGAAGGAAGTGGCGGAGGTAGTCCGGGATATACGTCAGAAAAATATTCTGTAATTTTCAGATGCTGAAAACTGACGGATTGTAAGGAATCTCGCTGGATATTTGTCCGGTTTCCAACAATCCGGGCGTTTTGGCTGCAAAGATAAAACTTTCGAAATCCCGCTCACGCGCTCTGGGAGATGCATTTTTATGCAAAAAAATTTTGTTTTTGGAAAAAACTCTTTAGATTTGTATCTGCTTACAGATTGTAAGTGACTTTTTAGAATAAAAGGTAACTTAAATTTCGCAGAGCGAAACAACTGCTTTTGAGGCCTTCAGGCCGAGAGGAAGTCCCTTTCCCGGGGAAAGGGATTTAGGAAAAGGGTAGCGTATACTAAATTTGCGCACGGGCCTTTTGCTCGCACAGAGCAATAAATCCTCTGAAAAGCAGCAATTTGCGGCTTGCGAAACTAGAAAATAGAAAAGGTAAGATTATGTTATATATTATCAGCATCGTCGTCGTGCTAGTCCTTGTCATTAAGACACTTGGACCGGGAAGGTGATGCTATGAACTTGACAAGTAATTGACAAGCCCTTCCCGGTACATGGGAGGGGCTTTTTTTTAAGGATCCCTTTAACAGAAACGAACTGAAACATATTGTTATGCGGCACGAATTAAGAAGTTCAATCACGATGAACGGCAGGCGGATGGCCGGGGCAAGGGCGCTCTGGGCTGCTGCCGGGATGAAAAAGGAGCAGATGGGCCGTCCGGTAATAGCTGTAGTCAATTCATTCACACAGTTTGTGCCGGGACACACACATCTCCATTCCGTCGGCCAGACGGTCAAGCAGGAGATCGAGGCTCTCGGATGTTACGCGGCGGAGTTCAATACCATAGCCGTGGATGACGGAATCGCCATGGGCCACGACGGAATGCTCTATTCCCTCCCTTCACGTGACATCATCGCCGACAGCGTCGAATACATGGTGAACGCCCACAAGGCAGATGCGATGATCTGCATCAGCAATTGTGACAAGATTACCCCGGGGATGCTGATTGCCGCAATGAGGCTGAACATCCCTGCAGTCTTCGTCTCGGGCGGCCCGATGGAGGCCGGAGTCATGGGCGAGGCACGTCTCGACCTGATAGACGCGATGGTGAAGTCGGCCGACCCGTCCGCGGATGACACCCAGGTCAGGGAAATCGAGTCCCGTGCATGTCCCGGCTGCGGGTGCTGTTCCGGAATGTTCACGGCCAATTCCATGAACTGCCTCACTGAAGCCATCGGACTGGCATTGCCGGGCAACGGCACCGTGGTGGCGACCCACTGCAGGCGCGAGGAACTTTTCAGCAAGGCCGCCCGTCTCATTGTCCGGAACGCATACAGGTATTATGAGGAAGGTGACGAGAGCGTCCTGCCGCGTAACATTGCCTCAAGACAGGCATTCCTCAATGCAATGGCTCTCGACATCGCGATGGGCGGCTCCACGAACACCGTCCTGCATCTTCTCGCAGTGGCACATGAAGCCGGGGCGGACTTCAGGATGTCCGACATAGACGCCCTCTCCCGCAAAGTCCCTTGCCTGTGCAAGGTGGCTCCGAATACGCAGAAATATCACGTCCAGGACGTCAACCGTGCAGGCGGCGTGGTGGCCATAATGAACGAACTTGCCAAAGGCGGGCTGGTGGACACGTCCCTTGTCAGGGTGGACGGCATGACCCTCGCCGAAGAAATAGACAAATATTGCATAGACAGCCCTGACGTCACGGACGAGGCCAAAGGAATATATTCCAGTGCTCCAGCCGGCAGATTCAGTACGGAAATGGCCTCCCAGTCAGAAGATTACGATTCATTCGACACGGACAGGTCAGGCGGCTGCATCAGGGATCTCGCCCATGCCTACACGAAAGACGGCGGACTCGGGGTCCTCTTCGGGAATATTGCAAAGAACGGATGCGTCATCAAGACTGCCGGAGTGGACGAGTCCATCTGGCATTTCTCCGGCCCGGCCAAAGTATTTGACTCCCAGGAAGCTGCATGCGAAGGGATACTCGGCGGCAAGGTGCAGGCGGGAGACGTTGTGGTCATCACTTACGAAGGCCCTAAAGGCGGTCCCGGGATGCAGGAGATGCTCTATCCGACTTCCTATATCAAGTCAATGCATCTCGGCCGGGAATGCGCCCTCATCACGGACGGCAGGTTCAGCGGCGGCACATCCGGACTCAGCATAGGACATGTCTCGCCGGAGGCTGCAGCTGGAGGTGAGATAGGCCTTGTCAGGGACGGGGACATCATTGACATTGACATACCTTCCCGTTCCATCAACGTGAGGCTCAGCTGGGAAGAATTGGAGGAACGCCGCAGGGAGGAGAATGGACGCGGCCGCAAGGCATTCACCCCTCCGTTCCGCAAGCGCGAGGTTTCCGCAAGCCTGAAGGCATACGCCTCAATGGTAAGTTCTGCGGACAAGGGCGCAGTAAGAATGATAAATGACTGACAAATAGATATGGAAAACGACAAGACACAGCGGATTACAGGCTCTGAGGCGCTTCTGAGAGCCCTGGTCGAGGCGGGTGTTGATACCTTATTCGGTTATCCCGGAGGCCAGATAATGCCTGTATATGACAAACTGTACGACTACTCCGACAGGTTGAGGCACATCCTCGTGCGTCACGAGCAGGGAGCCATCCATGCGGCCCAGGGATATGCCAGGGTCACGGGAAGACCGGGAGTCGTCATCGTGACGTCCGGTCCGGGAGCGACCAATGTCATCACAGGAGTGGCCGATGCGATGACCGATTCCACTCCGGTAATAGTTATCACGGGACAGGTGGCGTCCAGCGCTCTCGGAACTGATGCGTTCCAGGAAGCTGACATCATCGGGCTGACCGGACCTATCACCAAGTGGAACTGCCAGATAAGGCATGCCGAGGAAGTCCCTGAATCGGTTGCAAAGGCCTTCTACATAGCATCCACGGGCCGTCCGGGACCGGTTGTCCTGGATTTCACCAAGGACGCTCAGAACGGACTGGCGGAATACAGTTTCACCAAATGTGATTTCATCAGGAGCTATGTCCCGGAGGTCCTGGTTCCGGAATCCGAACTCGACAGGGCTGCGGCCATCATTGACAATGCAGAAAGGCCATTGGTCGTATTCGGCCAGGGAGTGCTGCTCAGCCATGCGGAAGACGCTCTGATGGAATTCCTCGAAAAAGGGGACATTCCGGCCGCCTCCACCCTTCTCGGCATCGGTGCCCTGCCGACGGATTTCAGGCTGTACGAGGGAATGATCGGGATGCACGGCAATGTCGCACCGAATATCAAGACCAATGAATGTGACGTGCTCATAGCTGTGGGAATGCGTTTTGACGACAGGGTCACGGGTACAGTCTCCACTTATGCAAGACAGGCCAAAGTGATTCACATCGACATTGACGCCTCCGAGATAGGTAAGATAATCCCGGTGGAGGTCGGACTGAACGGGGATGCCCGCAAGGTTCTGGAAGGACTCACTGCAAGGATTTCCGCAAGGAAAAGGAGCGGATGGACCGGAAGCTTCGCCGTGTGCAGGGAAGTGGAACAGGCCAGGGTCATCGACAAGGAGGTCTCCCCGGAATCCGGTGAAATCAGGATGGGAGAAGTGGTGGACGCAGTCGCGAGGGCTACCGGGGACAATGCCGTAGTAGTGACCGATGTAGGTCAGAACCAGATGGTTGCAGCGCGTTATTCCAGATTCAGGACCAGCCGCAGCTTCATCACCTCGGGAGGTCTCGGTACCATGGGATTCGGCATCCCGGCCGCCATCGGGGCGAAAATCGGAGTCCCTGAAAGGCCCGTATGTCTGTTCACCGGCGACGGAGGCGTGCAGATGACCATCGAGGAGCTCGGCACGATAATGCAGGAAGGGACGGGAGTCAAAATCGTGATACTGAACAACAATTGGCTCGGGAACGTGAGGCAGTGGCAGGAGCTTTTCTTCGACAGGAGATACTCTTTCACGAGGATGCTTAATCCGGACTACATGATGATTGCGGCCGCTTACGGAATCAGGTCGGCGGTGGTGCACCGGAGGGAGGATCTTCAGGATGCGGTCAGGGAGATGTTCTCGGATGACGCCCCGTACATCCTGGACGTGCATGTGAAGGAGGAGGCCAATGTCATGCCGATGATTCCTCCGGGAAAGGGCATCGACAATATAATGCTCTCCGAGACCGAGTGGTATGGCAATCCCCATGAAAAACAATAATTCGCAACTCACGAAAGATAAGTATTATAAATTGAACATTAGTTTCGCAGGGCGAAACAACTGCTTTGTTCCCGGGGTCGGGAGCGATTAGCAAAAGTCCAGTGGCCTTTTGCAGCGAGCAGCCCGAAGGGACGGTAGGGATTTAGGAAAAGGGTAGCGTATACAATGCGCGGTGGCCTTTTGCCCGCACAAGGCGGAACCTGTTTTGAAATACAATAATTCGCAACTCACGAAAGATAAGTATTAGCAATGATGGACAATACAGTAAGAAGATATACGGTAGTAATCTATTCGGAGAACCAGATAGGCGTCCTGACCCAGGTGGCCAACGTGTTCACCCGCAGGAGCCTCAATATATGGAGCCTCTCGGCAGGAGCCTCCGCCATAGAAGGAGTCCACATCATAACCATCGTCACGGACGCGGTCGAGAAGAGAGTCCTCGAGTCCGTGAAGCAGCTCGAGAAGAGAGTGGACGTCATGAAGGTCTTCTATTACACTGAAGACCAGGTGGTTTACAGAGAGCTCGCACTCTACAAGGTGCCGACCGGCAAGATTCTCGAATCTGGCAATATTGAGGATATCCTCCAGCGTTACAATGCCAAAATCATCGAGATAAACAGCACATTCGCCGTGATATCCAAGGTCGGGACCACGGACGAGACCCAGAATCTCTACGATGACCTGAACAAGTTCGGGGTGATGCAGTTCCAGCGTGCCGGCCGCATCGTCGTCTCACGCGAGAGGCAGGAGCCCCTCAGGGAATTTCTCCGCGAACGCGGAACCGGCAAATGAAAACTCATATCAAACAAATGAAAATATAACAATAAAAAACATATCATTATGGCAAAAATCAATTTCGGCGGCGTTGAGGAAAATGTCATCACCCGCGAAGAATTCACACTTGAAAAAGCAAAGGAAGTTCTCAAAGGTGAGAAAATCGCAGTCCTCGGTTACGGAGTCCAGGGACCGGGCCAGTCGCTCAACCTCAGGGACAACGGATTCGACGTCATTGTCGGACAGCGTCCCGGCAAAACCTACGAGAAGGCTGTGGCTGACGGCTGGGTTCCAGGCGAGACCCTTTTCAGCATCGAGGAAGCCTGCGAAAGAGGAACCATCATCATGTGCCTGCTTTCCGACGCTGCAGTGATGTCGGTATGGCCGAGGATAAAGCCGCATCTCACCCCTGGCAAGGCCCTCTACTTTTCCCACGGATTCGCCATCACCTGGAGCGACCGCACGGGATGTGTGCCGCCTGCTGACGTGGATGTGATAATGGTAGCCCCGAAAGGTTCCGGAACATCCCTCCGCTCCCTCTTCCTCGAAGGCAGGGGAATCAATGCCTCCTATGCAGTGGCCCAGGATGTCACCGGACGTGCATTTGACCGCACCATAGCACTCGGCATCGGAATCGGCTCAGGTTATCTCTTCGAGACCACCTTCCAGCGCGAAGCCGTATCCGACCTCACCGGAGAGCGCGGATCCCTGATGGGAGCCATCCAGGGACTCCTCCAGGCCCAGTACGAGGTGCTCAGGGAGCACGGACACACCCCGAGCGAGGCCTTCAACGAGACCGTTGAGGAACTCACCCAGTCCCTGATGCCGCTTTTCGCACGCAAGGGAATGGACTGGATGTATGCCAATTGTTCCACCACCGCCCAGCGCGGCGCCCTGGACTGGTATCCGAAATTCCACGACGCCGTGAAGCCTGTGATGGAGCAGCTCTACGCCAATGTCGCTGACGGCACCGAAGCCCAGATTTCCATTGACTCGAACTCCAAGCCTGACTATCGCGAGGGCCTCGAGAAAGAGCTCAAGATCCTGCACGATAGCGAGATGTGGAGAACAGCGGAGACAGTGCGCAAACTCCGCCCTGAGAACAAGGAGCAGAACTAACGACTATTCCCCATGGACAGCAATCGAGTCTATATTTTCGACACCACGCTGAGGGACGGGGAGCAGGTGCCCGGATGCCAGCTCAACACAGTTGAGAAAATCCAGGTGGCCAAGGCCCTCGAATCCCTCGGCGTGGATGTGATCGAGGCCGGATTCCCGGTCTCCAGCCCGGGCGATTTCAACTCGGTCATCGAGATTTCAAAAGCCGTCACCTGGCCTGTCATCTGCGCCCTGACAAGGGCCGTGGAGAAAGACATCGACGTGGCTGCCGAAGCATTGAAATTCGCCCGCCACAAACGTATCCACACCGGAATCGGCACCTCCGACTACCATATCCGTTACAAGTTCAATTCCACCCGGGAGGAGATTCTCGAGAGGGCCGTCAAGGCGGTCCGTCATGCCCGCAAATATGTGGACGACGTGGAATTCTATGCCGAGGATGCAGGCAGGACGGACAATGAATACCTCGCCAGGGTGGTGGAGGCAGTCATTGCAGCCGGTGCCACGGTGGTCAACATCCCGGACACCACAGGATATTGCCTGCCAGAAGAATACGGGGCGAAGATCAAATATCTCTGCGACCATGTCGACAATATGGACAAGGCCATCATCTCCACGCATTGCCACAACGACCTCGGAATGGCAACCGCGAACACGATGGCCGGCCTGCTGAACGGGGCGCGCCAGTGCGAGGTCACGATCAACGGGGTGGGAGAACGCGCGGGTAATACCGCACTTGAGGAAATTGCAATGATTCTCAGGTCTCACAAAGACATTGACCTCCAGACGAATATCAATACTTCCAGGATTTATCCGACAAGCCGGATGGTGTCCAACCTGATGAACATGCCGGTCCAGCCGAACAAGGCCATCGTGGGCAAGAACGCATTCGCGCATTCTTCCGGAATACATCAGGACGGGGTGCTGAAGAACGTCTCGACCTACGAAATCATCGACCCGAAGGACATCGGCCTGGATACCAATTCCATAGTCCTGACAGCCCGCAGCGGCCACGCCGCCCTGAAATATCGTCTGGAGACGCTCGGAGTGAAGCTCCCCGAGGACAAGCTCGACAAGGTATATCAGGATTTCCTCAAACTTGCCGACAAGAAGAAGGAAATCTGCGACGATGACATCCTCATGCTCGCCGGTGCCGACCGGTCCCATGAACAGGTCATCAAGGTGGACTGGCTCCAGGCTACGAGCGGCATAGGAATGAAGCCTGTGGCGTCCGTCGGAGTGGACATTGCAGGGGAGAAATTCGAGGCTGCCGCCACCGGAAACGGCCCAGTGGACGCATCCATCAATGCCCTGCGCCAGATTGTCAAGCGCCAGATAACAATCAACGAATACACCATCCAGGGCGTCAGCAAAGGCTCGGACGACTGCTGCAAGGTACACATGCAGGTGGAGCATGAAGGCCGCTATTATTATGGCTTCGCGGCGAGCACGGACATCGTCACGGCATCCATCGAGGCCTATGTGGACTGCATAAACAAGATTCACGACTTCCGTATATGAACACACTTTTCGACAAGATATGGGACTCCCACGTAGTCAACAGGATAGAGGACGGTCCCGACCAGCTTTACATTGACCGGCTGTATTGCCATGAAGTCACGAGCCCGCAGGCTTTCGACGGACTCAGGGCGAGGGGGATACAATGTCTCCGGCCGGAGAAGATTTTCTGCATGCCTGACCACAATACCCCGACCCATGACCAGGACAAGCCTATTGCCGACCCTGTGTCGAAATGCCAGGTGGACACCCTCGAGGCCAATGCGAAAGAATTCGGATTGTCGTATTTCGGCATGATGGACAGCCGCAACGGAATCATCCACGTCGTAGGTCCCGAGAGAGGCCTGTCCCTGCCGGGCATGACCATTGTCTGCGGAGATTCCCACACCTCCACCCACGGGGCGACCGGCGCAGTGGCATTCGGTATCGGAACCAGCGAAGTGGAAATGGTGATGGCTTCGCAATGCATCCTTCAGAAGAAGCCCAAGTCAATGAGAATCAGGATTGAAGGCAAGCTCGGAAAAGGAGTTTCCCCGAAAGATGTGGCCCTCTATCTGATGAAGGAACTCACCACGTCGGGCGCTACAGGTTATTTCATCGAATATGCCGGAAGTACCGTCAGGGAAATGTCGATGGAGGGCCGCCTGACATTGTGCAATCTCTCCATCGAGATGGGCGCAAGGGGCGGATTCATCGCTCCGGACGAGACTACATTCGAATATCTGAAAGGTCGCGAGCATGCACCTTCCGGGGAGGAATGGGATAAGGCCGTGGCATATTGGAAAACCCTGAAAAGCGGGGACGATGCCGTGTTCGACAAGGAACTGGTCTTCGATGCCGCCGAGATTGGCCCGATGATAACGTATGGAACCAATCCCGGAATGGGAATGGAGATTACAGGCAATGTCCCGCAGGTGTCGGAGATTCCTGAAGAAGGCAGTGCATCATTCTCCAAGTCATTGTCCTATATGGGCTTCCAGCCCGGACAGGGACTTCTCGGACACAAAGTGGATTACGTGTTCCTCGGAGCATGCACCAACGGCCGCATAGAGGATTTCAGGGCTTTCGCATCGATTGCCGCAGGCCGCAGGAAGGCTGATTCAGTGACTGCCTGGCTCGTTCCCGGTTCCTGGGAGGTGCTTTCACAAATCCGCGCCGAGGGCCTGGACAAGATTCTGGAAGATGCCGGTTTCGAGATACGCCAGCCGGGATGTTCCGCTTGCCTGGCAATGAATGACGACAAGATCCCGGCCGGAAAATACAGTGTCTCCACCAGCAACCGCAATTTCGAGGGTCGTCAGGGCCCGGGCTCCAGGACATTGTTGGCCAGCCCCCTGACAGCTGCTGCAGCTGCCGTGACAGGGGTCGTGACTGATCCGCGTGCCCTGATGGACTGAGATGAAAATTTTGACAATATGAAACAGAAATTCGACATAATAGAAAGCACCTGCGTTCCGCTTCCCCTTGAAAATGTGGACACTGACCAGATAATTCCGGCCCGTTTCCTCAAAGCCACCGTCCGTGACGAGAAGTTCTTCGGTGACAATCTTTTCCGCGACTGGCGCTATGACCCGGACGGCAATCCGGTCAGGGATTTCGTGCTCAACAGGCCGGAATTCACGGAGACTCCTTCCGGGGGCGTACACCAGATACTCGTGGCCGGCAAGAATTTCGGTTCGGGCTCGAGCCGCGAGCACGCTGCATGGGCCATTGCCGGATACGGGTTCAGAGTGGTGATTTCCAGCTTCTTCGCCGACATACACAAGAACAACGAACTGAACAATTTCGTGCTGCCGGTGGTGGTGAGCGAAGACTTCCTCTCCGAACTGTTCGAGGGAATCGGGGCTGACCCGGGCCTGAAGGTGAGGGTGGACGTGCCGGCAAGGACCGTGACCAATCTCGCCACGGGACGATGCGAGACCTTCGAACTCAATCCTTACAAGCAATATTGCCTCATGAACGGCCTGGATGACATCGACTATCTGCTCGGACGCAGGGAAGACATCGAGGCCCACGAGCGGAAATCTCCCTCTTTCCTGAAATGAAATCATTGAAACCCAGATGGATATGATTGAAATAATGGATACCACCCTAAGGGACGGGGAGCAGACCTCCGGAGTGTCTTTCAATGACGGGGAAAAACTCGCCATTGCGAAGCTCCTCCTCGGAAGACTCGGGGTGAACCGCATAGAAGTGGCCTCCGCGAGAGTGTCCAGAGGGGAATTGTCCGCGTTCAGCGGAATATGCTCCTGGGCGGCCGGTGCAGGATACATTGACCGGGTCGAGGCCCTGGGATTTGTGGACGGGGGAGAGTCCGTCAGTTGGATTGCCGGGGCCGGAGGCCGTGTCCTGAACCTCCTCGCGAAGGGTTCCCTCAGGCATGTCACCACCCAGCTCCGCAAGACTCCGGAAGAGCATTGGAATGACATCCGCAGGGAAGTCTCCCTGGCTCTCTCCAAAGGCATGACAGTCAATCTCTATCTCGAGGACTGGTCCAACGGCATGATCAATTCTCCGGACTATGTCTTCGCGATGACTGATGCGCTTAAGGATTCGGGAATCAGGCGGTTCATGCTCCCGGACACCCTCGGGATATTGTCCCCGGAACAGACCTATGATTTCTGCTACCGGATGACCTCCAGATACCCGGACATACATTTCGATTTCCACGGGCACAACGACTATGACCTTTCGGTGGCCGATTCGATGGCTGCCGTGCGGGCCGGAGTCAGGGGAGTCCATGTCACCGTGAACGGCCTCGGGGAGCGCACCGGAAATACCCCGGTTTCCAGCCTTGCAGGTGTGCTCAACGATCATCTGAAAGTGCCGAACACATTGAACGAAAATGAGTTGACCTCTGTGTGCCGATATGTGGAGAGCATTTCCGGAATCAGGATACCGGCAAACAAGCCGATAGTCGGGGACGCCGTCTTCACCCAGAGTGCAGGCATACACGCGGACGGGGACAGGAAGGGCCATCTCTATGAGAACCAGCTGCTTCCGGAGCGTTTCGGCCGGGTAAGGAAATATGCCCTCGGCAAGACCAGCGGCAAGGCCAATATCGCCAAGAATCTCGAGGAACTCGGCATCAGGCTCACCCCGGAACAGATACGCAAGGTCACTGCCCGGGTGGTCGAGCTCGGTGACAGGAAGGAGACGGTCACCACGGAGGATCTCCCGTACATCATTTCCGACGTCCTGAAAGGGGAATTTGCCAAAGGCGAGGACAGGATCAAGATGGTCAATTATTCGCTCCAGCTCGCGAGGGGAATGAGGCCCGTCGCCACGGTGCGGATCAATATAGACGGTTCTGACTATGAGGAGGTTTCATCAGGTGCGGGCCAGTACGACGCCTTCATGAAAGCTCTCTGGAAAGTCTATGACAAGCTGGGCAAATCCCACCCGAAACTCATTGACTATGAGGTGGGAATCCCTCCCGGAGGACGGACCGACGCCCTGGTCCAGACCGTGATTACATGGGACTGGAACGGCAATGAGCTGCGTACCCGGGGCCTGGATGCCGACCAGACTGAGGCCGCAATCAAGGCCACGTTCAAGATGCTGAACATAATGGAAAATTCGAACAACGTGCATAGAAACATTTGACAATATGAAACTTAAAATCGCAAAACTCCCAGGAGACGGAATCGGTCCGGAAGTCGTGGAACAGGCCGTGAAGGCGGTAGATGCCGTGTGCAGGAAATTCGGCCATGAGGCGGAATATTCATTCGGCTATGTAGGGGCATGCGCCATCCGCAGATTCGGCAATGCATTCCCGGAAGAGACCTTCAGGACTTGCATGGACAGCCAGGCCGTGCTTTTCGGAGCTGTCGGGGATCCTGAATATGACAATGACCCTACTGCCCCGGTGCGCCCGGAACAGGGACTTCTCGCCATGCGCAAGCAGCTCGGCCTCTACGCCAATCTCCGTCCTGTGGAGACATTCAAGGCCCTCGTACACAAGAGTCCTCTCAAGGAAGACCTCGTGGACGGAGCTGATTTCCTCTGTGTCAGGGAGTTGACAGGAGGTATGTATTTCGGGGAGAAAGGACGCCTCGACGACGGGGACACGGCTTATGACACGAACATCTACCACCGCTACGAGGTGGAGAGGATATTGAGGCTTTCGTTTGATTATGCCCGCCGGCGCCGCCGCCATCTGACAGTGGTGGACAAGGCCAATGTCCTCGAGTCCTCCCGCCTGTGGAGGCAGGTCGCACAGGAACTCGCCCCGCAATATCCTGACGTCCAGACAGATTACATGTATGTGGACAATGCCGCAATGAAGCTGATTACCGGGCCGAAGTTCTTCGACGTGCTCGTCACCGAGAATACTTTCGGGGACATCCTGACCGACGAGGCGAGCTGCGTTTCAGGCTCGATGGGCCTGCTGGCTTCCGCTTCGATAGGAGAGCACACCGGCGTTTTCGAGCCTATCCACGGGTCATATCCGCAGGCTGCCGGGAAGAATATCGCCAATCCTCTTGCCACGATCCTGTCGGCTGCGATGATGTTCGAATATGCCTTCGGGCTCAAGGAGGAAGGACGTGCGATAAGGGAGGCGGTGGCCGCTTCCATAGATGCCGGAGTCGTCACGGAGGACCTTGCCGCCGGAGGAAAGGCGTACAGCACCTCCGAGGTCGGGGACTGGGTTGCAGAAGCAATAGAAAAATAAAAAAATAACATTATGATTGACTGGAAAACTTTGGGGTTCGATGCCTACAGGACAAGGACCCTCGTCGTTGCAAGATGGAAAAACGGTGTATGGTCTGAGATTACCGAGACGGAAGATTTCTCCTTCCTCCTCGACCCGTTCACCTGCGTGTTCCACTATGCCTTCTCCTGCTTCGAAGGATTGAAGGTGTTTACCCAGAAAGATGGCAAAGTGGTGATTTTCAGACCTTTGGAAAATGCTGCCAGACTTCGCCGGACTGCCCGTTATCTCGGTCTTCCCGAGCCGGGTGACTCGATGTTCGTGGAGATGTGCGAGCGTTGCGTGAAATCGAACCGGGAATTCCTCGCCCCTTACGGACACGATGCGTCATTGTACCTGAGACCTCTTCTTTTCGGGGCCCAGCCGAAGATGCAGCTCACCCCTCCTAATGAGGCGATATTCGCCGTGATGTGCGCCCCTGCCGGGCCTTATTACGGAGCCAACCTGAAATCATTCTCGGGAGTAATTCCTCTGAATTATGACCGTGCGGCTCCGAAAGGCTCAGGAAGCTACAAGGTGGGAGCGAACTACGCATCCACTTTCCGTCCGTACCAGATAGCCCACAACCAGGGATACAGCGAGCTCCTGTACCTGAATTCCCGCACCCACGAGTTCATCGACGAGTTCGGCTCATCCAATTTCTTCGGTATCAAGGGCAATACGTACGTGACCCCGCTTTCTGACAGCGTCCTGCCGTCCATAACCAACAAGTCCCTGCAGACCATTGCCGGGGACCTCGGAATGAAGGTGGAGAAGAGACCGATCCCTCTCGAAGAACTTGCCGAGTTCGACGAGGCCGGAGGATGCGGCACGGCTGTCGTCATCACTCCGATGTCACATATTGATGTAAAGGAAGTATTAGAGGAGGATGCCGTGCTGAAAAGCTGGAGATACAGGCCTGACGGTGAGGTTGGACCTGCTTGCACCCGCCTGTACCGGACTATCACGGCCATCCAGAAAGGCGAGATCGAGGACATCCACGGCTGGTGCCACGAAATCAGCAATTTCTGAGCTCGAACCGGTCAGCATCATTGAGAACAGGGAAAGTCCGGCGGAATTCCGCCAGGCTTTCCATTTTTATTTCTCCGCACACGACGGATTCGGTACCGTCCGGACAGGACACGATTTCCCTGCCCCACGGGTCGAGCAGGACTGATCCTCCGTCATAATTGCATGACGGGTCCGAGCCCACCCTGTTCACCGCTGCGACGAAGCACTGGTTCTCGATTGCCCGGGCCTTCAGCAGGCAGTCCCATGCATATCTTCTCTGGACAGGCCAGCTCGCCACGCAGAGCATCACGTCGTAATCGCCTCTGTTCCTGGACCATACCGGAAACCGGAGGTCGTAGCATACCGTCAGAAGGAACCTGACGCCTTTCCACGTCACCACCTTCCTTTCCGAGCCGCCTGTGAAATTGAGGTGTTCTCCTCCGTAGCTGAACAGGTGGCGTTTGTCGTAGAATTCCACCCGGTCCGGGGTAACGAAATAGAACCGGTTCACCTTCGCCCCGTCCCCGAGCTCCACGGCGATGCTACCGGCTATCGCGCAGCCGTTCTCTTCAGCTATCGACTTCATCAGACCTAAGCTTGCAGCCGGGTCTTTCTCGCAAATACCGTTGAATCCCGTGGAAAACATTTCCGGAAGGATGTACAGGTCGGCCCCCGGATTCTCCCTGACCGCCTTTTCCGCCCTTTCTCCGTTTTTCCTGATGTCAGACCAGTCAATCCCGGCCTGTATGAGAGCTGTTTTCATGTCGTCCGAATTATTGTACCAAATATAGTCAAAATTCTTTTTCTAAATCCTTTTTTATTCGTAACATTGCACTGACCAACTTTATAATTGAAATTCACCTTATAATTGAAAATTCTATGAACCGACCGGCTTCCTTCATCCTGGGTGCATTGCTCCCGCTTTTCATTTCATGTTCGGAAAAACCTGTGACCTGCGGATTCCTCACCGACCCTGTCGGAGGGCCGGATGCATGGGACTGCTCTGTATGGATTTCCGCAGCGGATGCTCCTGTGGTCCAGCGCTATGTGGATGACGGGGAACGCGCGGCTGACGGGGCGAGCTGGTTCGTGAATGCCAGGAGCAACGACAAGGAAATCGCCTCCGCGAAATGGATGACTTCCGGCCTGGGAGTATATCAGCTGTATGTCAACGGCAAGAGCATCGGGGAGGAAGTCCTGAAACCGGGCTTCACCCATCCCCAGAAGACCAGGAGGTCATTCACCTATGATGTGACCGGGGCATTGGCCAGAAAGGCAGGGGCTGAAAACGTGTTCGCTGCCCAGGTGACCCCCGGCTGGTGGGCGGACAAGATTGTCACCCCGAAGGGACATTACGGCATGATCGGGCGCAGATGCGCGTTCCGTTCCGTGCTGGAAATCATATACAAGGACGGCACACGCGAGCTGGTTGGTACTGACACTCTCGCCTGGAAAGCCGGAATCGCCGGCCCGGTGAAGCATGCTGCAATATTCGACGGGGAGGAATATGACGCCAGGGAAGTCCCTGGATATCTTGCCGTGGACAAACTTTCCGTGCCGGAAGTGAACCGGGAGTTCAGCGGTGAAATACTGCCGACTTGCGGAGCCGAGATATACCATCGTAATGACCTGGCCCTCAAGCCGGTGAGCGCATACGTGTGGAAGGAAGTGGAAGGAGCGACAGAGGAGGAGCACGGTACCGTGGTCGTGGACAGGCAGTATTCCCCGGGTGACGTCATGACACTTTCGGAAGGGGAGAATCTCGTGATTGATTTCGGCCAGAACTGCGCCGGAGTGCCTTCTTTCGAGTTCAAGGCCGCTGAAGGAGTGAAACTCACCTGCCTTCCGGCAGAGATTCTCAATGACGGCAACGGAGCACGGTCCCGCGGCATGGACGGCCCTCAGGGAAGCATCCACCGCAGGAATCTCAGGATACACGAGAAAGGAATCAGGCTGGACTACACCTTCGCCGGAAAGAAAGGCTATGTATCATACACTCCGATGTGCACATTCTTCGGATACCGCTATGTATCGCTTTCAGCCACCTCGGACGTGACCATCAGGAGCATTGCCTCCATACCGGTCTCTTCCATTGCGGAAAATCTCGAGACAGGAGTCATCACCACCGGGAACGAACTTGTCAACAAGCTCATTTCCAATACCGTATGGGGCCAGAGGTCGAATTATCTCTCGGTCCCTACCGACTGCCCTCAGCGTGACGAGAGACTTGGCTGGACCGCGGATACCCAGGTGTTCTCCGAGACCGGCACCTTCTTCGCCGACACGAGGCGTTTCTTCCACAAATGGATGAGGGACATGCGTGACACCCAGTCGGAAAAAGGCGGTTTCCCGGGAGTAGCCCCTCTCGCACAATATGGTGCCGAGCCGAATTCCATGATGAGATTGGGGTGGGCCGATGCCGGCATAATAGTGCCTTGGACTGTCTGGAAACAGTTTGGGGATACCTCCATCGTGAACGAGAACTGGGAGGCCATGGAGCTGTTCTTCAACCACATGACCGAGACGAAATACAGCCACGAGGCGCTCAGGGAGGAAAATGGCAATTTCCAGTGGGCCGACTGGCTGAGCTATGAACCGCTTGAAAGCTGTGCAGGTACCATCAGGGGTATCGGACCGGACGGGAAGAGGCATCTTCTCCCTGAGGCCCTGCATTACTGGAATTATCTCTGCGCATCGTACTGGGCCATTGACGCCGGAATGATGAGGGACATGGCCGCTGCCACAGGCAGGGATGCCGCCGCGTTCGAGAGGATCCGCGAAGAGGCCGTGTCATATCTCCGTGAGGAATTCCTCGACGGCAACGGCAATTTCAGGCAGGATATCCTGAACACGATGCAGACTCCTGCTCTCTTCGCCCTGAAGAACGGCCTTGTGGAGGGTGAGGCGCATGAGAACATGACTGCCCGGCTGCGCCGCAATTTCGAGGAACACGACGGCTGTCTCCAGACCGGTTTCCTCGGCACTTCGATATTGCTCCAGACCCTCACTGACAACGGGATGGCGGATGTGGCATACGAACTTCTTTTCCAGCGGAAGAACCCGAGCTGGCTGTACTCAGTGGACAATGGTGCAACCACCATCTGGGAGCGCTGGAACAGCTACACGATAGACAAGGGAATGGGACCTAACGGCATGAACAGTTTCAATCATTATGCTTACGGATGTGTCTGCGAATGGTTGTGGGAGACTGCGGCCGGTATCTGCACTGATACCGCGGAGGCCGGATTCAGGCGCATTGTCATGAAACCTGTCCCGGATGTCCGCCTCGGCCATCTCGATGCCCGTTACGAATCAGCTTCCGGCACTATCTGCAGCAGCTGGAGATATGAAGGCGACGACTGGGTATGGGACTTCTCCATCCCTCAGAACTCCACCGCCGTCGTCACCCTGCCCGGCTCCGCCGATTCCAAGGAATATGGACCGGGATCGTACAGCGTCAGGGTTCCGAAAGCTGAGATTTAATACTGATTTCATGGTCACATGTTTGTAAATTGCACTGAATTCAGTGCAATTTTTGTGTTCTGGTTTATATATTAGCCTGAGGGCTTTGCTTGGGCTCATAGATGCCAATCGCCTTCGTGCAAACACTTGACATTCAATATTGCTTTCTGGAGCTTGTGGCGGCATTTCCGATGTCAAGTCCCGGCAAAATACCGGCACCTGGCAGTTTTCTTACCGTGAACCAATCCAGATGAACAGCATGCCGACAAGGATGAAGGCAAGGTCAAGAGCCTTGGCCTTGAGGTTCCGTTCTTTGAAGATAATGGCTCCGCACAGGAAGGACACGATGACTGAGCTCCTCCTGACAAGGGAAACCACGGAAATCATCGAGTCCGGTTGCCTCAGGGCTGAGAGGTAGGCGAAATCAGCGGCGGAAATGAATACCGAAATCAGCGGAATGGCCCACGACCAATGGAAAGGGGTGGATTTGTGGCGGTTTGGCATCCATAAGGCTACCATCATCAGGCCCATGAGCATCATCTGGTAGAGATTGTACCAACCCTGGACAAAGGCCGGATCGAGTATCCGCATTATGTATTTGTCGTACAGGCCGCTGCATGCGCCGGTTATCGCAGATGCAGCGATGAACCAGATCCATTTGTTATGAACGAAATCGACATTTTCCTTTTTGCTCGAACGGCTCAGCATCAGCAGAGATACCATTGCGAGGACGACTCCTCCCCATTGCCAGCCGTTCAGCTTCTCCCTGAAAAGAAGCATCGCTCCAAGAAGAACAAGAATAGGTCTCGTGGCATTGATAGGGCCGACTATCGTGATGGGAAGATGTTTCAGTCCGAAATATCCGAACAGCCAGGAGGCCAGTACAATACAGGATTTCGCAAAAGTCATCAGATGGGCTTGCAGCATGCCGGCAGCACCAGCTGGGGCGCAACTTTCTCCAGTAATAGATGAAATGATGAACGGGGAGAAAATCAGAGTTGAGAACACAGTGTTGAGAAACAACACGGGTATCACCGCATTGTCTTTCAAAGATGCTTTTTTGGCGGTATCATATAATCCCAGCAGCGCTGCGGACACGAATGCTAGAGCAAGCCACATATTGTCAAGTTCAAGGCCGCAAAATTACATAAAAATGACTGATTTTCGCAATTTCAAGAAGTGTAATCGCATTTCCGGAGGGAATTTTTCTATGGCATAGCGGAGCATGACCCGGGACATTCCGTGGGCGTTCTGGCCCAGCCATTTTTCCAGGCGGGCGGGGTCGCGTTTGCCGGCTTCGCGCAGGAGCCATCCCACAGCCTTCTGAAGCAGGTCGTGCAACGGATACGCGGACGGCTCGAGAAAGATTCCGGCAATGGAATATGTGTCATCGAGTTGTCCGGCCCGGACAAAAGTCATTGTGCTGACAATGCTGATACGGCGCTCCCAGATTGTCTTCCCGTTGCGGGCCAATTCGTGGAGCAATGTCCGGTCTTTGTCCATAAGCCATTCACCGAGAAGGGGATAGCAGCTCAAATCCACGAGGTCCCAGTTATTGATGTATTGAAGGTGAGCGAGATAGAAGTCAATGCAGTATTTTCTCCGTTGAGGGTCCCGCTTCGACCGTCTGAAAATCTCGACCAAGGTCAGGAGAGCCGCCAGCCGGACCTCATGGTACTCGCTCGAAATGCATTTTTCCAATTCTGCATTGTCAGTGTCGCGCCAGCATGCCCTGACCACTTCACGTGTCACGGGAACCTTTATTCCCAGAAACTTGTCACCTTCTCCGTACTGCCCGGGGCCGCATTTGAAAAATCGCGTCAATCCGGGAACTAAAGACTGGTCCCTTCGGGACAATATGGAATCGTACAGTGTCATAAAATATGTTTTACCTGAGTTTGGCAAATATAGCAAATCCCTTATTATTTTTATTTTCCCAGCCATTGATAAGGATGACGGGGTTGGAAAGGCTGCGATGTCAATGTTCAGCAACGGCCTGGCAATGCTGAAAGCTGTAAGGCCGGACAACGCCATGATTCCGCATTTCAAAAAACAGCTGAGGGGATGGAAAAGGCATTCCCTCTGGAAAGCTGTAGAAGCACCCGTAATCACGGTGGTCTGTTTCGGAGCGTTTATTCTGTTTTGTCTTTGGATGTCAAAAAGATAATAGTAGAAACTAATGCGTGTATTGCTGACAGGCTTTGAGCCGTTTGGCGGTTCTGAGATGAATTCATCGTGGGAGGTGGTGCTATCCTTACGGAGCAATAGCTGACGCCACCGCCTATTCATTTGCTGTCAAATCCGACCAGAGCGCAATCGGGAACTACAAGGCTTTCGACCTGCTCTGGGGCAAACGCAGCGGGGCTGTTCCTGGAGGCGGAGCCGTGGCCATCAGCACCTCCCACATTCTCAGCAACATCCTCATCTACCTCAAGCCGGGAGAGGGCTTCACCGATTCAGAGTTTGCAGCCGCCACGAAGACCGTGAAGCTCGGAAATGTCAAGACCAGCGCGACCGTAAACCTGAATGCCGGCTCGGTGACCGCAAAGGGTGACGATAGTGTTTTGCTTCTTTTAAAACTCAGCGGAAATGGTCGATTTTTGACCAATTCCGCTGAGTTTCTCGGAAGATTTTCTTATCTTCGCAGGTGTATAAATCACTGTTCTCATGGCAAAAGAAACTATAATAGGAAGAAAAGCGGAGAAGGAACTCCTCGAACGGATATATCAATCCAGAAAGTCAGAATTCGTAGCAGTATATGGCAGGCGACGGGTAGGTAAATCGTATCTTGTGAATGAGTTCTTCCGTAACAGGATTCATTTCTCAGTGGTGGGAACTTAT
>SFNZ01000078.1 GCA_004552615.1 Bacteroidales bacterium | reverse complement strand
CCTCGGGCGCCACCTAGGGGAGGGAGGTATGCCCCTACTTCGACCGGTATGTGGTCCAGTCCATCGATTGAGGAAGGATTCTGTTCGATATCACCTCAACCATTGCTTGATGCTCCGTCTGTCCGAGCAACTTGTCGCTCTTTTGTCGGTTGCAAGTCCAATGAGTGAGCTGCATGTTGTTTATATCACTTGGATGTCCGCCCTTTGCTATCGGTATGATGTGGTCGATGCAAGGAGCCAGCGGATGCGGATACTTCAGCGACTTATCCACAGGTTTTCCACAGATTCCACAGACTTCCTGCGTCGCGTAGATCTTCTTCTTGTTCTTCTCGAACGGACCACGGTGCCTGCCCTGCTGGTCCGGCCTCGGGAGGGTAGACTTGACATAGGGGGCTGTTCTTTTGATCCCCCCGGTCTTCATGATGGCGGGGGCTTTCTGATCGGCCAGGGCCTTTTCTATAACTCTCCTCGCTCTGTTTTTCCCTCGTTGCAGCGCCGCCGCCAGTTCTTCGTGCTCTTTAATATATTTGCGGAAGGTCGAGTATGCTACGTTCAACTTGCCTGCGATCTCCTTCGTGGATGCCCCTCCCGCTGCCATATCCTCAATCTCTCTCATGTATGGCTGGATGTTCTTGTCCCACTTGTTCATGGCGGTTATATTAAACAACCGGCACATGATGCGCCGGCTCCTTGATCTTTATTCTTAAATAGGCAATGCGGCTGTGCTATGACAGCCGCATCCACCACGGCGAATGATGTGATCTCATACTTGATCACACTAGCATTATAACAGCCAAATTTTCCCTTTGTGTCCGAGATTATATCCAGTTAAGGTTTTCTGCCACCTTATACACAAACCTCGACTTGTGAAGCCCGTACGTCGACCTAGAAGCGTCCAGAGGATACGGTTCGTTGTACATTACAGATCGCCACACTCCCTTGCGGTATTCCTCCGGTATATCATTCAGGGCCTTGTCGATCGCTCTGACGATATTACTGTCGTCTGAGACCTTCAGTGCCTTCCGTTCTGTCGGCGAGCCCTTCTTTCCTCCTGTCGACTTCGGCGCTCTTGGATCAGGGCTCTCGTCTATTGCGTCCTGGATCTTCTCCTTCAGCCTGAAGTAGTCCCTGATCTGATACAACGTCTTCATGTAAACTGTTCCGGGGAGTACATACTTTCCCAGCTTTCTCTGATACTCTGCCATATTCCCTTACCATTCCATGCTCATGATATCGTCCAGGCTGATCTGCTCTTCCAGTTCAGACTGATATAGGCCTTCCCACCTAGCAGGTCGGCCCTTGTAGTAGTGTTTGATCCTCGGCTCCTGCGACGTGCTGACTTCGATGTATTCAAGGCATGCTGCCCCTGTGATCGGGTGCTCGTAGATGCGAATGCTGTCTCTGTCTATGCGATAACCTTTGCGCGGTTTCAGGTCCTCCGCGTCATAAGATGCAGCCCTCTTCATCTCCTCCGCTCTCTGCTCCGGACGTGTGACCTGCCTCGAACAGCGGAACGCCTTCATGTACTTGCCTCGCTTATCCTTGGACTCCTCCGCATTCTTCAGGATGTATGCTGCGACCTTCTGATAGTTGTATCCCTTCAGCGGCTGCGCAAACACTTCCTCCATCGGCCAGTATGTATACACCGCCTCGATAGGTACTTCGTTGTTGAGGACAATATGGTGATGCACCTTTCCCTTCAAGGATCCTATGCCCACCGCTTCGATCATCTTGTACGGAATCCCGTTTCTCTTGCAGTATCTCTGTATCCCTCTCTTCAGCTTGTTGATCTTTGCCATGGACTCCTCGACTGTCACACCTGCCTCATTTGACAGTGTGAGCCACCAGTCTCCCGGTTTGAAGTTCGCGTTCAGCTTGGCAGTGAGCTCTCTCTCCTGATTGATCTTGTTGATCTTTGCCACGGCAGCGGATGTCGGGTTCATCTTCGGTCTTCTACCCTTCTCGCATTTGACGAAGCTGGAGTCCGTCATCCTTGTGATGATCGTCTTTCCTGCTATTGTAGTGAATCGTTTGTATGACATCTCGAATCTCCTGTGGCATATTGTTAATATTTCTATTGAGACATAAGCGAGGCCACGCTCGCACTATTTGTTACCTACTTATATGAAGCATTTGCTAGTCGTTCACCGTGTTCAGGATCTCCGTCAGAGTGACCAGCTCCTCCGGAGTCATGCCGGCACGCTTTGATGGGCGGCCTGCCGGCGTGAACGTCCTGACCTCATAGACCGGCGGTTTGCCGTACCACTTGGCCAGGACGAGTCTCTTCGTATATCCTGATTCAGATCTGCCGATGATTCCCAGATCCTTGATCAATTCAAAGTTATCTTCCATTTCTTAATCTCTCTTCCTTTGTAATGTTGATTACTTCTCTCGGCGTCATGCAGACGAGCGCGGCGGCGGCTAGCACCACCACCGCACCTATCATGGACCCTGCAAGGAATGCCATGGCCATCATCTGTTCCACCTCTTTTGTCTTCTATGGCTGCTTATAACATCCGCTATGAATACGATGATTATGATAGCCACACAGATGATTATAGGAATCCATATCGGGCTCAGCACCCAGGCCCAGCTCCATGTGATCTTCCCGAGCAGCTTCAGTGTGATGAATACTATCGTCAGCAGGCCGACGAATCCGATGCCGCCTGTTGCTTCTTTGCTTTCGTTATTCTTCATTCTATTTCCTCCCAGTCAATCCGCTGTCCGCATTCTGGACAATATTCATACTGTGTGGTATGTCCGTCCACAAACTCTTTTGTAAACCCACACTCACTGCATCTGAATTTATCGTATTTGGCTTTGTAAATAAGCTTTGTCTCAATATGTTCGTATATAGGCTTTGGTAGCTGCTTTTCCAGTAACTCCACCAAATCGGCAAGTGGCATCAGCAAATAATTTTCTGCTGTGTCCATGTGTATCTGCACCCATCCGAAACGACCTTTGCATCTGTCTAGTATCTCTGTGATTTTCTCGTTAGTCACTCTGCTCACCTGCCTTAATCTGTTCACATATTTCATCGTATGATTCTACCGCTTCAAAAGGGTTCTTCTTTCCTCTTATCCATATGGTAGCCTTGCCATAACTTTCAGTAATCGAAACTATATCGTTTATGTTAATAGTCGTTTTGTTGCCATAGTATCTGTCTTTTACTTCAATAAACCTACTCATTCCGCTCACCTGCCATTCTTTACTTTCTTGACTGGTTCATAAAATTCACACTCATACGGGCATCTTACCGAATAAATACAGCCAGTTAGTTTGTATATTGCACGGCACAAGTTGCCATGTATGCAGGGCTGTTTAGTTCTCATTCCACACCGCCTTCTTCATCCTCCTCCGCTTTTTTTAATGTTTCAATGGCCCAGTCGAGCGCCACCTGCAGCATCTCACTCTCCTGCGTTCCATTCTTGACGACCTGGAGCGTTGCGATCGCGATTTCCTTCCTCTCCTGCAATGTCGGTTCCATCTTATTTTTTGTGAATGCGAGCATGTCCGCATCCTCCTTTCTCTTTTTTCTCTTCCATGTGTTTGATTTCGAATGACGGCTCTTCCTGGATGCCCATGATCATCAATTTCGCCTGCCTATAATCGACGAGTGCCTGGTCCTCTTCATCGACCTCCGGATTCACAATGCATCCATATAGGATCTTCAGTATCTTTTCTTTATCTTCCCTTGTCATCTCATACACCTCTACTGCATTCGTCACTGCTCATCTCGTAGTATGTGCCCTCTCTGGCTCCTCTTCGATTGAATCCTTTTGCATACGTTTCGATCTCTTTAATACATTCCGGGCAACACAGGCCGAAAAAATCAACGTAATTCCAGTCTGTGTTTGCGATCGAGCCCTTCCATCCCGCTGGCGCTATTGCCATGATTCCGCAGACCTCGCACTTCATAACGTGTCTGTTTTCTGATATTGACATCACAGGTCCTCCATCATTACCTGCAGCACCTTTTTGAGGGCCGCGTTCATCTTATTCGACAGCTCCGGATCTGAGTCGGCCTCTGCATCGAGGATGCATGCTCCCGCTTTATCGAACGCATCCTGCAGCTGGTCGACATACACCTTGAACTCCATTAGCATCGTATTGCTGAGTTTTGCCCTCTCTGCTTCGAGTCTTTCGACCTGTTCTTCCAGCCTCTTGATTTCCTCTGCATTCTGGCCGAGTGTTGCCTCCACTTCGGCGCGAGCATCTGCTTTCGCCTTTTCTTCGATTTCTGTCCCTGTCTCGGCAAGTCTCTTCTGGACCTCTTCGTCCATGGATGTTTTGATCTCTTTCAGCTTTGCCTTCTGTTTCTTCAGGTCCTCTTTTGCTTGTTCCAGCTTTGCCTGCAGCTCCGACTGTTCTTCCTTGATTTTCGCGTTCTCCGTCTGCAGCTCCTCTTTGGCCGCTTCATACTGCCCTCTGATTCTGTCAGCGTCTTCCTGGGTCATCGCTTCGGCCAGATCAGACTGCGCTCTCGCGAGGTCTTTTCTCAGGCTCTCGTTGTGGTCCTCTGCCCTGTCTCTTTCCCTCTTCAGATTGTTGATTTCGTCTCTCAGACCCTTAACTGTTTCGGACTCAATATCGTGTTCTTCTGTGAAGGATTTTACCTCTTCTTCAGGGAGTCTCAAAAGCTCCAAAGCCTTGGAAATACTGACATTTGCAGACGTCTGCAAATTGTAAAACGGACTGTTTTCGTCGCCGTAATTGTCTGCGATTTCCATGAAATTATAGGCCTGTCTCTGTGAATAGTTCAGGTTCTCGTCCAGCCATTTGACCCACTCTCCATGCGGGATCATCGCCTTGGCTTCCTGCAGTTTCCTTCCGATCTGAATCGCGCCGTCCAGAGCCACACCGTATACAGTGCGCTCAATCTGGTGAATCTCCGATGCTATCACAGGCAGTGTCCGAGCCTGGACGATCGTGTAATCCGTTTCAACTAAGTTATTCATGCTGATGCCCTCGCTTTCTCTCTCCATTTCATCCACTTATCAATAAACGCTCCGACTTCTTCCGGGTATGTTCTGTTGTGATCTCCTCTGCATTGCACAACCCTCCCGCTGCAGTCCAGCTCCAATGTGAACCACGGTGTGTCCGGTTCTTCGACCTTCCGGATGAACAGTATGGACGTCTTTCCGCTTGCCACTCTGTCCACATAGGTCCTGACGCAATGGTTGAGAGCCTTCGACTCTTTCTGCAGTTCGCTCGGGCTTGCTGCCGGCCTGATCATGAGGTTTCCGAGAACGAACGGCTCCGTCATTCCGGTGATGGTCGCTTCCGCCGTTTTGAACGCTTCGAGCTGCACGCTATCCTTTGTTTCTTCATACTGTTCCATCACGGTGTCGTGAGCCTGCCCGAAGTTTTTAGGATATATCACCCGTTTGTCCTTTCTGATTCCCAGCATGTTGATCCATTCAAGATAGTCGGAGTAATCCTGTACGGTATAGACATCTCCGGTCGCACGATATTCTTCGAGGAGCATCTTCAGGACTTTTGGCCACTCTGCCTCTTTGCTTATCAGCTTGATTGTTTCCTCCCGCAGATATCGCGGGAATGCTCTGCAAATATCCTCGATATCCTCAATCCTTGCTGCCGGCCAGTATTTACGAACCATTCTGATGTTTTCCAAATCTCCGGTCGTAGGATCCCTCTCTTTTAGATATCGGATTTCTGCCTTGTTCAGCCTCAGGATGCTGCGCAGGTCCTTTCCTTTGATGTTTATTGCCCTCGTCCGTGCTCCGGTTGCTCTGTGCATGACCAACGTTTCGAATCCGGCCTTCTCCAGGAGTTCGATCGCAGGGTATTTCAGGAATTCTGACATGTATGCGATGAGCCTCTTCGACGTGTCGTATTCATCCCACCATCCATCTTTGAACCGTTCCGGATCAAGGTTCGCGTATCTGAGGTCCGTCCCGACATTTTTGAGCGACTCCCACATAATGTGTGTATGTTCCTGACTTGCTCCCCACATACTTGTTCTTGGATGCTTCACTCTTATGTTGCCAACGCTATGCCAGTATGGAGGAGTCCAGCATGCGTCTTGCCAATCCATTCGAACCTGGCTGTTTGCCGACAGTCTTATCTGCTGCACCGGTGCCGTCCAGATAGACGGGTGCGGGTCCTGATAATCGATTATGAACTTGTCCATCTCCATGAATGTCGCCGCTCCATGCTTCCGGAACCATATGATCCGGCCTTCGTCCCGGAGTGATTTCCTGCCGTATCTCACATTCTTCGGAATGACTTTCGCTCCGCATCTCGGGCAGAATGTCGTGAGTTCTGCTCCTCTTGAATGTGTCAGGTAAATTCCTTCCTGTTCCATGCTGAATTCTTCGTTGCAGCATGTGCATACTGCCGTTCCAATCTTCTCTGAAAAAATAAGATAGTTCTGGTCCTGACAATGCCTCAGAATGTATTCCGCCAGGCCTTTCGGCGGGCGGATTTTCCACCTTCTGTCGTCGTCCATTGTGCACCTCCTCAGAACAGATCCAGCACATTCGCCCTGTCGTGCTTCCTTGGTTCTCTCTTCGAGATGCTGATTCCGTAATAATCCCGGATGATCTCATATCCTTCCTCTGGAGGAATATATGCGAAGTTTCCAGTCTTCCTTTTCTGCGCTATTGATTTCATGTGATCAAAACAGCCCTGCAGACTCTTTCCGTCTGCCAGGACCTTGTCCGCAATGTCGTCTGTCATGATTCCTGTCAGATATTCCTCGAACGGAATCAGGTAGTCTTTGTCCTTGCATTGCTCAGTCAGCATTCTGACCGCTTCATCTGTCTTTGTACTCATCATTCGCCTCCTTGTACTAACTCAACGATTATTGATTTGTCTGCTCCTTCAGCTCATTCCTCATGAATCTCGCCTTTTCGAACAACTCATCGCCTCTTCTCGGCCGATTGCTTCTGTATGCCTCTCTTGACATCTCCTCGATCCTGTGGATCACCTTCATCTTCTCTGCGATGAATTTCTCGCGTTTTTCTTTCTCGGCGTTCATTTTGGCCGCCTCAAGTTCTTTGCGTTCAGCTTCGACCTGACGCCTGAATGAATCCTCCCGATTTTTGCGTATTACTTCCTGCTGCTTCTGATATTCCGGATCATCCAATATGCATCCATCTCTCTCGCAGCCGGTTACCCACATGCCGTCCATATAAAAACAGAGCGTCTCCCTTTCCGGGCAGAACAGCATCGAGCCGTACTTCTGCATATGTTCCTCTCTTTCTCGTTCCAGATTTCTCGTCATTTATCTATAGACCCCCCTTGCTTCACGGTCTTGGATCGTTCAATCACAATCTTTCCGCCTCTGTTCGCGATTCGCAGACTCGTCTTATCGATGCGGATGCCGACACTCTCGATTTTTCCTTCCGATACTATGTGACCGATCTGCCTGATCGCTTCGAAAATCTCCGGAGTTGTTGCGTCCCATCCGTATTGAGGAGCTTCCTCTCCTATCAGTTCTCCAAGCCTCTCGTCCAGTTCCTTCTTTTTTCTGAGCATCTCTCCTGCCGGGCAGTCACACTTTTCTGTTGCGATCTCGTCTGCCTGTTCCTGGCTAGTTGCCACCACCATCATGGTCTGTCCGCAGCCTTGGCAGACTCCCAGCAGATCTTGTACGTTCTTCGCCATGGTTTCCTCCTTATAAAATGAATGGCTGCACCTTCTTGCATCGAATGCAGTACATGTGCTTTATATGCCCACGCGGACGTCTTTTTCCCATCGCCCGCGGAACCGTCATTTCCTGTCCGCACTTCGTGCACTTGTATCTTTCAATCACGAATTGTCTTTGCTTTCCCATTTTTTATAGCTCGATATTGTTCATAATGTCTTTGATCATCGCCAGCCCTGAATCGCACGCGACGTTGATTTTCTTCGTATAGCCGCCTCTGAATACAGCGTGGACTTCTTCAGTATCGACGTGATATTCCAGGTCCTTCAGATCACGGAGCGCCCTTGTCATCCTCAGCACCGGTAGAAGTGCTCTGCAGATGTCATGTTTCGTGAAATTGTTTTCCATATCTCGAATAAACCTCCCTCATCTTCTCGACGATGTACTCCCTGCCCGGCGTCATCCTGCCGACCAACTGGAGACTGATTCGCCTGTTTCGTTCGTTCTCGATGTCCTCTTCCTCCATAACGATCCACTGCGGCTTGTCTCCCGGAATCTTCTTATTTCGTCGCTTCATCGTTCTGCTCCGCTAACTGAATCAGACACCATGGCGTCATCAACGCAAAACCCGCGAATGCCTTTGCGACCGTTAATACAAGCGGATAATGCACATGTATCTCCGTCATCATTTCGTCGTAGCCGACTGATCCGACTACTAAGATGAATCCACACGCTGCCATCAGCTTGATCATGATATCAAGCGGGCTGTGTTTCCTGATTCTGTGTCTCTTCATCATCTTTCCTCCTCTGCATTTCCTCCATCGTGGCCAGCACATAATCGAGCAGCCTGTTCATGGCGAACATTTCGACCACTTTATCCTCGATTGTGATTTCTTTTTTCATTGCTCGCCTCCCTTTCTCCGCTTCACGCGGTCGCCATAGCCTGATCGCCCTTCAGGAGGTAGTCCACGGACAGGCCAAGCTCGTCCGCGACAGCCTCCAGCTTCCTCGCGCTCGGAGATGCGGTTCTCCATCCACCGATCACACCATTTCCAAGCCCCTTGATTCTCTCGTAGATCATTGTTTCCTCCTTTTAGTTATTTATCGAAATTGTGTTGATTTTCTTTCGGACATAATCTAAAATAAGAGCTACCACACACCATTATTAGAAAATGCCCGTTGGCGAATAGAGTATTTTCTATTCGTTAATTATTTTATAGGTTGCGTTCTATTCTGTCAATAGGCAATTTTCTATTTTGTTGCAAATAAATAGGAGATTTTTTATGACAGTTGGAGATTTTATAAAAACGATAGCTAAAGAAAAAGGCACCTCGGCCGCAAAAATCGAACGTGATCTCGGTTTTTCTAACGGATATATCGGCACATCTCGCGACAGTTCTTTCCCATATGAGCGTCTCGTTAAAATTGCAGAATACCTCGACGTCTCTCCTGAGTATTTATGGAGCCGCGGCGAATCCGCTTCAAATTCATTTTCCGGCCCTGTTCTATCCGATGATGAATCCGCTTTGCTTATCGCCTTTCGGCAGCTCGATGAATATGACCGTGGCCAGGCTCTCGGTATTATCAAAGGTCTTCTGCTCACTGACAAATATAAAAAAGCCGAGCCTGCGGCTCGTGTGGGTTAATCCGGAGATGTAATAATGAAAAGGGCTGTTATCTATGCACGATACTCTGCCGGGTCCGGCCAGACAGACCAGTCTATCGAAGGCCAGGTCCGAGAGTGTAAAAGATACATAAAACAGAATAGGATGCAGCTGGTCGATGTCTATGCCGACCGGCATATCACCGGCAGGACAGATCGCCGTCCTGAGTTTCAGCGTATGATCAGCGACGCAGAGTCCGATAAATTTGACACTGTCGTAGTCTATACTACTGACCGCTTCAGCCGTAGCAAATACGACTCCGTCGTTTACAAGAAGCAGCTGAAGGATCTCGGCATCGATATCAGATATGCTGCAGAGAATATTCCGGAAGGACCCGAGGGGATTCTTCTGGAGGCTCTCATGGAGGGCTGGGCTCAGTATTACTCCGAAGAGCTCTCGCGGAAAATCAGACGCGGGATGCACGACACAGCGAAGAAGTGCAAGGCGACAGGCTCCACGCCTCCGATCGGATACAAGGTCGGAGCGGATCGCAGATATGAGATCGATCCAGAGGTCGCTCCTCACGTTTTCCATTCCTTCGAAATGTGCCTCGACGGATGCACATATGCGGATATCAGCAGATATCTCGCCGATCACGGCGTCCTGACCGGGAAGGGAAATGCCTTTAACTGCACTGCGGTCCGGCGGATGCTCACCAGTCGTCGTTATATAGGCGAATATAAATATTCTGATGTCGTCATTGAGGGCGGGATGCCCGTCATTGTTCCGGAGGATCTGTTCTATATGGTTCAGGAGAAAATCAAAAAGGATCACCCTACTCATGTGAAGAGCGCTGAATACTATTTATCTGGGAAGCTGTTCTGCGGTCTATGCGGATCCAACTATAAAGGAATTTCTGGCACTAGCAAAACAGGTGCGAAACATTTGTACTATAAATGCACCGGAAAAGACTGTGATGTGAAGAATGTCCCCGCCAGACGGTTCGAGGCGTTCATCGCCGACGAGGTCGCAGCTGCCATGCGTGATCCTGCCATGCTCGACATGGTCACGGACAAAATATACCGTGTTTATCTCGAACGAGAGAAGGAACAGCCTGGCGAGCCGAGCGACCCTGAAAAAAAGCTGGCCAGAATCGAAAAGTCCATCGACGCCATTGTTTATAGTCTGGAAAAACGTCCTGGATCAGAGGCGCTTCTGCAGAAGCTGGATGCGCTGGAGGAGGAGCGTCAGGCCATACGCACTGATATCTCATTATCAAAAAATAAAAAGAGCCCCTCTTCATTCAGCCGTGAGGCATTCCGAGAGGGTCTTCAGGTATTTCTGGAAGGATTCGATTTTGATAACTCAGACAGGATGGTGGAGAGGATCCTTGACGCTTTTGTCCGGAAGGTCGTGAAGACAAACGAAAAGATCCTCGTAGAGCTCAACCTCACCGGTGTGGATCCGTTGGAACTAGAGGATCTTATTGAGTTCGACCAGAACTCTGATTGGTGGAGCAGTTTATCATCCGGTCGAACCCTCATCTGCGGCACTGCAGCTGTGCTCGTCATCGAATATGCAGCGTGATATAAAAAACGCCCCGGACCCCTACGTTTTCGTACAGTCCGGGGCTTTTACTTATCCTATAAATGTCGTGTAGTCGAGCGCGATCCACTTCGGCTTCTTTTCTGTGCTGCTCTTTAGTTTTCCCCAGGCATAATCTCCGCCTTCTTTGACGGCGATGATTGTGTAAACCCCAGGCTTGATATAATAGCTTCCATTCTCTTTGACTTTCTTGTAACTCGTGCCGGCACCGGCTCTGATGTACAGGTCCTTCGCTGCCACTTTGACCTTGAACGGAGTCTTGTGATCTAGCCATTCGTTCTTCAATCCATCCAGGAGAGCGTTCACTTTCTTGGCGATGTACTTGAATTTCGTTTTCATGTACGGCCCAGGGCATGCTGTCGATGCGCAATAGCAATGCATGCACAGATTCCCGGAGAGATTTCCCGTGAATTTCAGCTTCTCGATTCCATTTCTCTTGCAGATGTCCGCGATCAACTTGATCGCTGTTGCAATCGTTTTGTCTGAGACGTGCCATTTTGCTGAGGCTCCTCCGTCATTGGCGAGCTCGATTCCGATGCTGCGCTGATTGTATGCAAAATTTCCGCAGTGCCACGCAGTATCTTTTTCGTCGACATACTGGCCGATCTGTGACCCGTTCACGCCGTAATGTGCTGACGCTGCTCTCGTTGCAAACACGTTTCCGCACTGTTTTACCGTCAGGCTCCCGGCCATATGGTGCAGGAATATCTTGTCGATCTTCTTGCCTCCGCGGCCTGGGGTTTTGTTGCTGACAATCTTCTTATAAGTGACGAGGCTGCTGTTACTCATTTTTTCACCTTCTTCCGTTCTGCTTCCGGCGTGCCTGTTTCGTCTTCGCCCTTTGTATTCTCATCCATCAGATCTCCTGCTCCCATCGAATAGATCTCATCGTCTCCCATTGGCAGCTTCATGTGCTGGCAGAACGCCTGGTGCAATCCCACAGCCGCGAGGCCGCTCATCATGCCTTTTACGATTCCCTCGTAGTCGGCGCCGAACAGGATCAGCCCGGATACAGCGCCCAGTACGAGGAGCACCGTGGGAATCCACTTGTTGTCCGTCGGCAGCCACCTTTTCATTACATAGCCTATGCATAGACATGCTACTGTGATCACAGGGATCACCATCGCATCAATTACAGATAGTTCCATATTATTGCCTCCATATCTTTCCTTCGTCTTCGTATTTTTTTACAGCCGTCTTGATGTATGTGTTTCCATTCAGGTCATTCGTATAGTGATCGTACTGTTCAAAAAACCTCTGACGCTCCACATCAGACCAGGTTTCTCCTTTTTCGAGTTCGTCGAGCCTGGCCACGAGAAAATTTTTAGTTTTCTCTTTATCTTCTTTTTTCAACTCTGTGTGCAGTTCCTTAATCTCTCCGGAGAGCTGCCCGAGTTCTTCCTTAACAGCCGCCTTGATCGCGGCCACCGTCCAGCCTTTGATAGTCTTAAATCCGACGCCCAGAGCAACTAAAAAGGCGACCGCTGCGGCCACCTGCCCTATAGTTATATTTTCCATACACATCACTCTTCTCCATGTCTTTCGTTTTCAATAATCGAGTCCAGTTCTGCCTGTGTCACTTCGCACTTCTCTAAAAGTAATGTGGTCAGTTTCAGGATGCGCTCTGACTGCCGCATGATCACATCAGCCTGTTCCTCAATTATCTGCAGTAGATCATCCATCATATTTTTCTCCGGTAATTTCCTCGTACTGCTCTCCTGTCAGTGATCCGTTTCTTACGAGCCTCTTCAGCATCGCCTTATTCCATGGATCCGGATACAGTTCCTTCGCTCTCTCGTATACGTTAATCATTCTGCGCCTCCTCTTCTTCCTCCAGCATCTCCGGATAGTCTAAGATCGCCACATAATCGATCTTCGCTTTCAGATCTGCATTCTCTTTCTTTAGCATCTTGTTTTCGCGTTCTGCTTTTGCGAGCCTTTCTTCTGGTCTCTGGATTATTGCCATATAGATACCTCTTCTTTCTCTTGTACTGCGGACGCTCCCGGAACAGCTGCGCATAGAATTTGTCCATCGCTCTGATCGGTGCGTCTCCTGCGTATTCCGCATTCGCTATCCAGCTTTGGTAATGGTGTCTGACATCTTCCATTGTTCTGAGGCCATAATCAATGCACCGCTTCAGCCCTCGCAGTGTGTTTCTTTCTTCTGCCAGTGCTTTGCTGTGGAGTCTGATTATGATCTTACCGGACCGCTTCATGATGAATCTCTTCCGCAGAAAATAGAATCCGTTTTCTGCTTTGAATATTCCAGCTTTGTCCGTCATGATCAGCCCGAGCTTTGCCAGATGGTCTTTTGCTACATTTCTAGCTCTTTCGATCATCTGCCTGTCGTGGCTCAGCATCAGGATGTCGTCGTTGTATCGGATATAGTCTCTGCATATGCTTTTCAGGTCATGATCCATCGGATCCAACAGGGCTATCTGGTGGAGCTGATTGATCTGCGAGCCGAGTCCCGTCCCTCTCTCGCCGAACGGATCCGCGTCGATTTCTTCCCGCGGTCTCTCGTCTTTGTTGCTTTCTATGATTTCGTAAAGGAACGGCAGGAACCTCTCTTCTGAGATTCGTCTTTTGTCCATTTCTTTCAG
>SFNZ01000077.1 GCA_004552615.1 Bacteroidales bacterium | reverse complement strand
GGACCCGAGATTTTCCAATTCCGTGATGAATCTCGACCTCGGTGCAGGGGCGGCATGGCAGGCTTCCGATAAATTCACTGCCGGAATCAATGCTATATATACCAAGAAGATAGAGGCTGTCGAGGCCGGTATTTACGGGACTACGGACAAGCAGTATTATTCGTTGGTGGATTATGGCGGATATTTCGGAACGAGGGAACTTCTAAATAATCTCAGCGGATTCCTCCTGCTCAAGTCCCACAGACTTCTCGTGAACCATTATTACGGAGGTTCCCTGCAACTGGATTTCTCCGGGAATAATGATTTCTTCAATGAAATCACTGTCCTGTACAGGGAAGGTTATTATGGCAAGCGAACATCCACGACTCCTGTGTTCACGGAGCACGGCGGGATGGTATTCAAGTATTCGGGCACATACCTCATACACGGCAGGCGAGTGCTTCACAGGATAGGTATTGACGCCGGATATGAGACCATTGGCAATGACAAGAACGTGTTCAAGGAGAATTATGTGCCAGGAGAGAGCACCAAAGTGGAATACGGTGGCAAGAACGAGGTCCTCGACAGGCAGGATGTAAATGCGTCGGTTTCCTATACCGGATATGCCGGTACTGAAGGCAAATTGCCGGTGTGGGAATTCGGTTCTGCCATTACTCTGTTCAACAGGACACAGACGGCCACGGTTTATCCTTTCTGCAGGGATCAGGACCTCCTCACTTATGCCTTGGATATGAACGTGTACAGGAACATAATCAGGGGCAAGAATATTTACGGGCTCGGGCTTGACGTACGCCTGAGGTCCGGTTCGGGGACGAAGAACGAGGACTATACCATAGCAAGTTCCACTTCATCCAAACCTGCAGTCCAGGACACGTATCTGGACAGGGATTATGAATACCGTGTTGCCACAGGGGCTGTCAATAGACTGATATTCAAATATATGCGGGAGTTCAACAAGAACATTGCGGGTTATGTATCATTGTCCGGGACTGCGGATATGAAACCGAACATGAAAATCTTTGATATATTTTCGCCCAAGGGCGATATCAAATGATTTTCATCGTGAGAGTGAGCGATAGCGAACGGCTATCATACTCTCATAAAATTTTTATAAATGTAAAAATTTTTGATAGTATGAAAAGTACAATTAAAAGATTGATGGCCCTGATGGTCATGGCCTTCTCCGCCCTGCCGCTTGTGGCAGGTGTACCGGACGGACATATCGCTGATGACAGTGATTTCAAGGTAGGCAGGCTCGACAACGGAATGACCTACTATATTCTCCGCAACGCCAATCCCGAGGGCTGTGCGGATTTCTATATAGTACACAATGTGGGAGCTTTGCAGGAGGAGGACAACCAGGACGGGCTCGCGCATTTTCTGGAGCACATGGCCTTCAACGGCACGAAGCATTATCCTGACAAGGAACTGCTCGGCTTCCTCGCGAAGGAAGGAGTACGTTTCGGCTACAACGTGAATGCCTACACCGCCCGCACCGAGACGGTGTACAATCTTTCCTCCATCCCGCTGGTAAGGGAGTCTTTCGTGGATTCCGTTCTGATGGTCCTGCACGACTGGTCCTGCGACATTTCCTGCGAGCAGGATGCACTGGATGCCGAAAGGGGAGTCATCAGCGAGGAGTGGCGCCGCAGGGATGACCAGCGTTCTCGTATGGCAACGCGCCAGAACAAGTTGATTTTCAAGGGAGGAAAGCAGGAGAAAAGATTCGTGATAGGGACTCTGGATGTCATCAACGGCTTCAAGCGGCAGGAAATCCTGGACTTCTATCACAAATGGTACAGGCCTGACCTTCAGGCGATTATCATTGTGGGCGATTTCAATCCGGAGGAGATGGAGAGTCGTGTGGCCAGAATGTTCTCAGACATTCCCGCTCCGGTCAATCCTGCACCGAAGGAAGTCTATGGACCGACTCCTTTGCTCGAACCTTTGTTCGAGAACATGGTGGACCCGGAAATCAAATATTATACTCTCAAGGTAATCCACAAACAGCGTTATCCGGCAAGGGAGAACAGGAATACTGTTGGGTTCTACAGGGACAATATTGCCCGTCAGGTGGCCACTGCAATCGTTGAAGCCCGTTTCTCCAAGGAGTCCAAGGCTGCGGATTCTCCGCTGAAGTCTTCGGTACTCGTAACGAATCAGTATGCGCCGGATTATTATATTTCCCTGTTCACCATGTCCCCGAAGAAGGAGGACCTGCTTCTGGAAGCACTGGCATTTTACGAAAGGGAAATCGGCAGGGTGGTACGACACGGGATTTCCGATGACGAGTTCCGTCATGCTCTCTTCGAAGTTTCCAAGAAGATGCATCTTTATGAGGAAATGTATCCTGAGGATATAACGAACGAGATGCTGGTGAATGTCTGCAAACAGAATTTCCTCTCCGGATTCCCGTGCATCAGGCCGGATGAACTGCGTGCCATCCAGGCATCTGCGGCTGAGACCATCACCAAGGAGGAAATAGAAAGATATATTCGGGATATGTTCACCGGGAGCGAACGGATATATTCCTACAGCATCAACGAGTCCAAAGCATCCATTCTTCCGTCTGCGGACAGTATGAGGGCTGTTATTGCATCCGTCCGGAACGAGGAACTTGAACCTGACTATGTGGTTTACAGTCAGGTGGATACATCTTTGTCAGCAAAGCCTGGACGGATTGTTTCTTGCGCGCCGGCAAAGGGCTTTGACGGGGAGGTCTGGCATCTCGACAACGGGGCCGACGTATATTGGTCCGGAGCCGGGGACGTGCAGTCGGCGACCAAGCTGATGATGCATGTATTCTTCGACACCGGTTTCGGGGCATGCCCTCAGGACAGTATCATGGAATCCAAGGCCGCTATCTCATATTTGAAGCGTGAGGCAGGATTCAGGGGACTCGCAAGGTCGGAGATAAGGAGCACTCCGGAATATGGCGGAGTGAATGTCGGCCTGGACATCGGGCGGAAATCGGCCAGTGTCTCGGTATCGGCCGGTGCTAAGGAAATCGAGACGGCTTTCAGGATGTTGCATCTCCAGCTGGCTGAGCCGTATTTCGGATCGCAGGAAACGTTGTCGAGATTCAGGAAACTCAATAATTCCAACAAGTCTTCGAATGCTTCGGACAAAAAGAAGTTCGAGGAAATGTCCCAGAGGGCTCGACTGGGAGATGATCCTTGGCGGGAGGATCCGGATTCCGCCGCTATTGCAGTGCTTGACCTGCCTTTTATATCCCGTGTGTTCGGGAACGCCTTCGGGGATTTCTCCAATATGTCGGTTTATATCTGTTCCTCTTCTGGCAAGGAGGTTATCAAGCCGCTCGTGGAGAAATATATTGCCTCGCTGTGTCCTGCCGGCAATCCTGCCGTGAGGTCATTCGTACGCCCTTCCGTGCCACGGTACAAGGGAAAGGTGGTCGTGGATACGGTATTCGTGGTATCAGGGGAGCCGAAGACGTCGGTAGCTTATGATTTCAAGGCTCAGATACCTGCAAATCACCGCAACGACATTGCCCTGGACATCCTGGATTATATAATGTCCGACAGATATCTGAATCTCATCCGGGAGGAGAGAGGCGGAACATACCATGTGTCATTCTATTCACAGAGGTTCAATACTGCCTTCCCGCACAAGGGATTCAACAATCCGGGTTCTTCTTCAGAGACGGGACTTGTGGAGTCGGAGGTGGCGTTCAAGACGCGTCCGGCCATGACGGATATTCTCATAGGTGACGTGGAGACCGTGATTGACGATATCAGCCGGAACGATCCTTCGGACGAGGAGTTCGAAAAGGCCGTGAGGTATCTTGTCAAGAGGCACAGGGAGCAGGAGGAGGCTTCAGTCCGTTCCCTGTATTCAAGGCTGTATGACATAGAGCAATATGTGAGGTACGGTATCCGGAAGCCGGATGATTATGAGGGAATAATTCATTCCCTGAAACCGTCTGATATCCGGAAGATTGCGCGCAGGCTCGCTACCGGGGACAGGTTTGTCAGCGTTTACCGGGAGAAGAACTGAATGTCATTTTTCAGAAAAAATGACTATTATTGCAAGGTATGAACCAATAAGGACTAATTTATTATGGCGAAGAAACCGACTATCTTGACAAACTGGCCAAAGTACCTGCTGCAGTGGGGCGTGCTTGTGGCCCTGGTGCTTTTCCTGACGGGAGTGATTTCCGGGGACGAGCCGGCAAATCCCGAAGCGCATTGCCCTATGGGCGGACTTCAGGCTCTGACCACCTTTTTTGTGAACGGGTCGCTGCCTTGCAGCATGACCATGATGCAGATAATGATGGGAATCGTACTTGCTGCTTCGGTGGTCCTGTTCAGTAAATTGTTCTGTGGCTACATCTGTCCTCTCGGGACAGTGCAGGATCTTCTTGTGAAGCTCCGCAAGGCATTAGGTATAAAGGGGATAGAAATCAGGAACGGCTCGGTGGCAGACAAGCTCCTGAGGATTGTCAAATACGCGGTCCTTTTCTGGGTCTTCTACATGACGGCCACGGCAAGCGAGCTGTTCTGCAAGAATCTTGACCCTTATTATGCTGTGGCAACGGGCTTCAAGGGGGAGATCACACTGTGGATGTCCATTGTCACGGTGGCCTTGGTGACAGTCTTTGGATTCTTCATGAAGTCGTTCTGGTGCAAGTATTTATGCCCTCTCGGGGCAATTTCCAATTCGCTGAAGTTCTGGATATGGATTGTGGCCATCTTCGCATTGTATTATGTGCTCGGACTTCTTGGGGTGAATGTCCCTTGGTGGGTGCTTCTCGCCCTGTTCTGCCTTGCGGGATATCTGCTCGAGATTATCTGCGGGAAGCCGAAATATCAGATTGTACATATTATCAAGAATTGCGACAGCTGCATTCATTGCGGTCATTGCACCGCTGCCTGCCCGTTCGGTATTGACGTTGCCAGGGCCCAGGGAGGGCCTCTCCGTGCTGTAGACTGCACTCTCTGCGGTGAATGTGTAGCTTCGTGCCCGACGAAGGCGATTCATACGGGAATATGCCGCAAGCATAAGCCGAGCTGTTTCATGAAAGTGCTGCCTGCATTGCTCGCTGTCCTGCTCGTGGCTCTCGGAATTCATTTCGGCAGCAGGGTGGAACTTCCTACAATCAATGTGACCTGGGGTGTCGAGGAGACTCTCGAGGACGGCACGGTGAAGCAGTTGGTGGACCCGGCTACCCTCAGGACGATGGAGATGGAAAACCTGCGTTCCGTGAAATGCTACGGCAGTTCGATGGCGTTCAAGGCCAAACTCGAGAAGATCCCGGGTGTTCATGGAGTCAAGACTTTCGTGGCGCATCATCGCGTCGTGATTACCTATGACCCGGCCGTGACGACTCCGGAGAAGGTGCAGGAGAGCGTGTTCACTCCGTCCAAGTTCAGGGTCAATACTCCTGATCCTCAAGCAGTTGACAGTATCAAGGTGGTAACGATACGTACGGAGAACATGTACGACAAGCTGGATCTGAACTATCTCGGTCTGCAGATGCGTCTGACAGGCAGGAAGATATACGGGCTCGAGTCGGAGTTTGCATGTCCTCTCATCGTAAGGGTCTATATGGACCCGTCCGAGGAACTGGACAAGGATTGGTTCAAGGAGGTCGTGAACAAGAAGGAACTCGAGATGCCTGTGCATGGCGGTGGTACGAAAATCACTCCTGTGAACTACAAGTTCGTGTCCTTGGAGGAGGGCGAAAGCTACGTGTCCACCGAGTGGCTGATACGCAGGCTGTTCACTCCGTTCAAGGCGCAGTTCAAGAAGAGGATGGAGGAGTTCGAGGGGAGTCCGCAGTTCGTGTACGAGATTCCTGATGCGAATTACGAGAAGCCTATAGTGCTGAGGAACATGCCGTTCCTTTCGAATCACCTGTCCCGTCACGAGGGAATCATCGGCATATATACGAATCTCGACAAGGACCTGACTCCGGCGATAATGATACGTTATGCCGCTCCGATGACAGCGGACAAGATCTGGGAACTCATCAATATGGAGACATGGACCATTACCTACAAGGCTGACGATGTCCGTGAGGAGAGTGCGAGGTTCAAGTTCTCCACTCCTGGAAAGGAGGTTCCGTTCGAAAGCTCCGCGCTGGAGCATGACCTGGCACTTGAATAGTTTGCGATAAATATGCAGTGTATGCGTAAATATCTTTCTATCATATTGTTGATGATACTGACAGTCAGTCTTTCTGCCCGTGCGGATGAGGGAATGTGGCTGATTCAGGACATCAATTCGGCATTGGAGAAGAAGATGCAGGACCGCGGACTTCGGCTTTCCGCCGGGGAGATTTACAATGCCGATGCTCCGGGTGCATCCGTGACCGATGCCATCGTGTCGCTGGGTTTCTATTGTACCGCCAGCATCATTTCCGATGAGGGCCTGATGATTACGAATCATCATTGCGCTTACGCGGACATTTTCGCGATGAGCACGCCGGAGCACAATTATCTTGAGGAGGGATATTGGGCCGTACTGCAGGACCAGGAGAAACCGGTACCGGGCAAGGAGGCGTTTTTCCTGAAGCGTGTGCTGGATGTGACTGCCGAGGTGGAGGTTCTCAAGGACGAGTTGAGGGCGGAGGGAAAGCCGTTCGGCATGCGTAAGCTCAGTTATATCATCGAGAAGAAGTACGGGGAAGAGACCGGACTGGAGGCTTATCTGAACTCGATGTGGAGCGGAAAAAAGTATTATCTTTCCCTGTATGAGGTATATCAGGATCTGCGGCTTGTGGCAGCACCACCGGTGAGCGTGGCTGCTTTCGGCGGGGATGTGGACAATTGGGAATGGCCTCAGCAGAAATGTGATTTCGCCATGTACCGGATTTATACTGCTCCGGACGGTTCTCCTGCGGAGTATTCTTCGGACAATGTACCTCTGAAGCCGGTCAGGAAGCTTGAGATATCCACAGAAGGCTACAGTCCGGGGGATTTCACCATGGTGATCGGCTATCCGGGGCGTACGAACCGGTATTCTTCATCGATGGAGACTGATTATGAGGAGAGGGTAGTGCTGCCTGTTGCCAACAGCGTGCGTATCAGGCAGATGGCTATAATGAAGAAGTGGATGGACTCGGATCCGGATATCTGGCTGAAGTATTCTGACATTTTCTTCGGGCTGAGCAATGCAGGGGAAATGCAGGAAGGCGAGGAGGCGTGCCTGAGGCGTTTCAAGGCTGTGGAGGCGAAGGCTGCCGAGGAAAGGGAACTGAGCGAGTGGATAGAGGCGTCACCTGAGAGAGTTGCGAAGTGGGGGAGTCTCCTGAATGAACTGAAGGAGAATTATGCCGCATCGGAGGAGGTGGAGCTGAACAAGGCGTATTTCCGGGAGGCATTGTTCCGCGGGACCATCATCGGCCGTACAATAATGAGGATGAACTCCACGCGTAACGGGTTCGATTCGATGAAGTCTTTTCTCGACAAAGGGATGGAGGAGACCGATCCGAGGGTTGAAAAGGAATTGCTCCGCCATGCGATGGAAGGGTATTTCACCAATGTGGATTCTTCCTATTTCGGGCCTTACCAGAAAGAGCTTCTTTCCATGTTCGGGCAGGATTTCGATGCCATGTGCGACTATGTCTGGGAGGGGACGTTCGTGTCTTCGCCTGAGAATGCCGCCAGGTTCACTGCCGGGGAGCAATTCCAGGATGACCGACTGCGCAGGCTGCTGATGGATGTGGGAATCCTGGCGTTCAACAAGCGAGACCACAATCAGGAATACCGTTCACGGATTCTGGACCTGCAGAATAATTATACCCGGGCTTTGTATGAAATGAGGGCGGAGAAAGGGACTCCCCAGTACCCTGATGCCAATTCCACGATGCGAATCTCATATGGAACTGTCGGGGCGCTTTCCCCTCGGGACGGCGTGGACTGTTCCTGGCAGACTTCCACTGCGGGAATCGAGGAGAAATACAGTCCGTCAGACCGGGACTACAGGCCTTCCGACGAGTTCATGGGCCTGTTGAGGAAAGGGGACTGGGGCCGTTGGTCCGCTTCAGCTTCCCGTGGAGAATCTCCTGGGCGTGGCCGGGGCATTCGTCCTGACGGCCTGCGCAGAGGGAGACACGCCGGAAATCCTGAACACCGGGGAGACAGTGATGGTTGTCAAGGCAATGCCGGGCTTCTGCATGACAGATGTCATATAGACGGGGCCCCGTCCGGAAAGCTCCCTGTCAATTTCCTGACGGACAATGATATAACCGGCGGTAATTCCGGAAGCCCCGTTCTCGATGCACATGGCCGTCTCCTCGGTCTTGCTTTTGACGGCAACAAGGAGTCGCTCGCCAGTGACCTGTATTACACCCCCGGCTACAACAAATGCGTCTGCGTCGACATCCGCTACATCCTCTGGACCCTCGACAAATACGCCGGCATGCACCGCATCATCGACGAGCTGGGGCTGCAGGAGGAAAGATAATAGCATTTTTACTGTCCAAATTTTGCGTTTGTTGAAAATTCGTTTTATATTTGCATTCCTATTTGGCGGATCGGTATCATGCCTGTCGCCGGAGAACGGTTCCGGAGAGGTGGGTGAGTGGCTGAAACCAACGGTTTGCTAAACCGTCATACGCAAATACGCGTATCACGAGTTCGAATCTCGTCCTCTCCGCATATTACGAAGCTCAGCGCGCAGCGCTGAGCTTCAATGTAATAACCCGCGTCGCAAGCTCGCTTGCAGGCGCGGGTTATTACATTGAAGCCGCCGATTCCGGCAGCTTCGTAATATGCAAGGGCCCCTCCGGCAAGGAGTAGAGAAAAAGTCCGTCCCCGGACTTAATCTCGTCCTCCCTTATCCATCCCCATCGCAAGCTCGCTTGCAGGCGCGGGTTATTACATTGAAGCCGCCTTCCGGCAGCTTCGTAATATGCAAGGGCCCCTCCGGCAAGGAGCAGAGAAAAAGTCCGTCCCCGGACTTAATCTCGTCCCTCTTCTCCATACAAAGATTTTTCTATTAAGATAAACTTTATTATATTCGCAGTAACGTTGCGGATTTTCCGGAAATATCCGCAATTAGGTTGAGGAAATTTCAGTTTATTATGTACCATAGGATATTTGATATAGAGAACCGCCTGGACGAGGCAATGTTCCTGTTTGGAGGCCGCCAGGTAGGGAAATCAACTCTTTTGAAAGAGCGTTTTCCCAAAGCAATTTACATTGACCTGCTCAAATCCGATATAAGAAATCGTTTCAAACAACATCCAGAGGAATTCAGGGAGAGCCTTCTCCGTTATCCTCCCGAGACACTTGTCATTGTTGATGAGATCCAGAAGATCCCGGACCTTCTGGATGAGGTGCATTGGTTAATGGTGGAGAAAGGCCTGTGGTTCATCCTTAGCGGATCAAGTGCCCGTAAAATCAAGAGGATCGGCGCAAACAATCTAGGTGGCCGTGCCATTCCTGAGACTCTTTTCCCGTTGGTAAGTGCGGAGATTCCTGATTATGATTTGGACCGTGCAGTCCAGAATGGAATGATTCCCCGTCATTATATGGTCGCCAATGCGCAGAACCGCATGAGGGCCTACGTTGACCTGTACCTTAAAGAGGAAATCATCGAGGAGTCGCTTGTCCAGAATGTAGATGAATTTATCCGCTTTATGGAAGTGGCAGCCATCATGGATGGGGAAATCCTCAATTATGAAAATGTTGCCAGCGATTGCGGAGTCTCCGCCAATACAGTGAAAGCCTACTATAAGATTCTGGTTGAAACGCTCCTGGGGTTCGAAGTTCCGGCATACCGGAAAGTCATCAAAAGGAAACTATACAAGTCTTCCAGATTCTACTATTTTGATGTTGGCATTGCCAACCATCTGACCAAAAGATACCACCTTGCCCCAAGGACGCCGGAGTACGGCCATGCTTT
>SFNZ01000152.1 GCA_004552615.1 Bacteroidales bacterium | reverse complement strand
ATGGACCGCGACGACATCCGGCAGTTAGTCGGAGCCTGCAGCGCAGGACAGAATAATAAGTATATGAACGCTTTAATAGCAATAGCAGCATGAGAAATAAAATTAAAGATATAACCCGGATATATAACAGCGTGGCGGAGTTTTCCGCCGCCCTGGCCGGGCCGTTTAACGGATCGTTATTCGGGAACTCGTGGCAGCGGGCCTCCGTTACCGGGTCCGAGTCATTCACCGGGACCCCGGACTATGAAAGCGCGGATCATTTGTTGAATTACGGCGACTCCGGGAGCCTGGAAAAAATGCAGGCCGTTAAAGTCCGTAAAAACGCCGGACAGGGTACCGAGATACGTCGCCGGCAGGTTAATTCGGTCGTCGGATACGCTCCGAACGTGCCGAACTATCTGCGCGGGGTCCCTGTCTCAATGATAGGGCAGAACCGGATCCGGGTCCAGTCCTCGAAGGTCGTTTCGATAGTATATAATTTTACGGTTCATTGTGGAGTGTCGGAAGAAACGATAATAAACGAGTCTGTTAAATTGTTGTCCGTTATCGGCTCCATGGAGAAGGCCGGATACCGGGCCGGGCTGTCCGTCATGTTTTCTGCCACAAAGGGCGCGGAACGTTATAATATCATTGTGAAAGTGAAGGACCCGGGGCAATATATTGACCTGCGGAAACTGGCTTATATCCTCGTCAATCCGTCATTTTTGCGCCGCCACTGTTTCCGGGCCATGGAGACTGAGCAGGAACTGCGGGAGCCGTGGAATCGCGGCTACGGCGGGGTCACTGAAGGCGATATATGCAAAGATATTGTAAAAGGGACTCCGGCCCTTAAGGAATCGAAATATATCGGTTTTGATGACCTTCTGCACCGGACCCCGGAGGAGATTGAAAAAAACCTGCTGTCATAGTTTCCAGCCCTGGCCGTGTGGCGTTCCCGGAGGCGACTCCGGGCAGGGCTCAAATTACCAAAAATTTATAAAGTTATGAACGACCCAAAAATTTACGTTGGATGATCCAGGACTCCGAGGATTTCCCGGACGGTCTGGACTGTATGGAATCCCTCAGCCGGGAGGAGTGGCAGGACGTCATGGGCGCCCTGAATGAATCCGAATCCGGGCCGCAGGGTCATTTTCAGATAGTGGACTACTCCGAGAAGGCCGTGGCCCTTATTGGCGATACCAAACAAATTTCCGGCGAACTAAAACGGATTGGAGGCCGTTTCAATCCACGTTTGAGCTGCGGCCCGGGCTGGATATTCCCGGCTAAAAAACGGGCTGAATTAGAGGCCCTTTTAGCGGGCAACTATGAGGAGGCCGGGCGGCCGGAAACGGCGGCGAATGAGGGCCGGAAAACGCTCGAGGAGTGGGCGAAGGGGCAGCAGGACCCGGACTATATCATGAAGGCCTATGAATCCGCCGTAAGATTGGCGGATGGGATTGTGCTGTTTGACCGTCCGAGGATTGAGACTAAATTTTGTTTCCGGGACGAAGGGCCGGACTACGAATTTTATAAGGAGCTCGGCAGCGACGAGAACCTGCTGCGGGATTATTTCATCCGGGAGAATATGGACCAGCAGAGAATCGCGGAACCGGACGAAAATGCGAATATGTACATAGTGAAATATGCCGGCGAATATAGGCCGGGCCGGGTTTGTGTGTATTTCCTCGGCAGTCCGGAATATCTGAACCTGTGCCGGGAGGATACCATCAGGATAGCCACGGAAACGGAGCGCAGCCTGTATCTGGCCGAGCTCGCCAGGGTTCGGAAGGCCTTCAGAAAAAGACTCGACACGTATCTGAAGAGATACGGCGTATCAAAATTGCATACGTGGTCATACTGGGCGAACGCTTAGAATAGATGGCCTGAATAGAACCGCCCCGGCGAACTGGAGCCGGGGCAAAAAAATAGAAAGATATGAAAAAGACAGTAAATGAAATTGCGCAGAGCCTGCGCAAATGTGCCGACTTAATGGAGCACGATACCGAATTTCAGGCTGAATTCGCCGAAGGTATGAGCGAATCGCAAATTATGTATATGTGTATATTGATAGCGCAAAAGATAGCAAAATGAGAACTACGAGAGAATTTATAGAATATCTCCGCAGGGCTGCGGATGATATTGAAACAATGTTAGAGGATGGGGAAATTACGGATGAGCTTGTACTGGAACCAAATACATATGGCCTCGGCTGCCCGTTTTTGGCAACGTATGACGGCTTTATATCGCTGAATCACCCGGCAAGAATGACTAATGACGAGGAGGATGAATATGGAATATAGTAACGGATTAAGGGACGCAACCTGCAACGAGAGGATGTGCAAGCGGTGCAAGTATTTCCGATCTGATACGGGATTTAATTACAGGGGCGAGGCGGTCGAGATGGTCCGGGGAACCTGTCATTATCACCATATCCGGCTGCCGTGGAATAACTATGACTGCGACAATTTTACGGCCAAATAGAGACGCAATCCCGGTCCCCTGAGGGTTCAGGTGGAGCAACACCGCCACCGGGAGCAAAGTTTAACCAAAAATTTATAGTTATGAAGCAGATTGAATTAAAAAGGGATAAATTCCTAAAAATAGCCGAGAGGATGGCCTGCGTAGCATTTAATCATCAGGAGCGAGTAGAAATCATTGCTGAAATTGACTCCCTGCATCTTATTGACTATGACTTCGATGCGGAGTATGTTTTCAGGGAGGAGCCGGAGTTCTTATGGATGATGGTCATAGACCTTATAAAATTATCGAACATCATTAGAATAAAAGGATTATGAGACAGGAATACCACATCGGAGACCGCATCCGGATAGATGACCTGAAGGACATCCGTTCAGGAGACTATAACGGCAGGACAGGAACGATAGAGTACATAGACTCGATAGGCCAGCTCCACGGCACGTGGGGAGGTCTTGCCCTGATTCCCGGAATAGATGACCTCTCGGTCATCAAAAATTCTTGATTTTTTTTGCTATTAATCAAAAAATTGCTATATTTGTATGTGCGTACTGATAATATTGATGTTCGCCATCGCAATGCTGGCGGATGTGACTAAAAGAGATTGAAAGTTATGGAAAGGATTTATTACAGATGCTCGACAGACAGGCAGCAGTTCCTGCAACAGCAGGACTGCGTGCGAAAGTTCCTCCAGGGCAGGGGCATTGACAAGGGCGATGTCATTTACGTGTCGGAGCTCTCCCGACTGGGTAGGAACATGAACGACCTGTTCCAGACGGTATCGGAGGCTTGCGAGAAGGGGATAAAGCTGATACAGTGCAAGGACGGGAGCGAGATTGAGAACGAGAGCATAGCGGGCAAGGCGTTGCTTTTCGCCCTGTCACTGGCGGCTGAGATTGAGGTGCAGAACATCACGCAGCGAATTAACTCCGGGTTGAGCGCAAGGAGGGAAATTCTTGAAGAGCAGGGGTTCTGGATTAGCAATACCGGGCAGATAAGAACTCATTTTGGCCGGCAGAAAGGCTCGGATATGAGCGCAGCAATTATGGCCGCTGCGGAGACGAAGGTGCTGGCCGCTGCTGATTGGAAGGCTGGGTCGAAAGGCTATCAGTGGGTGATGAGGCAGATTGCCAAGGGCAGGAGCCGTGATGAGGTTATCAAGGAGTTCAACGAGAACATGGACGCAGGGATTGATGGATTCAGCACAAGGAACGGATGCCATCTGTCCAAGGGCATATTGAGCAAGTGGATTAATTCGAAACACGAGGTTAAAAGTTTGGAGGCAGCATTATGAGCAAGAGCGACAGGATAACAAGAAAGGCGGTCGGAATAGCCGTAATCGGTTTCGGCTGCGTATTGGCCCTGAAATGGGGCGGTTTGGGGGTCATTGCCCTTATGGTATCGTTGGCGATTGGCCTTGACTGCTTGGATGACAAGGACAGGGAGGTGCGACATGGATAGCTGACGCAGTGAGTGCGTGCCACGAAGGGGAGTCTTATATTGTCGGTCAGAATCATTTTCTCTTTCACGCAGAGCAGTCCCTTCGAAGCCCGGTACTTGTTGGCGCGGGTGCCGGGTGCAAAAAAGGATGGTGGAGACCATCTATTAAGCACAAACACACAACATATTGCCCGGTTTGGCCGTGAGGTCCAGCCGGTACCTGCCAAGGAAGGCCGCAAGGGCGCGGATGACCTCACAGCGGGAGAGGTTTGGGACAGAGGGTTCGATTCCCTCCCTTGGCACCAAACGCAGTGATGCGCACGACAGCACAACGTCAGAATTCTTCATCAGAAGGGAGGTCGCGTACCTCCCACAAGGCCGGAAACCGGATAAATGGAGGTTCGAA
>SFNZ01000151.1 GCA_004552615.1 Bacteroidales bacterium | reverse complement strand
AGCGTCAAGCGCCACAAGAAGAGCGAGGCTGCCCGTAAGAACCGCAATAAGCGTTACTACTAAGAAAAAAAGACGTCCGAAGGGGTCCTACATTAGGGATTTGATTTTCCCTGAAAGAATCGGCATAGTCGTGAAATGCGGCTATGCCGTTTTTTCGTCCTTTCCGGGGATGTCTATTGCCCCGATGCAATTGTAGATAATACGGATTCTCTGCACCCTCCGGCCATTGACCTTTTCGGGTTTGAAGACCAGAATCTTCTCCACAAATTCCCGGATGATCTGTGCGTCCAGCTCCTGAATATCCGTGTACTTGCGTACCAGCGAAAGGAAATAATCTGCGTTGATGGCTTTCTGCCGTGCATCGGACAGGAGCTTTTCCAGTTCGGCGGCCCGTTCGGTCAGTTGAGCTTGCTCCGCCTCATATGTAGCGGACATTTTTGCAAACCGATCATCGCTGATCTTGCCCTCCACATTATCCTCGTAAATCCGCTGAATCAGGGTGTCCAGCTTGGTAATCCGGGCATTGGCCTCTTCATACTCACGGCGGCTGTCCCTGATCTCCTTTTCGAGAGCCTTTTCGGAACTCTTGGTAACCAGCTGTATGAATTCGGCCTCGTGGTTCCGGGCATAATTCGTGACCCGTTGTAGGTCATCGAGGAGAAGCTGCTCAATCACCACATTCCGGATCTGATGGGAACTACAGCCGCCTTTGATCTTCCGGTAGCTGGCGCATACGAAGTACTCTTTTTCGTGTGGCCAGCCTTTACCCCGGACCTGATAAAGTTTCGCACCGCAATCGGCGCAGAAAAGCATTCCGGAGAACATCGGCATGGCACCGAGGCGGTCTACCCGTCTGCGTCCGTCACGTATGCGTTTTACGGCATCGAAGACGCCTTGCTCGATAATGGCCTCGTGGGTGTTCTCGAACACAGCCCATTCAGAAGGATCGTTATTGATCTTCTTCTTGATTTTGAAGGATTTTTTGTGGGTCTTGAAATTCACCGTGTGGCCCAGATACTCCTGTTTATCGAGAATATCCGCTACAGACCGAGGAGACCACGCATAGATGTCATACGGCACTTTTCCGGGTGTTTTCACTCCGATGGATTGCAAGTGTGCCGTAGGAACGGGTATCTGCCGCTCATGCAGTTCCTGTGCGATCTGTGAGGGACCATAACCCTTCATGCATAAATCGAAAATCGTCTGCACTACCTTTGCGGCCTCCTCGTCCACGATCCAGTGCATATTGTCCTCCGGGTCCTTCAGATAGCCGTAAGGCGGATTCGTGCAGAGCGGCTTTCCGGCCTGTCCTTTTGCCTTGAATACGGCACGGATTTTCTTGCTCGTATCCTTGGCGTAGAACTCGTTCATGATGTTGAGGAACGGGGTGAAATCGCTCTCGGTCTGGCTTGCGCTGTCCACGCCGTTGTTGATGGCAATGAACCGCACATCCGCCTCCGGGAATGCTATCTCGGTGTAGTATCCCACCTTCAGATAGTCCCTTCCGAGACGGCTCAGGTCCTTTACGATAAGCGTCCCGACCCGGCCTTCATCGACCATGCCGATGAGCCGTTGCCAATCCGGTCTTGTGAAGGTGGTCCCACTGTAGCCATCGTCCACGAAGAATTGGGTGTTGCGGAATCCGTTATCATCCGCATATTTCTGTAAAATCGCTTTCTGGTTTTTTATACTGTTGCTGTCACCTTGAAGCTCATCATCACGGGATAATCTGCAGTAGAGTGCGGTGATTCTGCTGTCAAGGGCCGCATCGATATTCAGCTGTCTATTCATTTTTCAATACGCCTCCTAACCGACAGCCTTCAAGCGTATGAGCATATTACCGTACTCTACCGCAGAAGTGAAGTCATATTTCCTTATCTAATTGATAACTTTCTGCGATCAGCGAGGGAGGCTTCAGATTGCTCAAAATCAAGCGTTTCACCTTGGCCTCGACCGTTTCCTTGGCCTCCTCGCTGACCACAGCTTCAACAATGTAGACCGTACCGCCGATGACCTTTTCAGTGGTACGGATATTCTGTTTTTTGTCCATAATCCACCATCCATCGGCAGCATGGGCCTGTGACAGTGTGGGCCGCCACAGGCCCTCCTGTCTTTTACCCGTTGATCTTCATGACCTTTACGGCCTCCGGACGGAGCAGGAATCCTTCATGACCTTTACGGCCTCCGGACGGAGCAGGAATCCATCCAGATGCTCGACACCGACATAGCCGATCTTCTGCTCAAGTGCGAACTTCTCGAAGAGGGTGCGCACGGTGAGCGGCATACGGTCAACGATGGTGTAGTAGGAGAAATCACCGAAGGCGATGGGCTTGCCGTCCGAAGGCATATACTCGGAAATGTGGACAGGCTTACCGAGGATGGTATCGCTGTTCTGATTCCAGAGATACTGGCCGTTCTGGTCCTTGAGCGTTTTCAGCCTCAGAGCCGTCTCGTCATTCATGAGCCATGCGCCGTTTGCACGGTAGGGCTTGAAGACGGAGAAGTACAACGCCAGAACATCGTCAAAGCTGATGTCCCCGCCTGCCTCCACGCCGATCTCGGCACCTTCAGTATCGTGCAGAATGCCTCTCGGCATATTGACGCCGGTGCCGTTGATGAAAGCGGCCTCCTCAGCCTTGCCGAAACGCTTGGCAAACTGGACCACAAGGTATCTTTCCAGATCGAAACCGAGGTCACTGATGAAATCGGTCTCGATGGAGGTGATGATAGCCAGCTTGTGAGCGGCCACATCCTTCTTCGGGAAACTCTCTGCGGTTGTGGGAATGGTGCCGTGTTCGGATACCCACGCCGGGAAATCATCGTTGTCGGAGAGCCAGATCTTGCTGTCGCTCTTGGTGGCATTCATAACGGTGCCGATCCTGCGGAAGAGGTCATTTTCCTTCAGGGTCGCAGAATACTTAGTGGCAGTGCTCTCCGGGAGAAGATAGGTGTTGGTGAGGCTGTGCTTGCCGTCAATGAGGTCACCGTAGGCTTTGTCGCTGCCACGCATGGCCTTCCAAAAACTGTCGTTGTAGCTGCTGATACCGGTAGCTACGTACTTGTTGTTGATGTGATTATTCATGATTTTGTCCTCCTTACAGACAGTAGCGGCAAAGATACATGGCAGCATTATCGGGTGTGTAGTAGTGTTCCATCTGTTTGCCACAGCACGGACAGGCAATTTCGTCCGATTTCGTGTGGCCGTGAAGATGGTAGATGTGAGGC
>SFNZ01000076.1 GCA_004552615.1 Bacteroidales bacterium | reverse complement strand
ATATATGCTTGGTAAAGAACTTGCGTTTTGCGTTTCTCATATGTTCATCCCTGTGGCGATAACGTTGGTAATTATTCAATTGCCTTATGAGCGGTTTAACAATAGGGTTACAACTCATTTAGGCTCTATCTCTTATGAACTATATCTGTGTCAATTGGTTGTGATGGACTCAATAGCGTTCCTTTTACCAGGAATATCATCTCAATTATATGTAGTATTGGTTTTGGCCGGAACGTTCATAATCGCAGAACTCGTGAAAGCAATATCGCAAGTGTGCTTTAAAATAATACCGGGAAATCTATGAAACTTCTTTACACCATCCATTCCCTGTACAACCCGGGAGGGATGGAGAGGGTGCTGCTGAATAAGATAGGTTGGCTGAGGAGGAATACTGAGTGGGAGATTCTGGTGGTGACTACTGACCAGAAGGGGAGGGATTTGTTTTTCCCGCTGCCGGAAGGGGTGAGGATGGTGGACCTGGGGGTCAATTATTCGGATGACAACGGGAAGAGTTTCATTTGCAAAGTTGCCGGGTATTTCCGTAGGAGGAGACTACACCGGAAGAGACTTACGGAGTTGCTGATGGCTGAAAGGCCGGATGTGGTGGACTGCCTTTATCCGGGGGAGTGCAGTTTCGTGCCGGACATCAGGGACGGAAGCCGGAAAGTGATGGAGCTGCACCAGAGCAAAATGTTTCATTATCAATACAATCGTTCCGGACTCCTCGGGCTGGCGGACCGTTATCGGGCACGGACGGATGAAAGATTAGTCAGGCGTTTTGACCGATTTGTCGTTCTGACGGAGGAGGATGCCAGGATGTGGGGTGAGATTCCGGGAATGAGGGTCATTCCGAATGCTGCCAAGGACATTTGTGACGGGATGAGGCCAAATGCCGGGGTGGCGTCCTTGGATGTCCGCCGGGTCATTGCGGTAGGACGTCTGGACTACCAGAAAGGATTCGACCGTCTCATAGATGCCTGGGTTTTGGTCCGGAAGGATGGAAGGTTTGCTGACTGGAGGCTCGACATTTTCGGGCAGGGAGAGTGGAAGGAGATGCTGCAGAGGAAGATACGGACTCTTGGAGTCGGGGACAGTGCGAGGCTGAATGCACCGGTGAAGGACATCGCGGCAGAATATAAGGCGAGTTCGATGCTGGTGATGAGTTCTCATTATGAGGGATTCCCGATGGTGATGGTGGAGGCGATGTCGGCAGGGTTGCCGGTGGTGACATTTGATTATAAATGCGGCCCCAAGGATATAATAGATGACGGACGCAACGGCCTTCTCGTGAAAGAAGGGGACATCAGGGGCCTGGCGGATGCCATGATGTCGCTGATGGCTTCCCCGGCCACTCTCAGGAGGATGTCGGCGGAGGCGAAGAAGGTGACGGAGAGGTTTTCGGAGGAGAAGGTCATGGGGATGTGGGTCCGGCTTTATGAGGGGTTGTTAAAGTATGAGTAAAAAGCTGCTGCAGATAAATCCCGTGTTGAGGACCAGCACATCTACGGGCAGGATAATGAAGGAGATAGGGGAACTGGCCATTGCCAATGGCTGGGAGAGTTACGTAGCCTATAGCAAGGGCCGTGACGGACTCCCGGGATCGACTTCAATCCCTGTTCCGGTGGGAAACAAGGCCAGTGTCGCGTGGCACGGCCTCCAGACCCGGATTCTTGATCGCCACGGGCTTGGTTCGGTACTGGCCACGAAGCGGTTCATAGAAGATATCCGGAGAATCAGGCCGGACATCATCCATATACACAACATTCATGGCTATTTCCTGAATTACAGGATATTGTTCGACTTCCTGTCGCATAGCGGGATACAGGTGATATGGACTGTCCATGACTGCTGGTTGTATACGGGGCATTGCTATCACTATATGTATGCAGGCTGTGACCGATGGAAGACCGGCTGCGGACATTGTCCCCAGAGGTGGAAATTCCCGCGAAGCCTGCTTGCGGACCGCTCTGCCCGAAACTTCAGGGACAAACGTGATGCCTTCTGCTCCATGCCGGAGGACCGGCTGACGATAGTCCCTGTGTCGGACTGGATGAGGTCGGAGATGTCGGAATCATTCCTGAAGGACTATCGCTTCCAGGTGATTCACAATGGGATAGATACCGACGTTTTCTCCCCCCAGCCTGCACTCGAATCGGAAGTCCGGCGCTGCTACGGGCTCGGTGACAGGCACGTCATCCTCGGAATCGCCAGCATCTGGAGCGAGGAGAAGGGGCTGAATGATTTCGTGGAAATGGCCGCGAGATTAGACAGTGACGAGGTCATAGTACTTGTCGGAATGGACCGGAAGCAGCTTGATGACGTGCTTTCGAGATGCGGCCGGACTGCCCTGGGAGACAGAATGGTGGCGGTGAAGCGCACTGCCGATGTCCATCAGCTTGCCGGGCTTTACAGTACTGCCGATGTCCTCGTGAACCCGACGTGGCAGGACAATTACCCGACCGTGAATCTCGAGGCGATTTCATGCGGGACTCCTGTGGTGACATACAGGACAGGCGGCAGCATAGAGGCCGTGGCCGGGGATACGGGTTTCGTCGTGGAACAGGGTGATATTGAAGGGCTTGTGGATGCGGTTCGACGGGTGGAGACACTCGGTAAGGCGCACTTCAGGGATGCCTGCCGCAGCCGGGCGGTGAAAGAGTTCCGAAAGGAAGACAGATATGCGGAGTATATTGAACTATACGAACGTCTCACAAAATAACTCACCTATGCGTATACTTCAGGTAGGAAAGTTTTATCCCGTCGTGGGCGGGGTGGAGAAGGTGATGTACGACCTCATGACGGGGTTGTCCGCCGAGGGCGTGCGCTGCGATATGATGTGTGCGGCACTGGAAGGGTCGACACGGGTCGAGAAGGTCAATGAGAATGCCGTGCTGATCCTGTGCAGGACGCTTTTCAAGATGGCCTCGACGATGATATCCCCGGCGATGATTTTTCAGCTGAGGAGGAGATGCCGCAGCTACGACATCCTGCACATCCATCATCCGGATCCCATGGCTGCGCTCGCGCTCCGGCTGTCGGGATACAGGGGACAGGTGGTGCTGCATTGGCACAGCGACATATTGAAGCAGCAGTTCCTGCTACGGTTCTTCAAGCCTCTGCAGAACTGGCTGATACACAGGGCGGACAGGATTGTCGGCACTACGAAATATTATCTCGAAAAATCACCTTTCCTCGCCGGGGCGTCGGACAAGTTCGTCCCTCTCCACATCGGGATAGACCCTGTCATTCCGGAGGAGGCTGACGTGGATGCGGTCAGGAACAGGTATCCGGGCAGGAAGATAGTGTTCTCCCTCGGCCGTCTCGTGGAATACAAGGGCTTCTCCTATCTCGTGGATGCGGCGGAATTCCTGCCTGACGACTATCTGGTGCTGATCGGGGGGACCGGCCCTCTCGAGGAGGAATTGAAGTCCCGGATAGTTTCCAGGGGATTGCAGGACAAGGTGATGCTTCTCGGCAGGGTGGCTGATGAGGACCTTCCGGCCTATTACGGGGCGAGCAGCGTGTTCGTGCTGAGCAGCATCCAGAAGACTGAGGCTTTCGGTATCGTCCAGATTGAGGCGATGTCCTGTGGTACTCCGGTGGTGGCTACGAAGATACCGGGCTCTGGAGTGTCCAAGGTCAATGCGGACGGCATTTCCGGCATCAATGTGGATACCCGCGACGCCAGGGGAATCGCCTCGGCGATAATGTCGATAGCCGGGGACAGGAACAGGCAGAGGATTTATTCGCAGGGGGCATTGGAGAGATTCAGCCGCTTCTTCACGAAGGAAAGGATGATCTCGAATTGCCTCGGAATATATAACAGCTTGATAAACAGCGATAATAATGCAAGAAGAGTTACAGAAGATTGACGCGGGCCGGGCGGCGGAAGCGGGCCCTGCCGGAAGCGTTATGAAGAGGACGATGGATATTCTCGTCAGCGGAGCAGGGCTGATAGTCCTGTCGCCGGTGTTCTTGGCAATATGGGCAGCCATCAGGCTTGAGGGACCCGGCAAGGCGATTTTCTCGCAGGAGAGAATCGGGTTTCACGGGAAACCTTTCACCCTGTTCAAGTTCCGTTCGATGGTGCCGGACGCCGAGCACGACGGAGTCCCTGCACTCTGCGGGGAGACCGACAACAGGCTGACGAAGGTGGGGGCATTCATCCGGCATCATCACCTGGATGAATTGCCGCAGCTCTGGAATGTGCTGAAGGGTGACATGAGCATGGTGGGCTACAGGCCCGAGAGGAGGTATTTCATAGAGAAGATAAAGGCCGAAAATCCTGATTATGAGAGGCTTTTCCGGATAAGGCCGGGCGTGTTCTCGTACGCGACCCTGTACAACGGGTACACGGATACTATGGAGAAGATGCTCCGCCGGTTGGAAATGGACCTCGACTATCTGGAACATTGGTCATTGTGGACGGATGTCAAGATAATCTTCCTGACAGCCGTTGCTATAGTTACAGGAAAAAGATTTTGAGAAAATGAAGCTGAATGATTCGCTTCGCCTCCGCAAGATGGGGAGGCGGTATATGATCGTGAAAGACGGGCCGGATATTAATCTGACGGACGTCTTCACTCTCAACGATACGGCTGCCGATATATGGGAGGCGTTTTCCGGAAAGGAATTTTCCGCCGGCGACGTGACTGCATATATGGTGGCCAACTACGATGTCCCTGAGGAGACGGCTGCGGCCGATGTCACGGCAATGCTCGACGAATGGGACGGATACGGTCTGCTGCAGCGATGACGGAGTCCCTCACGGAAGTATTTTTGGCTCTGGTACAGTCCGGGCTCTTCGGCCAGGAGGTGCCGGAGAAGGTATTGCACTTGACTGCCGGGGAGTGGCAGGCTATTCACGAGGAGTCTGTGCGCCAGACTGTTACGGCCATTGTCTATTCTGCTATGGAGATGCTCCCTGACGATGCCTCCCTGCCCGATGACGGCCTTCTGCTGAGGTGGACCGCCGAGGTGGACAGGATTGAGAGGCAGGGCAGTGTGATGGACAGGGCCGTGGCTGGACTGATGGGTTTCTTCAAGGGACACGGGCTTCATCCGGTCCTGATGAAGGGGCAGGCTGCGGCATTGCTCTATCCGGTTCCGCACCGCAGGGAATGCGGGGACATCGACCTGTATTTCAATGTTCCCGGGGAGTGGGACAGGGCCCGCACCCTCCTTGCTGATAGGGAAATACGGTGGAATGTGAAGCCGGACGGCAGCCTGTGCTACCAGTGGGACGGGGTGGAGGTGGAGCATCACCGGAAGCTTTTCGACCTCTGCAGCCCTTTCACGAAGAGGCGGATGAAGGAGGCGGAGAAGGAGTACGGATTCCGGGCCGTGGAGATATGCGGTGCATCGGTGACTGTTCCTTCTCCGGAGCTGGACTTGCTGCTGATGAGCAGCCACATAATGAAGCATGCCTTCGGCAACGGCGTGGGGCTCAGGCAGATATGCGATATCGCATTGCTCTGTCACGCAGGGGGCGCGGATTCCGTAAGGGTACGTGACCTTTTCGCATCGGCCGGGCTTCTGCGCTGGAACGGGATGCTCTTCTCGTTCCTTTCCGGGCATCTGGGGCTGGACATGGACTCGCTGCCATACCTGCCTGGCAGGATGCCGGACAGTTCGGCCCTGCTGGACCTGGTACTGGAGGGCGGCAATTTCGGACATTATTCCTCGAAAGGGGGGAATAACGGTTCATTTAAGTTCTTTTGTGTTTTGCTGAAAAAATTACGAACTTTGGGTCGTCATTTGAAGCGAATGAACTTTTCATTCTCGCTTGCGCCTTCTGAGGCTTTCTGGACTGTAATTTCCCTTTCTGCAGGCCAGTTCAGGATCGGGAGGCGGTAGGCGACGGAATCTTTACTGATGAAGAACGTGAAATATTACAGGGTGGCCGGGCTGGATTTCCGGCTGCTTCTTCCGGGAGGGATGGATGCTGACGAACTGCTTCCATCGTTCAGGAACTTCAAGACTATGGATGGCGGCAGCCTGATATTTTCCTTCAATGCTGCCGAAGGCATCCCTGAAGGGTTGGGAGGCCGGAAACTGGACGAGTCCGACACCGATCTGGGGCACATGGTACTCATAGCCTTGGAGAGCGGGGCGGATGTCTGCGGCTATATGGTGGAGCTCCAGGGACTGGCGAGGGGACCGGTACACAGGATGTATGCGGACTGCCTGTTCTCGGACATCAGGGCGGAACTGGACTGGGATTCGCCGGATGCGGGGATGGCATTGTGCTCGATGCTGCGGATTGCATTTTCGCAGGCGGTGCTGCTGCACGGTGGCATTTCCATACATTCTTCGGCCGTGGCCCTGGACGGACGGGCATACCTGTTCCTCGGGAGCAGCGGTACGGGTAAGAGCACGCATTCCGCCATGTGGATATGCAGTTTCGACGGATGTGAGCTCGTCAATGATGACAATCCCGTCCTCCGTGTCGAGGATGACATTGTCTTCGTGTACGGTTCGCCTTGGAGCGGGAAGACTCCGTGCTACAGGGACGTGAAGTATCCCGTGGGAGGCTTTGCAAGACTCAGGCAGTCGGCGGAGAACAGGTTCAGGACCTGTGCCGATGTGGACGCTTTCGTGGCCCTGCTTCCGAGCTGCTCGGCGGTGAAGGGCAACATGAGGCTTCAGGACTGCCTATATGATACTATATCGATGATCTGCGAGAGGGTCCCCGTGGGGGTTATGGACTGTCTCCCGGACTGCGACTCGGCGCGGATCTGCATGAAAGGGTTTAAATATTAATTATATGAAACTTACTATATGAAACTTGACAGGTTTTTATTTGCGGGCCTGACAGCACTCTTGCTGCTGTCCTCCTGTGCCTCCTCGAAGAAGTTCGTGTACCTGAACGATATGGAGGCCGGGCAGAAATATCCCTTCGACTACCGGCACGAGGCCGTTATCCAGTGCAATGACAGGCTTTCCATCACCGTGAGCTGCAAGCAGATGGAGCTGGCTCTCCCGTTCAATATACAGAGCGGGTCATTCCAGATATCCTCGGACGGTGAGGCCAGGTCATCAGCCACTCTCGACACGAAGGGCTACAGGGTGGACATGGACGGGAACATCGAATTCCCGATTCTCGGCACCCTCCATCTAGCGGGGCTTCACTTGAGCGAGGCCACGGAGCTGATAAGGCAGGAAATCATCGACGGTGACTATATCAAGTCCCCGATTGTGACGATTGATTTCCTGAATTTCAAATACACCGTGCTCGGGGCCATCGGCCGCAACGGTTCGTTCCCGGTGGAGGACGGCCGCATCACCATCCTCGAGGCTATTGCCAATGCCGGGGACCTTTCCCCGAAGGCTCGCCTGGACCGCATAGCGGTGATCCGGGAGACTGACGGGCACAAGGAGATTTTCCTGAACGACATCAGGAGCAAGGACATCTTCAACTCCCCGTGCTTCTTCCTCCAGCAGAACGACATCATCTACGTGGAGCCGAAGTACAGGAAGAAGGACAGCGAGGACAAGACCCTCCAGTACGTGACCCTCGCCACGTCCATCCTGACGGCTGTTTGCTCCGCAATGTGGGCGACCAACAGCTTGAAAAACAATTAGTAAGCAATCATGGCGACAATGCAGAACAATACTAAGAATCCCAATTCCGGACAGGAAGTCAGCGTGCTCGACCTCCTGTTCTACCTGCTGTCGAAGTGGAAATGGTTCGTGCTCTCCATCATAGTGTTCGGAGGGCTGGCCTGGTACAAGTACGCCAGCACGCCTATGACCTATTTCCGTTCGGCGACGGTGATCATCAAGGACCCGTCGAACAAGACGATTTCGGCCGGTCTCGACCGCTATGACAACTATATCAACAAGGTGAACGTCTCCAACGAGATTCTCCAGTTCAAGTCCAAAAAGCTTGTACGTGAGGTGGTTACGAGGCTTCATGCAGATGTCTCCTACAAGGTGAAGTCCGGCTTCAGGATGAAGGAGCTCTACTCCCGTTCCCCGGTGGCCGTGACCTTCCCGGATGCATTGCCTGGCAGATATTGCTCGTTCACCCTCACCCCGAAGGATTCTTCCCACGTGGTTCTCAGCTCGATATACGGAGAGGACGAGGGCAGGGAAGTGACCGTGCCGATAAATGACACTGTGTCGGTCGGCGGCAGCAAGGTCCTCGTGACCAGGACGAACTATTTCTCTTCGGAATGGAAGAATACGGAAATATACGTCACCAAGGTTCCGATGTCGTCGGTGGTGGCGTCCATTCTCGGCAATCTCGGTATCCGCCAGGAGGAGGACGAGGCTTCCATCCTGACCCTGTCCCTGAAGGACGGATCTCCGGAACGTGCTGAAGATGTGCTGAATATGCTCATATCGGTGTACAACGAGGAGGCTATCAACGACAAGAACCAGGTGGCCATCAACACCGCGGAGTTCATCAACGAGCGCCTCGTCATCATCGAGAGGGAGCTCGGCGGAGTGGAGTCCGACCTGGAGTCCTTCAAGAAAGCGAACCAGATAGTGGATCTCGGCTCTGCAGCCGGAATGTACATGGGCGAGTCCCAGAAATACAATTCCAGTGTCCTCGAGCTCGACACCCAGCTGCGTCTCGCGCAGTATATCAAGGATTATCTCACCGACCCGACGAAGGAGGTGGACCTGATTCCGTCCAATACCGGTATATCCGACATGAATATCGAGGCGCAGATCTCGCAGTACAATGCTGCCAAGCTCCGCCGCGACAAGCTCATAGAAGACAGTAGCGAGAAGAACCCGGTCGTAGAGGAGATAAACAATACTCTCAGGGCGATGAAGCAGTCCATCATCCGGGCCGTGGACAATATGATAGTGAGCCTGAATGTGCGCCGGAAGGATGCGATGCTCCACGAGAGCAATGCCCAGCCAGCAGAAGATCAAGGAGTCCCTCTATATGTTCCTGCTGAACAAGCGTGAGGAGAACGCCCTGTCGCAGGCCATGGTGGACAACAATGCGAGGGTCATCGACGGGGCCAGCGGTCCTGCGTCCCCGATTTCCCCGGACAGGAACAAGATTCTGATACTCGGCCTGCTGGTCGGCCTCGCCGTGCCGGGCGTGATATTGCTGATGATATTGTTCCTCGACACGAGGGTGCATTCACGCAAGGATTTGCAGGACAGGGTTTCGCTTCCGTTCCTCGGCAATGTGCCCCAGGAGAAGGAAGACCCGGAGGTCATATCCGAGGCGTTCAAGATCATCAGGACCAATCTCTCATTCATGTCCCGCAAGGACCGTCCGATACAGGTGATTGTCTGCACCTCGATGAGTGAGGGCGACGGCAAGACATTCATTTCCACTCATTTGGCCAATACCCTGGCCTCTGCGAAGAAGCGG
>SFNZ01000075.1 GCA_004552615.1 Bacteroidales bacterium | reverse complement strand
TAGACCTCCTTGGTCATAGGCTCGCCCTGAATGGTGACGGCCTCTGTTGCGGAAGGCTTCTGGTTACCCATGATAAGGGTAAGTTCCTGCTTTGAAGCGCCCTGCCAGAGATTGCCTGCAGGAGCGTCATAAGCCTTGATATATGCCTGCCCGAGAGTGAGCCATGTGGCTACTTTTTCAGCCTTCTTCTCGTTCTGGGAAGCGGCTACTGCAGCGTCGATAGCTTTTTTGGCGTCTTCAGGCTTTACCTGTGCGTTGCTTGCCTGCACCGAGGCGAACAATGCCAATGCGATGAGAATTCGTTTCATGACAATTATGATTATTGATTAATTATTCTTCATTCTGCGGGGTTTCAGGGGTTCCTTCCTGCGCTCCGGCATCCGAGGCTCCTTCCGCATCGCGAACCTCAGGGTCTTCGCTCTTGGCGACCACGGAAACCGATGCTATGGAGTCGTTGTCCCTGATGTTTATCAACTTGACTCCCTGTGTGTTGCGACCTGCCTGCTTGATGTCGGACACAGCCATCCTGATGATGATTCCGCTCTGGGTGATGATCAGGAGGTCATTGTCCTCAGTGACATTCTTCATGGCCACGACTGAACCGGTCTTGTCGGTGATGTTCATGGTCCTCACACCCTTGCTGCCACGGCTCGTCTTGCGGTATTCCTCGAAATCGGTACGCTTGCCGAGACCCTTTTCGCCAATCACAAGGAGTGTGTGTGCTGCAGCATCCTCGCTTTCAGGCTCATAGCATACCATTCCGATAGCCGTGTCGTCTTCATCAAGATTGATGCCACGAACTCCGGTCGCAGTCCTTCCGAGAGGTCTCGCATCCGATTCGTCGAACCTTACGCACCTTCCGTTGCGGCTTGCAATGAGCACCTGTGAACGTCCGTCGGTCAATATCGCCTCGAGCAATTCGTCTCCCTCACGCACGTTAACGGCATTCACGCCTTTGGTACGAGGTCTCGAATAAGCCTCGAGAGAGGTCTTCTTGATGATTCCCTGCTTCGTCGCGAGGATGATATAATGACTGTTTATGTATTCCTGGTCATTGAGCGTCGGCACATTGATGATGGCCTTGATCTTGTCGTCAGGTATGCTGAGGACATTCTGGATGGCGCGGCCCTTGGACGAACGCGAACCCTCCGGCACTTCGTAAACCTTCAGCCAGAAACACCTTCCGCTTTCCGTAAAGAAAAGCATGGTGCTGTGCATATTGGCAACATACAAATGCTCAATGAAATCCTCGTCACGGGTGGCGCTTCCCTTCATGCCGACACCGCCCCTGTTCTGCGTTCGGTATTCGGTGAGAGGAGTGCGCTTGATATAGCCGAAATGAGATATTGTGATGACAACGTCGTCGTCAGCATAGAAATCTTCCGGATTGAACTCGTCCGCAGTCGGCACGATTTCGGATCTGCGAGGGTCGCCGTATCTGGCCTTGAGGTCCATTGTCTCGCTCTTGATGATGTCCATCTGCATGGAAACATTGGCGAGCACGTCATTGCAGTAGGCGATGAATTTCTCGAGGTCGTCGTATTCGGCCTGGAGTTTCTCCCTTTCGAGTCCGGTGAGCTGGCGGATTTTCATCTCGACGATTGCCTGGGCCTGAAGATCCGAGAACCCGAATTCCTCGATGAGTCCGTTCTTGGCCTCTTCCACGCTCTTGGAGGATCTTACTATTGCTATAATCCTGTCTATCACGTCAATAGCCCTGATGAGACCTTCGAGGATATGGGCCCTTTTCTTGGCCTTGTCCAGCTCGAAGCGGGTCCTCCTGACCACCACGTCGTGGCGGAAGTCCACGAATACCTTGATGATTTCCTTGAGGCTCAATGTGCGTGGACGTCCTTTTACGAGGGCCACGTTGTTGATAGCGAAGCTCGACTGGAGCGGGGTGTATTTGAACAAAGTGTTCAGCACCACGTTCGAATTGGAGCCCTGCTTCACCCTGAAGATTACCCTGACGCCCTCGCGGGAAGTCTCGTCATTCATATAGGTGATGCCCTCGATTTTCTTGTCATCGACCATCTGGCCGATTTTCTCGAGCATCTCCTTCTTGTTCACCATGTAAGGAATCTCGGTCACGACGATGGTCTCACGTCCGTTGTTGTCAACCTCGATTTCGGTCTTGGCACGGACAATCACCCTTCCGCGTCCGGTCTCGTATGCGTCCCTGATGCCCTGGATGCCCTGGATAATGCCTCCGGTCGGGAAATCAGGACCTTTGATATATTGCATCAGGCCGTCAGTGTCGATATCAGGATTGTCGATATAAGCACAGATGGCGTCACAGCATTCTCCGAGATTGTGCGGGGCCATGTTGGTGGCCATTCCGACCGCAATGCCGGCCGATCCGTTCAGGAGCAGCAGCGGAGCCTTGGTAGGCAGCACTGTCGGCTCGAGAATGGAGTCGTCGAAGTTCAGCTGGAAATCCACAGTATCCTTGTCCATGTCGCCGAGGACATCGTTGGCAATCTTCTCGAGTTTGGCCTCGGTATATCGCATCGCAGCGACCGGGTCACCGTCCATGGATCCGAAGTTTCCCTGTCCGTATACGAGAGGGTATCTCTGGTTCCAGTTCTGCGCGAGTCGCGCCATGGCGTCATATACGCTTGAGTCTCCGTGAGGGTGGAACTTACCGAGCACCTCACCGACGATCCTGGCGGATTTCTTGGTCTGTCCCGAATAGTCGAGCCCGAGTCCATCCATCCCGAAAAGCACCCTCCTCTGGACCGGTTTCAGTCCGTCACGGGCATCCGGCAGGGCCCTGGACACTATCACGGACATGGAATAGTCGATATAGGCGGAGCGCATCTCCTGGTCTATATTCACCTCCTCGATAATCCCCTTAGGTCCTGTCTGCTCCTCCTGCTCCATTCCGTTCTTGTTTTCTTCCATATTTTCCATCTTATTTATTCAAGTTTCGCAAGCCGCAAATTGCTGCTTTTCAGAGGATTTATTGCTCTGTGCGAGCAAAATGCCCACGCGCATTTTTTGTATACGCTACCCTTTTCCTAAATCCCTTTCCCCGGGAAAGGGACTTACCCTCGGCCTGAAGGCCTCTAAAGCAGTTGTTTCGCTCTGCGAAACTTAAGTTATTTATTCAATAATAATGCCCATGAAACACCTGGTCATAAGCATACAAATTTAGGAATTTTTTGTCAGCCGACAAAATATCGGGGAGTAAATCGACTTGCGGAACATGAAAATAAACATTATTCCGTTCGTTTTGCCTATATTTGCAGACAGAGGTCCGGCACACAATCACGTGCCGGTTCCATCGGAGGGACAATATGGAAATAAGAGTATCGGAAGAACTTAACAATATCATCAATTACGCCAGGGAAGAGGCGATGAGGACCGGCAGCTACGGCATCGGCCCGGATCATCTGTTCCTCGGAATCATCAGGCACAATGAGAATCCCGCATGCGAAGCCCTGAAGGGCCTCGGTACTGAGCTTGAGTCAATGAAGCGTTTCATCGACAGCAGAATCTTCACCAACGAAAATATCCCCTACTCCGAAATGGAGCACATAACTTTCTCGCGAGGTGCGCAGAATGTACTGAGCATCACTATAATGGAAGCCACGAGGCTGAAATGCCCGGAGGCCAGGACCCAGCATCTTCTCCTCGCATTGTGCAGGACAACAGGAAGTTACGGCCAGGCATACCTGAGAAACATAGGAGTGGACTACGGCAGGCTTCTTACATATATGGAGAAGAACGGGATGCTCTCGGCCGGAAACGAGACAGGGGATGACGGAGACGAAATCGGTGACGAGACGGGCAGCGGAGGCCAGTCCGGGAACAAAGGTGATTCCATCACTGAATTCGGGATTGACCTGACCAAAGCTGCGGCGGAAGGGCGTCTTGACCCTGTCGTCGGACGTGACAGCGAGATTTCCAGGGTAATCGAGATTCTCGGACGAAGGAAAAAGAACAATCCTATGCTCATCGGGGAGCCCGGAGTGGGAAAATCGGCAATCGTGGAAGGAATCGCCCTCCGTATAGCTGACGGCTCGATCTCCCCAGTGCTCGCCAAGAAACGGATCATTTCATTGGACATTGCATCAGTGGTTGCCGGCACGAAATATCGCGGCGATTTCGAGAAACGTGTCAAGACCATCATCAAGGAAGTGAGTTCCGACCCTGACCTGATATTGTTCATCGACGAATTCCATACTATAGTGGGTGCAGGCGGCGGACAAGGCAGCCTGGATGCGGCCAATATGTTGAAACCGGCTCTTGCCCGGGGAGAAATCCAGTGCATCGGTGCCACCACGATGGACGAGTTCACCAAAATCGTCGAGAAGGACGGGGCGCTTGACCGCCGATTCCAGAAAATAGTCGTTGAACCTGCTGACGTGAAGCAGTCCGTCAGGATTCTTGAAAGGTTGAAAGAAAATTACGAGGCATTCCACAAGGTGAAATATACCGACGAAGCCATAGAGGCATGCGTCAGGCTCACGGACAGGTACATTTCCGACAAATCCCTGCCAGACAAGGCGATAGACGCGATGGACGAAGCCGGCTCCATGATCAGGCTGCGCCAGCCGGAAGGCAGCGGGACAGTCACGGCGGAAGACATTGCCACAGTAGTTTCCAAAATGACCGGGATCCCTGTCAACAAGGTGGCCGAGTCGGAGGGCAACAGGATAATGAAGATGCGGGAACGCCTCAGGAACAGCATCATAGGCCAGGACGAGGCCATCGACACCATAGTCGGTGCAATCCAGCGGAACCGTGCCGGGCTCAAGGATCCGGGAAGGCCTATTGGCTCATTCCTGTTCTTCGGACCGACCGGAGTGGGCAAGACCGAACTGGCCAAGAGGCTCGCCGAATATCTTTTCGACTCTGAAGAGAATATGGTCCGCATCGACATGAGCGAATATATGGAGAAGTTCAATGTCTCCAGACTTATCGGAGCACCTCCGGGATATGTAGGTTATGAAGAAGGAGGGCAGTTGAGCGAACGGGTACGCAGGAAACCGTATTGCGTAGTCCTTTTGGATGAAATCGAGAAGGCTCATCCGGATATTTTCAACATCCTGCTACAGGTGCTTGACGACGGACGCCTGACCGACAGCGAGGGACGTACCGTTGATTTCCGGAACACCATAGTCATAATGACTTCAAACGTGGGCAGCCGCGACATCCAAGAATACGGAAAAGGTATCGGGTTCAGCACTTCCGGCAGGAACATGGTGACGGACAGGCAGATAGTACTTGAGAAGGCTGTCAGGAAAGCATTCTCTCCCGAGTTCCTGAACCGCGTGGACGAAAAAGTGTTCTTCAATCCGCTCGGCCGTGAAGACATAGAGAAGATAGTGGACATCGAGCTGAGAGACCTCCGGACGCGTGCGGAAGATACAGGATACAAGCTGAACGTGACACCATCCGCGAAAAAATTCGTCGCTGACGCCGGCTACGACCCGAATTACGGGGCCAGACCGCTTAAACGTGCGATCATGAAATACATCGAGGAACCGGTATCCGAGTTCATCATTTCCGACAGGGTGCTCAACAGCAAGAAGAAAGGTGAAGCATCCTTGCGCACGCTGAAAATCAGCCTTGCTCGCGACAAGGAAAGCATCGCTGTTTCCCTCGTTACGCGCCGGCACTGACTTCGGTGAGTACAAGACCAAGGTCACGTACCATATCCATCATCTCGCTGTAAGCGTTTTCTGACGAGAACAGGCTGCTGAGAGCCTCGAGGTTGAAATCTGTGCTTTTCATATTGCAAGTATTTTTGTTTTCTGATGCAAAGTTAGCATTAGCTTGTGCCAAACTATTGCACATTTAAATTTTTTCTACACTTTTATGACTAAAATTGCAATATTCGACCTGGACGGGACCCTGCTCGATACAGTGCAGGACCTCGGAAGGGCTACGAACCATGCTTTGGGGGTCTGCGGATTCCCGGAGCATCCGATAGAGGACTATTATACATTGTGCGGCAGGGGAATCTACAACCTTTTCCGCGGGGCTTTGCCTGAGGGTAAAGCAGATGAAGCCATGGTTAAAAGGATGGCTGAACTATTTCTTCCGTACTACGATGAACACAAATGCGATTTCACCCGGCCGTATCCCGGAATCACGGAAATGCTGCGCAAGATCACATCGGCGGGAATCCGCCCGGCAGTAGCATCGAACAAATATCAGGACGGTGCCGAGAAGCTCGTCAGGCATTTCTTCGGGAAGTTCGATTTCGTGAAGATACTCGGGCAGCGTGAAGGACAGCCTATAAAGCCGGACCCGGAAATCGTATATCAGATAATGTCGGAAATGCCCGGAACAGGGAAAGATGAGGTAATTTACATAGGAGATTCTGACGTGGACATGCAGACTGGGGCCAATGCCGGGGTCAGGACCATAGGGGTCTCATGGGGATTCCGTTCCAGGGCTGAACTCGAGGCCGGAAAGCCGTGGGGCATCGCGGACAATGCGGAAGAACTCACCGGGATGATTGTTTATTGACAAAATTTCCTATTTTTGCATATAGCTGATTTGATTCAGCTGAAATATGGAACATTAAAAACATATTGACATGAGAATACCAGAATCAGAATTGATAATCAACGGTGACGGGTCGGCTTTCCACATCCACCTGAAACCGGAACAACTTGCCGACAAGGTCATCCTCGTTGGAGACCCGGGAAGAGTGGACATGGTCGGGGAATTTCTCGAGGAGAAGGAATTCCGCAACGCGTCCCGTGAATTCGTATCCATTACAGGAAAATACAAAGGAGAACGCATCACCGTGCTTTCGACGGGAATCGGAACGGACAACATTGACATTGTACTGACCGAACTGGATGCGCTTGCGAACGTGGATTTCACCACAAGGGAAATCAAACCGGAACACCGCACGCTGACCATATTGAGAATCGGCACAACGGGCGCAATCCAGCCTGACATCCCTGTCGGATCGTTCATATTCTCCGAAATTTCGGTAGGTTGCGACGGTCTCCTCAACTGGTATGCAGACCGCGAGAAGATAAATATCAGCGAGATGGAGGAAGCGTTCAAGAAGCATACAGGATGGGACAGCCATCTGTCTTCGCCTTATTTCGTGAAAGCCGGGGACAAACTCACCGAAGCGTTCAGGGACTGCACCGTGAAAGGAGTTACAATATCCGCACAGGGCTTCTACGGACCTCAAGGCCGGGTTGTAAGGCTTCCGCTTGCAATGCCTGACATGCTCGACACTTTCGAATCATTCAGATTCGGGGAATACAGGATCACCAATTTCGAAATGGAAAGCTCGGCTGTCGCAGGCCTCGCCGCCCACCTCGGGCATCAGGCCGGCACGGTATGCTGCGCTATAGCCAACAGATATCTGAAAAGCAGCAACACGGACTACAAGCCGCGCGTCAGGGAACTCGTACAGCTTTCTCTTGAGAAACTCGCTGCCATCAGGTAGCCTGTCCGGTTCCGGTAAGCCGCCTGATAGGCTTGTACCTCGAAAAGAAATGTCCGGCAATGACGCGGACCACGGTATAGGCCGGAATAGCGACAAGCATCCCCAGCATCCCGGCTATATGTCCGGCTATGAGGAGAACTATGAAAATCTCCAAAGGGCTGGCCTTGATGCTGGTAGAATATATGAGCGGCTGGAAAAGGAAATTGTCCACCAGCTGCGTCACGGCGAATACCGCAACGAGCAATATGACGAACCCCCAGAAATTCACCGTTCCGAATCCGGCAGCGGTGAATTTCAGCACTATGGACAGGATTGTCCCGATAATGCCGCCCACGAGTGGGCCCACATACGGGATGATGTTCATCATTCCGGTAATGAATGCGATACCGACTGCGGCGGATATGCCTATGCGCGCCACGAGCCACAGGCCGAGGAAATTCAGGAGTGCCACGCCGAGCACCTCGATGACCAGGCCTACGAAATATCTGGAAAGCAGATGCTCTATGTCCGAAATGGCCGATATCACGTCATTCTCAAGCCTGTCAGGCACGAACGAGGAAACTATCCTGCCGAACAGAGAAGGGTCCTTGATGAAAAAGAACGAGATGAACACCACCGAGAATATTCCCACGCCGAAGGAGACGAAAAAAGATGCCACGTGTTCGACGACTGCCGAGAACGAGCCTGCATCGAACATTTTCTTGATGAATTTTCCGACTGCCGCCTCTATTCTGAAATCCGGGCCGAAATCAGGGAAATGTTCTATAAGCCAGGAGTTTATGTCCGCCATGAAGACCTTGAATGCATCCACCGGCAGAGAATAGTCGGACATTGTGATATTGTCGGAGATTGTCCTTATTATGTTGGTCACTACCGGGACAATCTGGGTGACTATCAGCAGGAACAGCAGAATCACGGCAATGAGCGACAGCACCGCCGCAGGTACAGGGGTCATCCTGAAACGTCCGATTTTGACTCGGGACAGTGCCGTCATCACAGGACGGCAGAGCAGCGATACCACGGATGCAAGCACGATATACAGGAGAACACTCCTGAGATACCAGCACAGGACGAGTGTCAATACCGTTCCTATGCCGTAAATTATGTACCTGGCAAGCCTGTCAATGCTTCGTTCTTTATCCATTTTCCGAATGCAGGAGACAAATTGCGTCCCCTCTGCGGTCAAAGTTAGTTTTTTAATGGTTAATTTCCTATTTTTGCATCCGCAAATTCAAAAAAACGAAAGAAACCATGTGGCAAAGAATGCAGACATTATACCTCGCCATCTCCACCATACTCACGGCGGTGATGGTCTTCGGAGTCAAAGCGGCATTGTACGGGGCTGACGGCACATCCGTGGAAGAGTTCAAATATTTCGCATACATCCCGTATGCCATTCTCCTGATAGTGATACTTCTTCTCAACATTCTGGCCCTCACCACATACAAGTTCAGGGTATTCCAGATGAGGACTGCTGTCCTGAGCGCAATCATCACGCTCGCACTCCAGATATGGTTGGCCGTGGATTTCTTCTCATGCAGGGGAACAGGGCTCGTCTTCAAAGTATCAGCGGTGTTCCCTATTGTTTGCGTTATCCTCAACTTCCTCGCAGCGAGAGGAATACTTGCCGACCAGCTTCTCGTGGAGAGCGCCTACAGGCTCCGCTCCGCAAAGAGGAGAAAGAAATAATCAAGATTCAGCCGCAGTTCAGGCCTCGTC
>SFNZ01000150.1 GCA_004552615.1 Bacteroidales bacterium | reverse complement strand
TTGTCCGCAAAGCTGTGAATGAAGAGGATCCGGACAAGTTCGAGGAATACAGAATGAAGCTCGTTCAGATGGAGGAATATTCGGACAAGCTTGAATATCAGATAGCTGAGTTCCTGAACGGAGTGACTACCGAGACTTTGAGCGAGGAAGAAGCCGCGAGAATCAAGGTGCTCTACCGTATAATCGGAGAGCTCGAGAGCCTGGGAGACAGCGGAGAGAACGTGAGCCGTATTCTTGAGCGTGAAAGAGTCCACAACCGCAAATTCGACAGTGAGGCGATTGAGAATATCAATCTCATGATAGGCAAGGTGGAGAAAGCTTTCTCCGTGATGGTTACGAATCTCAAGTCCGCCATATCCGGAGAACTGGAGGACATTTCTGAAGCATATCTTGCAGAGGATGAAATCAACGCAACACGAAACATCCTGCGTGAGAAAGGTATAGGACAGATTGAGTCAAGGACTGGCAACTATCAGTCCATCAACTATTTCCTTGATATAATTGCAGAACTTGAAGCTATGGGAGACTTCATGATCAATGTTTCCCAGGCTTTGCTCAAAAAATGAAAAGATGGGAAAGAGGAAACCTGAAATAATACTTGAAAACGTTCATATAGAATCAGTTGCGGCCGAAGGGAAAGCCATTGCGCATATTGACGGTGCCGTACTTTTCGTGGAAATGGCTGTTCCGGGTGACATTGTCAACGTCAGGCTCACCAAGAAGAAAAAGAATTACATGGAAGGCGTCATAGCCTCCATTGTGACACCTTCGGAACATCGCCTCGAGCCGTTCTGCAGCCATTTCGGTGTCTGCGGAGGATGCAAATGGCAGCAGTTGCCGTATGAAATGCAGCTTGCGGCCAAGCAGCAGCAGGTCTGGGACCAGCTCGTGCGCATCGGTCATCTGCAGATTCCGGAGATCTCCCCTATCATTCCATCTGATGACGTGACTTATTACAGGAACAAGCTGGAGTTCACGTTTTCTTCCAGAAGATGGATTTTCAGCGACGAGGATCCTGAGGGCCTTTCCCCTGGGGAAAGATGCGGCCTCGGCTTCCATGTAGGCAGGTTCTTCGACAAGGTCCTTGACATCCGGCATTGCTGGCTCCAGCCGGAGCCTTCCAATCGTATCCGCTTGTTCATCAAGGAGTTCGCGATTGCCCACAAGATGGATTTCTACAATATCAGGGAGAATACGGGATTCCTCCGGAGCATCTTCATCAGGAACAATTCCGCCGGGAATGTCATGCTGACAGTCGTCTTCGCATATTACGACGCTGAAGCCATTGCCACCCTTCTCGACGCAGTTTCCGCAGAATTCAGCGAAATCACATCCCTGTATTATGTAGTTAACAGCAAGCTCAATGACTCCATCGGAGATCAGGAATGCATCCTTTACAAAGGTGAGGACGCCATCTGGGAGACCATGGAGGGGCTCCGCTTCAAGATCGGCCCGAAATCCTTCTACCAGACCAACAGCAGGCAGGCCTACAAACTGTATTCGGTGGCAAGAGAACTAGCAGCTCTCACCGGTAACGAGGTGGTATATGACCTTTATACAGGTACGGGCACGATTGCGCAGTTTGTTTCGGCCAAGGCCACGAAGGTCATAGGCATTGAATATGTCAAGGAGGCCATTGATGATGCATGTGTCAATGCCGAAGCCAACGGAATCACGAATTGTTCATTCTTTGCCGGGGACATGAAGGATGTGCTTACGTCTGACTTTATTGCCGGACACGGACGCCCGGACGTCATGATAATCGACCCGCCGAGGGCGGGAATGCATCCGGACGTGGTCAAGGTGATTCTCGAGGCAGCTCCGGAGAAAATTGTTTATGTCAGCTGCAATCCTGCCTCCCAGGCACGTGACCTGGCGCTTCTTGCTGATAAATACTGCATTACGGCCGTGCAGCCGGTGGACATGTTCCCCCAGACCATGCATGTGGAGAATGTTTGTGCATTAGTCAGAAAATAATTCGTATATTTGTGTTATGTTACTGCAGATATTTTTATTTCTTTTCGGACTGCTTCTTGTTGTCTGGGGTGCGGATGCTCTTGTTGACGGAGCTTCGTCCATCGCCAGAAAATTCGGTATAAGTGAATTCGTCATAGGCCTGACAATCGTCGGAATGGGAACCTCCGCACCGGAGATGGTGGTGAGTTTCATCGGAGCGATAGGAGGAAACGCGGATATTGCCGTCGGCAACGTCATCGGCTCAAACATATTCAATACCCTGCTGATTCTCGGCCTGACGGCGATGATTCTCCCGATGAACATCA
>SFNZ01000149.1 GCA_004552615.1 Bacteroidales bacterium | reverse complement strand
CGGTAATCTTGAAGATGTGAAAGTTCGTCGAGGCAGGCATCCGGTATTGGATTCCATAGCATTAAATGTGGTTTCATCTTCTACCGAATGGTCGCCGGCAAAAGATTTTTTAGGCAATCCAACATCGGTCACATACACATTTCCGGTAATATTCACACCTGAAATGATGTTCAAGGCTTTCATTACAAAGATGTACAATGAAAAGCTGTATGAGAATTACGCATTTCTTCACAAGCACTGCACACCGGAGCTCCTGAAGAAGCTTCAGGAAGCTTACACTTATGATTATGACGATACTGCGTATGCCACCTGGCTGTTCAGAAGCGGCCAGCAGGACGATAAATCTTCTCAGGAAAACAGGACTGAACTCATTGACATAACCGCTGACGGGGACTGGTACAATTATACTGCACTTGACATGGGCTGGGAGTTCTCGAAGAGAATCAAGTTGTCGCGCAAAGATAATTTGATTGTCATTGAGGATCTGGAAATTTGATGAATCGCCATGAGCAATGATGAATTTCCGATAAATTCGGCGCAGAGCATGATAAATGTCATACGGGAGGTCGGGATGATTCCGTTCTTCATGAGTCCTGTGCGCGGCTGGTCCATCGAGGAACTTACTCATCCGGACTGGTGGTTCTATTCTTCGGACGAGCTGGGCCCGTGGGACTGGAAGGTGGACGCTGTACGTGAAGGCATCGTATACGGGAAATACATATCCCGCAGGGCAGCCTTCGCCACGAAGGAATTGTACAGGCATCTGATGAACTGGAGACGGTCACAGGCGAAATACCAGGTGGCGGAGGGCAGGACATGCAAGGCAGCTACCATCGACGACAGACTTCAGGAATACCTCTCCCCTGTCCTGTTGTCCGCCATCCGGGAGCATGAGGCCCTGGACTCATCCGAAATCAGGTCAATACTTGAGAAGGAGGTTCCACCGGAGACGAGGAAGAAGGTCGGCGGTCACATGGAGAAATATCTGATTCCGAAGGTCACCAAACAGGCCGTGGACTTCCTGACAGGCTTCCTCGACATGGGCACATGGACTGTAGTGGGCGACATCACAAGGGTTTACCGGGGACGTAACTGCGAATACAAAGGGTGGCAGCGGAACAGCATCACCACTCCGGACGCACTCTTCAGACTCTCCGGCAATTCATCCGAAGGTCCGTTCTGGGCAAAGTTCGTGGAAGACGACACGGATTCCCCTACCCTGCCCGACTGCTCTCCTGAAGAATCCCGCCAAATTCTCATCGACCACCTGACATCTCTTTTCCCCGAGGGGAGGGACAAGTTCGGGAAACTTATCTGAGCAATGGAAAGAAGTCTGTCTGATGTTGCCAATCTCCGGATTATCATCCGCAAGAGCATGGATAAAGCATTGTTCACGACAAAGTCGCCAAACCCGGCTCTGAACAGAAGGCCGTCAATCTCTATCTCTACACAGTCCTTATGCACGTGGCGGAGAATCCCCGGTCATTGGAATCCATCAGAGTGACAGTGCATCCGGGGCAGAGGCCGCGTTCTTTTGCCACCCGCTCATCGTCCTCCTGCAGGGCGAGCCAAATCTTGTGGTACGGTCCAGGCAGACTACCCTGCCGTCCTCAAGTTCATACATCTCCCCATCGGCCAGAACGCTCCGCAGATGTCACAGGGACACATTTCAGATTCATCGAACTCGAAGCCCATGTCATTACCGCACGAAGAGTTGATGAACAGCCACTGCCCCAGGGAGCACAGACGGCATCCGGGTTGGTGTTGTCATAACATGCCCAAGATACCAGGCCGCTCAGCACGTCCGGGCTGGCAAGTATGAGGACGCCATAATAATCTTCGCGGTCACCAATCCTGTCAATAGTCTGGAAATTCAGATACCTGTGTCCGTCAACATGAATGTCAAGGCTTTCCACGAAGTCCTTGACAAGTTGCGGAGTTGCCTTAAAATGTTCCTTCCCAGATACGAAAGCCGGTACGTAATCCGGCATCGGGGCCAGTCCGCTGCAAGTGGCAGCCTGCCGAGTAATACTGGACTATCTGAAATTAAGAGGAGGATGTCAAAACTTCGGCCTCCTCTTCTGTTATCCTTAAAATTCTTCCACTACATTGGATGTGTTCTGGAAAAACATAACATAGTAGATAGGCATATATATAATTCCGTTCTCGAGATACACATTCCGCTCATTGGACAGCACATAGGCTTTCTTGATGTTATAGTCATCATTTAACAAGAACTTATCCAATGCACTATGCACTGAATAATCTTTTCCGGACTTTACCTCGATT
>SFNZ01000148.1 GCA_004552615.1 Bacteroidales bacterium | reverse complement strand
TGACCATCATCGGTCAAATACAAATCATCAGATTAGTTATTACCTGTACTTTCAAGTACATATTTATTTAATTGTATATGCCTCATACTCTTGTAGAGTTGTCTTCGATGTCCGAAGAGCAGCTCAGAGCGCTGGGAAACGAGCTGAAAATCAAGAAATACAAAGACTTGGATCTAATGGATTTGAGCTTTGCCATTCTTGATGAGGAAGCCAAGATAGCATCCAAAATCCCGGATACGGAAACCCCCAAGAAACGTCGCGGAAGACCACGCAAGGAAGAAACTGCGGAAAAGGCCGTTGTCCAGGAGGAAAAAGCAGCTCCGGAAAACAAGGAAGCAGCTCCGGAAACAGCCAATAAGAAAGTAAAGAAGACGAAGAAGCCTGCGGGACAGGCTCAGCAGGAATCCACGGATAAAGCGTCCCCGGTTCAGGAAGATAAACCGAAACGTGGACGCAAGACCAAAATCCAGAACGGGGCCGAGAAACCTCAGGCCGGGACTGGCAAGGAAAAGGAGAAGGCTGCAAATCCCCAGCCGGAAAAGGAAGCGGCCAGGAATGTCCAGAAAGAAGGTCAGCCCCAGAACAGCCAGCCTGTTTCCCAGGAGCAGCCTGTGCAGGAGAAGCCTGCAGTGCAGGACAAACATCAGAATAAAGAGCAGAATAAAGAAGAGATACAGTATACCGACCGCCACAAAATTGTATTGCCGCCTCTTCCACCGCGCATAAAGAAACCGAAGGGAGGACAGCAGAATCAGGCGCAGCAGGGACAGGACCAGAGAGCGCAGCAGGACGCCGCCCAGAACAACCGACCGGCTCCGAAGCCGAAAATCGAGTTCGAAGGCACGGTGCAGGCTACCGGAGTTCTGGAAATCATGCCTGACGGATATGGTTTCCTCCGTTCGTCCGACTACAATTACCTGAATTCCCCTGATGACATCTATGTATCCCAGGGACAGATCAAGAACAACGCTCTCAAGAACGGTGATACCGTCACCGGAGAGATCAGGCCTCCGAAGGACGGGGACAAGTATTTCCCTCTCGTGAAGATTGACTTCATCAACGGACGTTCCCCTGAATATATCAGGGACAGGGTTCCGTTCGATTTCCTCACACCGCTTTTCCCTGATGAGAAGTTCAATCTTCTAGGACACGGTCACGAGTACGACCTATCCTGCCGTATCGTGGATATGTTCACCCCTATAGGCAAGGGCCAGAGAGGACTTATCGTTGCCCAGCCTAAGACGGGTAAGACAATGTTGCTCAAGTCGATAGCGAACGCTATCGCTGACAACCACCCTGAAGTTTACGAGATTGTTCTCCTCATTGACGAGCGCCCAGAAGAGGTGACAGACATGAGTCGCAGCGTGAAGGCAGAGGTGGTGGCATCCACCTTCGACGAGCCTGCAGAGAGACATGTAAAGGTGGCCAATATGGTGCTTGAAAAAGCCCGCAGACTTGTCGAGTGCGGACACGATGTCGTGATTCTGCTCGATTCCATCACCAGGCTCGCCAGGGCATACAACACAGTCCAGCCAGCTTCCGGAAAAGTTTTGACCGGAGGCGTGGACGCCAATGCACTGCAGAAACCAAAGAGGTTCTTCGGCGCGGCGAGGAACATTGAGGGAGGAGGATCCCTTACCATTCTCGCAACAGCACTCACGGATACAGGGTCGAAGATGGACGACGTGATTTTCGAGGAGTTCAAGGGAACCGGCAATATGGAGCTCCAGCTTGACCGCACTCTGGCAAACAGGAGAATTTTCCCTGCCGTGAACGTGATTCTTTCAAGCACGAGGCGCGATGACCTTCTCTACACTACTGAGCAGGGTCAGAGGATATGGATTCTGCGCAAGTTGCTTGCGGAGATGAATCCGACCGAGGCGATGAACTTCATGATCCAGCTGATGGACCAGTTCAAGACGAACCAGGATCTCCTGGACAACATGAACAAAGTCTCTCCAAAGGACGCCAAGAGCTACGATTACTAATGTATTCAGGGCAGCGTCCTTCCAGCGGCAGGTCTCTGCCTCCGGAAGGCGTGAGCTCCCGCGCTCACGGGAAGCGGGTGGGTGCCCATTGGAGACAAGTTCCGCGTCAGCGGGACGCAGGAAACAATGGGAGGGTCCGGAGCGAACGAAGTGAGCGCAGTCCTTATGGAGGCAGAGACCTGCCGCTGGAAGGAACAGCATTAAACATGATACATAATCGAGTAGGAGGAAAACGAAAGTTTTCTTCCTGCTCTCGTTTTCCGACCTCTCACACCACCGTACGTGCCGTTCGGCATACGGCGGTTCCTTATACT
>SFNZ01000074.1 GCA_004552615.1 Bacteroidales bacterium | reverse complement strand
ACTGCAAAACGGAGAAGCAGTTTCTCGCCCTGGTCAGCGAACTGGATGGAACGACCCCTGAAGAATACCGAAGCCTTCACCTTGGAGCCCTCGGCAAGGAACTCCTGGGCATGCTTGAGCTTGAACTGGAAATCGTGCTCGTCGGTGTTCGGACCGAAGCGGATCTCCTTGATGACAATCTTGGTGGAGTTCTGCTTCATCTCCTTGGCCTTCTTCTTCTGCTGATACAGATACTTCTGATAATCAAGTATCTTGCATACTGGAGGGTCGGCTTTCGCAGTTATTTCCACAAGGTCAAGTCCAAGGTCATCGGCCATTTTCATTGCCTGGCCGATGGAGTAAATGCCGGGAGCTTCAATATTGTCTCCGACAAGACGGACCTGAGTGGCCCTGATCTCATCGTTGATGTTCAACTCATTCTCATCCTTGTGACGAGCTGACGGTAACCGGCTGTCCCTGGAACCTGCCGGTTTCGGTCCGTTCGGCCTGGGTGCGCCGGACGGTCTGGTGCCTGATGGCTTAGGGCCACCAAAGTGCGGTTTAAAAGGCGTTGCGATAAATCAATCCTCCCAATCTAATGTTATTCAAGTTTTGCGCTTTGCAAATTACTGTCTTTCAGGGGTATTGTCGCTCAATGCGAGCAAAGATACGCTACCCTTTTCCTAAATCCCTACCGTCCCTTCGGGCTGCTCGCTGCAAAAGGCCACTGGACTTTTGCTAATCGCTCCCGACCCCGGGAAAGGGATTTACCCTCGGCCTTTCGGCCTCAAAAGCAGTTGTTTCGCTCTGCGAAACTCAAGTAATTAAATATCATCAAAAACTTGCAGATTTCGAGGCTATTGAAGCCGTACATCTTGCAATAAATTCATCAATTGTCATGGAACCCTGGTCGGCTCCCTCGTACCTTACCGATACTGTGCCCTCGTTCATCTCCTTCTCTCCAACTATCACAAGCACAGGGACACGGAGCAATGAAATCTCCCTGATTCTCTTGCCCAATGTCTCGTTGCGGTCATCAACGGAACTGCGAATATCGGATTTTTTCATCAAATCACAAACTTTTTTTGCATAATCCGAATATTTTTCGCTGACTGGCAGCACTTTGACCTGATCAGGAGCAAGCCACAGAGGAAGATGTCCGGCAGTATGCTCGAGGAGAACTGCGGTGAATCTTTCGAGAGATCCGAACGGAGCCCTGTGAATCATCACCGGACGTTTCTTGGAGCCGTCGCTGTCCGTGTATTCAAGCTGGAAACGCTCCGGCAGATTGTAATCCACCTGCACAGTTCCGAGCTGCCATTTCCTTCCGAGAGCATCCTTCACCATGAAGTCGAGCTTCGGACCGTAGAAAGCAGCCTCGCCGTATTCAACCACGGTCTGGAGACCTTTCTCGGCCGCAGCCTCGATGATGCCATGCTCGGCCCTGTCCCAATTCTCGTCAGATCCGATGTATTTCTCCTTGTGCTCAGGGTCGCGGAGGGACACCTGTGCGGTGAAGTTCTGGAAATTGAATGTGCCGAACACATATAATATAAGGTCAATGACCTTCTTGAACTCTTCCTTGAGCTGGTCAGGGCGCACGAAGAGGTGGGCGTCGTCCTGGGTGAAGCAACGCACCCTCGTAAGTCCGTGAAGCTCACCGCTCTGCTCATAACGGTAAACTGTTCCGAACTCAGCAAACCTCAGAGGCAGATCCCTGTATGAGCGCGGTGCGGAACGGAAAATCTCGCAGTGGTGAGGACAGTTCATCGGCTTGAGCATGTACTCCTCGCCTTCCTGCGGGGTATGTATAGGCTGGAACGAATCCTTGCCGTATTTTGCATAATGGCCCGAAGTGACATAGAGCTGCTTGCTTCCGATGTGCGGAGTCACTACCGGCAGATATCCGTATTCGTCGAGCTTCCTGCGGAGGAAATTCTCGAGCTGGAGTCTCATGACGGTGCCGCGAGGCAGCCACAGAGGAAGTCCCATTCCGACTCTTGAAGAGAAAGTGAAGAGCTCCATCTCCTTGCCGAGCTTCCTGTGGTCACGCTTCTTCGCCTCTTCCATCATGGTGATGTACTCGTCGAGAAGAGATTTCTTCGGGAATGTCACGCCATAGATCCTGGTGAGCTGCTGACGCTTCTCGTCTCCGCGCCAGTAGGCTCCGGCAATCGCGGTAAGTTTCACGGCCTTGATCATGGACGTATCCCTGAGGTGAGGTCCGCGGCAGAGATCCGTGAACTCGCCGTTCTGGTAGAATGTAATCTTGCCGTCCTCGAGCTCGGTGATGAGCTCCACCTTGTATTCGTCACCTTTCTCGGTGAAATATTTCAATGCGTCAGCCTTGGCCACATGGGTGCATTTGAAAGCCTCCTTGCTGCGGGCCATCTCGAGCATTTTCTTCTCGATTGCCGGGAGGTCGCTGTCAGACAACACTTTGCCGCCGAGATCGACGTCGTAGTAGAATCCTGTTTCTATAGCCGGTCCGATACCGAACTTGACTCCCGGATACAATGCCTCGAGAGCCTGTGCCATAAGATGCGCGGAGGAATGCCAGAACACGTGCTTTCCTTCCTCGTCATCCCATTTGAGCAGCCTTACAGAGCTGTTTTCTTCGATAGGGGTGTCAAGCCCTATGACATTGCCTTTGGATGAGGATGTATCCCCATCGGCCTTCACTGCAACAGCGAGTACATCGGCTGCCAGCCTCGGGCTGATACTCTCGGCTATCTGATAGCCTGTCACTCCTTTCTCAAAGGACCTGACGCTTCCGTCAGGAAATCTGATATCTATCATATTCAAGAATTTTATATTATCAGTTCAAGAATGCAAAGATACGATTTTTTTTCTACCTTTGCACAATCAACCCGATATTGTGATGGAAAATACGAACATTGTTGACAGACATGCCCTCTGGAACGAGGGATCGAAATACGGGCTGTACCTCGGTGCGGCGACTGGCATCTTCATTTTTCTGAATATGTTCACGGCCTCGATGGCAGGCGGGAGCGCAGGCCTGAAAATGCTTGCAGTCGCCCTGAATGCCGGATTGTGGCTCCTGAAATTCTTAGGCTGCCTCTGGCTGATGCGATTCTTCATGCTCCGGTTCGTCATGGACCATCCATCCGCCGACAACAGGCACACATTCCGCCTCGGGGTAATCACCGCAATGACCTCCGCGCTCGTGTATTCAGGCATCAACCTGCTGAATATCTGCGTGATATCCCCTGACAGTATAAAGGAAGCCGTGGACACTCTCATGCAGACATACACGAGTATCGGGGCTCTCAGCGACAGTGAAATGATAGCCGTGGAGAAAATGATGGGCTGGTATCCGCAGATAGCGTTCTTCTCGAATTTCATATATTGCTTCATATACGGCACAGTGGTATCTCTCATCTTCTCCGGATCGATTCCTCCGAAAGATATATTCGCGGAGAACAGGAATGACGACAACCGGGCCGGCAACTGATTGTTTTGACGAAACCGAATTATTTATGGAATATCCTCTCGACATATCCGTAATCGTCCCTCTCCTGAACGAGAAGGAATCCCTGCCCGAACTCGTGTCCTGGATAAGGAAAGTAGTCCTCGCGGAAGGATGGAAATATGAAATAATAATGGTGGACGACGGCAGTACCGACGGTTCCTGGGACACGATAAGGGAACTCGCCGGGAAGGACGGCAACATCCACGGAATCAGGTTCCGCAGGAATTACGGAAAATCAGCCGCCCTTTACCACGGTTTCAAGGCTGCGGAAGGACGGGTGGTGGTGACGATGGACGCGGACCTGCAGGACTCCCCGGAGGAAATACCCGAGATGTACCGGATGGTGACGGAAGAAGGCTGGGACGTGGTGTCGGGATGGAAGTACCACCGCAAGGACAACGCCCTTACCAAGAACCTCCCCTCCAAATTGTACAACGCGACCGCAAGATGGATCACGGGCATAAAGCTTCATGACATGAACTGCGGCCTGAAGGCATACCGGAACGAGGTAGTGAAGAACGTGGAGGTTTACGGAGAGATGCACAGGTACATCCCGTATCTCGCCAAGAACGCCGGTTTCGACAGAATCACCGAGAAGCCTGTCCATCACCAGAAACGCAAATACGGAAAGAGCAAGTTCGGCATCGAACGTTTCGTGAACGGATTCCTCGACCTGCTCTCCCTGTGGTTCCTGAGCACATTCGGCAAGAAACCGATGCACTTCTTCGGGTTCACGGGAATATTGATGTTCCTTGCCGGATTCGTGATTACGGTTGGAATCATTATCTCCAAACTGGTACACCAGGCCGGCGGAATGCATTTCCGCCAGGTGACGGACCAGCCCCTGTTCTACCTCGCCCTGCTTGCCGTGATACTCGGCGCAATGCTGTTCCTGACCGGGTTCATCTGCGAGATGGTATCGAGGACTTCCCAGGAAAGGAACAAGTACAATGTCCGGGATGAATTCTGAAATAAAAAAAACTATTGCCAATCAATAAAAAAGCATTATATTTGCAGTCCGGTTCAAAAAACCGGCCGGCCGGAATCCATTTCCGCCGCTCAATAAAATCCCAACCGAATCACATCACCAGCAAACCGCACGGCCTGTCCGTGCGGTTTTTGTATAGCGCCAGGCGTGGAGAGCTCGCTCTCCTAAGCCTGACGCTATACAAAAACGCCGGTTCTGCCCCGCAGAACCGCGTTTGCTGCGTGATGATGACGGCCCGCGGAGGTAGGGATGTGGCGCACGCAGTGCGGCAAATCCCGCGAGCCCAGGGATTTGCGAGCGAAGCGACGTAATCCCTACCACCCAGAGATTTGCGAGCGAAGCAAGCAAATCCCGAGCGCCCCGGATATAACTGCCCTATATTCAACTCACCGACACGAAGAACACCTGATGATGCAGCTGGAATATACCCCGCCGAGAGACAGCTCGATTCCGGTATCCATCAGGAATCTGCCGGAGAAGGTCTTCCCCTCCCACGGTTCAGGACCCGAGGTGCGGTTCAGTTCGGTCAGAACGTATTGAGCATCAGGGTCGAGACCGTCGAAACGGAAACAAGGCCAGGCCGGGGAATTGGCATACTGGCGGAACTTGTAGGCGAAGAACACAGCCTCCGACTTGTCCTCCGTCACGAAAATCTCACTTGCCAACCCGTGACTGTCATAAGGAGAGAGAATCCTGTAAAGATCTCCCTGCTGCACCACAGGACGGATTTCCTTGTAAGTAGCGAATGCATTGCGAGCGAACTCGAACTCCTCCGGACTGAGGTCTGATGGCTTCATCTCCATGCCGAGACGCCCGGTCATAGCCACGTCGAAACGGAACTTCAGGGGAAGCACGCGCCCCGTCTGGTGATTCGGGGAAGCGCTCACGTGCTGCGCCATTGCACAAGGAGGGAAGAACATCGACGTCCCCCACTGGATGAACAGACGCTGCTCCGCATCGGTATTGTCACTCGTCCAGAACTCGTCGAAATATGGCATCAGGCCGTAATTCACACGTCCTCCGCCACTTGCGCAATCCTGGATCACCAGATCCGGATAGTTCGCACGAATCCTCTCCAGAGTCCTCACAAGGCCGAGATGATAGTCCACATACAGATGACTCTGCCTGTCGGACGTCAGGTAGGACGACCCGACGCTGTTGATATCCATATTGCAGTCCCACTTGATATAATATGTCCCGGGAGTCTCCTTCATGATATTGTCCACGATACTGAACACATAGTCCTGCACGGCTGGATTACTCATGTCCAGCACGAGCTGGGTGCCTCCCCTTCCGCAGACAGGCTCCCTGCCGGGATTGCAGATGACCCAGTCAGGATGCTTCTCGTACAGTTCGCTCAGGGTATTGGTCATCTCCGGCTCAATCCAGATTCCCCATTTCAGCCCACGCGCTGCAGCCGCCTTCTCGAGAGCCGGAACCCCGTCCGGCAATTTATCGGTATCGGTCACCCAGTCGCCGAGGGCACAATTGTCAATGCTGCGCTTGTACTTGCCGCCGAACCAGCCGTCGTCCATCACGAAAAGCTCGGCCCCGAGAGCCTGCACCCCGTCCATCATCTTCTCCATTGCCCCCTGGCTGACATTCAGATAGACACCTTCCCAGGAATTGAGCAAAGTCTTGCGAAGCGCCTGGCCATTGTGGATCTTGCCGTTCAGGCGGGCCCACCTGTGGTAATTCCGGCTCACTCCGCCCTTGCCCTCGTCAGAATACACCACAGCAAGGGCCGGTGTCGTGAAGCATTCATTCCTTCCTAAAGTATAACGGCTTCCGGTCTCGTTGATACCGCAGACAAGATGATGATACCGGCCACTGTCCGTATCTATGGTCATCCTGTAATTTCCGCTCCAGCAGAGCACCGCGCCCACGGTCCGTCCCGCATTCTCGCGAGGTTTCCCGTCGAGCGACAACATAATGTTAGGACGGTTCAGCATCGCGTTCCTCGTTCCGGACAAGTCCGCGATTTCCAGTCGGCCGGCATTCAGGGGCTCTTCGGTCAGCCATGCCTCGGAAGCCCAGGTACCATGTTCATGGCTCACCCATACATCCCCTTTACGGAACGGCAGGGCGGCACTCGCATATTTCTCGAGCACGACCGGCTTCTTCTCGCCATTGCGGATGACCGTCCACATCTCTATTACATCACAATTGCCGTAGGTCCTGTAGCACAGGTCAACCTCGAAATTGTGCTTCGTGTCCCTTGTCGTGACAACATAGTCGGTCCCGCCTTCGAATCCCGTGCAGGAATCGGAGACATAACGCAGGTCCGTACCGAGATCCCCGTCGGAATGCGTCACGCCCAACGCCATGGAGCTGATGAACCCTGACCCGTAACCGAAACACGGATAGGCCTCTTCGCCGCGGATATTGGCGTTCCGCACCTGGGACATATCGTCCAGCCGGCTTCCGTAATAACGCACATACACGCGTGCTCCCGGCTCGGCCTGCAGGAGCAGAGTGGTGTTAGGAGTATTCAAGGCAATATCCTTGGCCGAAGCCGCCGCCGCAATGGCTGCAAGCGACAAAACAAGAGCGCACTTTCTCATAATGCAATATGTTAGTCAATCCATGTGGTTATTCAAGTTTCGCAAGTCGCAAATTGCTGCTTTTCAGAGAATTTATTGCTCTGTGCGAGCAAAAGGCCCACGCGCAAATTATGTATACGCTACCCTTTCCCTAAATCCCTTTCCCCGGGAAAGGGACTTACCCTCGGACTGAAGGCCTCAAAAGCAGTTGTTTCGCTCTGCGAAACTTTAGTCAAATCATGTGGTCATTCAGTCCTGCTTCTGGGGACGGGATGTGCGGCGGATGGCCGCCGTATTGGTCAACTCGCTGATTTCCTGATCATTGGACACCAAGAGAACAGGCTTCGTGTCGAAATGGAAATGCGGTATGTTCTCTACGGTATTGTAACTTATCTTGTTGATATGCACCTCGTCGGTCAGTTGGATTTCCCCGGAGACAGGCTTGTAGTCATCCGTATAGGTGAAATCCTTGTCCACGATGATAAGTTTGCCGTAATCATTGCCCGTCAGCTCCGCCATGCTCGTATTGAAACCGGTGGCAATCACCGTGATATGGATAGTGTCGCCCACATTCGGGTCATCATCCCAGATAAGTCCCCTCTTGGACTTGTCCACCACTCCCGTATAGCCGGCGATGAGCTCGCTTATCTTTCCGAACTGCTCCATGGTCAGGCCCTGGTTGTTCTTTCCCGCAGTGACATTGACCAACAGGTTCTTGGCTGTCTTGAGGTCGAAATCATTCAGGAGCGGAGATTCGAGGGCGCCCTTCACGGCATCCTCCAGCCTGTTCCGGCCCGAACCGCTGCCGCAGCCCATAAGGGCCATTCCGCTATTCTTCATCATCGTGATGACATCCTGGAAATCCACATTGATGTATCCCGGCTTCTTGATAATCTCGATGATGCCCCTGACAGCAGTGGCGAGAATCTCGTCCGCCTTCGGGAAAGCGTCCTGCACCAGTTCAGCGCCGAAATAGGAATAAAGCTTCTCGTTATTGATTATCAGGAGACTGTCCACGTTCCTCTCAAGTTCGTGGATTCCGTCACTCGCCTTGGAAAGAGCCTGCTTTCCCTCATTCTGGAACGGAAGAGTGACGACCGCCACGGTCAGGATGCCGCGATCCTTGGCCATCTTCGCGATTACCGGAGACGCACCAGTACCGGTTCCACCTCCGAGTCCTGCCGTAATGAACAACATCTGGGTGCCGCAGTCGAGTACCTTCTCCGCAATCAGTTCCTGTGACTCGAGGGCAGCCTTCCTCGCCTTGGACGGCACGGTACCCGCTCCCAGCCCGTCTCCGAGCTGCACCTTGACAGGCACATTACTCTTCATAAGAGCCTGGGAATCAGTATTGCAGACAATGAAACTGCAACCCTGGATCTTCTGGTTGTACATATAGGTGACGGCATTGCACCCGCCACCGCCCACACCGAGCACCTTGATCATCGAGTTCTCCGGAACCCAGTCGCTCGGAGTTACTATATCGGTCGTATTCAAATAGTCAGGCATAATCATCAAACTGTTTCTTTACTGATCTCATTGTAATATTTCTGTACCTTCCAGGCAATGGTCTTGAAGAATCCCGGTTTCTTCTCCTTTTCAGGTTCCTCTTCGGCGGCCGGAGTTTCAGGCTGCTTGCCAACCTCATCTGCATTCTCCTCAATATCAGGTGTTTCCGTAGTTTCCTCCGCCGGACTTGAGACGAGATTGTTCCATACTTCCTCCACTCCGGACCCGGCCTGCTCCAGCCCAGGAACATCAGCAGCTGCCTCGGCAACATAATCCTCGGAAACCGTGCAGCAGTTCAGCCCTTCCCCCTTGGCCAAAAGAACCATTCCCGCGGATGCAACGGCGGCAGGCTTGAGAATCTCCTCGCAGCCGGTGGCCACGAATCCGTTTCTCGGGCACGCCACCCTGACGGTATAACCGGACAATTCCCTTATGTAATTGCCGAGATTCAGCATCTCCGCACCGCCTCCGGTTATCACCACGCCTTTGCGGAGAGCTCCGGCAAGACCGCTTTCGGATATCTCGTACAACATTGCATCGATAATCTCCTTCTCCCTCGCGGAAATAATTTCAGACAGATAGCTGACCGGAATCTGGTTGCAGACGTTCATGTCATCACTCTCAATCTGGATAATCTTCTCGCTGAGAGTCTGGAGCCTGTCAGGCATGCAGCCGCCGTACGCGCACTTGATATTCTCGGCAAGCCTTTCCGAGATACTGCACTCGTTCCTGATGTCGGACGTCACCACAATTGAAGCATAATGCGCAAGCACCCTGTTCCTGTAGATGCTCACGGACGTCGCGCCTGCCCCGAAATCCAGGAGGGCCACACCGTTGTGCATCTCCTCGTCGGTAAGGACAGCCCTCGATGTCGCCACCGGGCTGAAATACATGCGGGAAATGGCAACCCCGAGGTCATTGAACACCTTGTAAATGTTGTTGATACGGCTTCTCCTGCCGATGAACACGTTGAAATGTCCCGTAACTTCGGAACTGATCATTCCGACAATGTCATTCTCATTGACCTGGAAATATTCCGGAGTCGAAAAGCATTGAGCCACAGCCCCGTAGATTTCCTCCTTGTCCGGATCGCCGAGATGATGCTCCTCCTTCGCGATGCATTTGAGGCTCTCGATTTCCTCCACTGTTATGCACTCGTCCGGATCGTTCCTCTGGCAGATGGCCTCGGCCTTCTCCTGACGAACCCCGCAGCGCGGAAGCCCCACGACCACCGACAAAATCTTTATCTTCAGCTCCTCCTCGGCTGCAGAAAGGAGCCCTGACAGGACACCTTCGGCCTTCTTCGGGTTGAATATCGCGCTGTTGCGTATTCCCTCGGATTTTGCGGCACGATAAAATAGAATCTGCGTATTGTTGCCCTCGACCTTGGCGACTGTCAGGGAGATTTTCCCCGTGCCGAGGTCCACGACCGCTATGAAACTTTCATTGGTATTGTATCCGCTGCTCATATCTGTATAATTTTTCCTGAGTTATTTTCTGCAAACAATCTGGCCGTCATAGGAGACATTGACCGTGGAATAATATCCCTCCCCCTTCTCCGGCACGATGTACCTGTAGTAATCCTCGATCTTGGCGAATTTCCTCTCCATGTCCTCCGGACGACCGAAAATAAATTTTTCCTTTCCCCTCCTCGGGACCAGGATAATCCGGCCCCTGCCGTCCACATGTATCTGTGTCACAGCCTCGTTCCACTGCCTGTGAGTCGAGAGATAGTCGACCATGCCGATGATTCCCTGCAGCCACATTCTCTCCGCGGCCTTCGACGGCACACCCGAAAAATCCTTTCCCGGCAGTCTCACCGGCACATTTCCGTCAACGATAGGCACACGGGACGTGTAATTCTTCTGCAACGGGAACAGGTAGCCGTCCTCGTCCGAATACCAGCCACCGGAAGGAGTGGAGAATCTCACCACCGGCTCACGCTGCGATATCATGACATGCAGGACCCCGTCCTTGGTCACATAAACCTCGCTTTTCTTCACCGCGCTTTTCCCGTCCACATGGGCCTCTATCCCGGCCAGGTCCAGTTCCTCGACACGCTTCCCGGAACAGGTGCCGCAGACCTCGTCCACATATTTCCTGACATCCTTCTCCGTCACGAAATCCAGCCCTTTCTGGTCCGCGAACTCCACCTTGATACCTGAACATGTCCTCTCACTGCGCACATTCGAGCTCCTGACGTCCAAAGCGACCATCAGGGACAATATCACGGTGACTATAATTGCCGCAGCCACGTATTTCCACGCTGTCTTCATCAAAGGAATTGTTAAAATTTCATCCGACAATCACTGTCCGACCCTTGCGGAAAGCATTTCGGTTATCGGTACGATGAACCTGTCAATATTCCCCGCCCCGAAAGTCACCAATACGTCAATCGGTTCATTTTCAAGATATTCCATAAGCTCTTCCTTCTTCAGGAGCACCTTCTCCGGAGCCGTCACCCTGTCGAAGATGATCTCCGACGTCACCCCCGGAATCGGCTCCTCCCTCGCAGGATAAATGTCGAGCAATATCAGCTTGTCCACCGTGCTCAGGGCCTTTGCGAAATCCTCCGCGAAATCCCTCGTGCGGGTGAACAGATGAGGCTGGAACACGGCAGTCAGCTTCCTTCCCGGGAAAATGTCCCTCATCGAGCTCACCGCAGTGGCCAGCTCATTCGGATGATGTGCGTAATCGTCTATGTACGAGAGCTTTTCCGTATTGAGATGGATATCCATGCGACGCTTCACACCCTTGAATGTTCCTATGGCAGCCTTCACGGCCTCCGGATCAGCTCCGTATTCGAGGCAGATTGCGGCTGCAGCCACGCTGTTCTCGACATTGACCCATCCCGGGACACCGCATTTCACGTCCCGGATCACTCCGCCCGGCCATGCAAGGTCGAACGAGAAATAACCCAATGAGTCCGGAACCGGATTCACGGCATGGAAATCCGCCGCGGCATCATTGTAATGATATGTCAATATCCTTGCGCCCGTATCCTTCTGGCTGATATCCAGTCCGAGCTTCACGATGACCGACCCGCTGACCTGCGAGACGAACTCGCGGAAAGCCTCCCTGACATGCTCCACGTCACCGTAAATGTCGAGATGGTCCGCATCCATGGCCGTCACCACCGCAATCTCCGGATGCAGCTGCAGGAAAGAACGGTCGAACTCGTCCGCCTCCGCCACCACCGCCGGGCTGTGGCTCATTAGAAGATTCGTATCGTAATTCTTGGAAATGCCTCCGAGAAACGCCGAACAACCCATCCCGCAGTCCGTGAGGATATGCGCAGTCAATGTGCTCGTAGTGGTCTTCCCGTGGGTTCCCGACACGGCCAGACATCTCTGGCCCTCAGTGATTTCCCCGAGCACCCTGGACCTTTTCAGCAGCCTGTAGCCATGCTCCCTGACATATACCATCTCCCCGAGATCCTGAGGCACGGCCGGAGTATAGACCACGAGAGTCTCATCCGGATTGCCCGGAACGAGGTCAGGCCTGTCCTCATAATGCACGGCTATGCCCTCCGACTCGAGGGCCGCAGTCAGTTCGGAAGGAGTCCTGTCATAACCGGAAACCTCCTTCCCCTTGAACTTGAAATACCTGGCTATGGCGCTCATTCCGATGCCGCCGATGCCTATGAAATATACATATCTGTAATCTGCCATGTCTTCTAAATCTTTCCGTCCACCAATTTGTAGACATAATCCGCTATGGTCATTGCCGCATCAGCCTTCGCAAGCGCGGCGATATTGTTCTCGAGAATGGCAATGCGCTCCCCGTCATGAGCCAATGCAACAGCCTCATGCATAAGGGTTTCCGGAGCATCGGCATCCTTCACGAGCAGGGCCGCGTCCTTCCTTACGAGCGCCATGGCATTGTGGGTCTGATGGTCCTCCGCCACGTTCGGGGACGGCACGAAAATGGCCGCCTTGCGGGCCGCGCAAAGTTCCGACACGGTACTCGCCCCTGACCTGGAAATGACAATGTCAGCCATCGCATAGGCAAGATCCATCCTCCCGATGAAATCGCTCCAGTGAATCCTTCCCCCAGCCACTGCAGGGCAGGTTTTGGCGGCATTCTCCATGAACGCATCCACCCCTGACTTATAATACTTCCCGCATTGCCAGAGCACTTCCACGTCTTCCCCTCCCGGACATCCGGCACTGATCCAGTGCATCATGGCCTTGTTCAGGGTCCCGCTTCCAAGGCTGCCGCCCACTATCAATATATGTTTCCTGCCGGGCTCCATCCCGTAGAAACCGAGCCCCTCGGCACGCATCTCCGGAGTCGCGGGCACTATGTCCGGACGTATCGGATTGCCCGTCATCACTATCCTCCCGGCCGGGAAGAAACGCTCCATCCCCTCGTATGCCACACATATCAGTCCGGCCTTCCTGCCGAGAATCTTGTTTGTCAGCCCGGCGAACCCGTTCTGTTCCTGGATCAGCGTAGGAACACCACGCCTCTGTGCAGCCCAGAGCAGAGGAGCACTTGCATAGCCCCCGACCCCGACTGCAATGTCAGGCTTGAACTCCCTTATCAGTTTCCCGGCCTTCCGGATGCTCGAGAGCACCTTGAAAGGAGCCTTGAGGTCATTAATGATATTGGCCGGAGTCAGACGGCGCTGCAGCCCCACGACCGGCAGCCCCACAATCCGGAAACCCGCTGCAGGGACTTTCTCCATCTCCATCTTTCCCTCCGCCCCGACGAACAGGATCTCGCTATCCGGATTCAGCATGCGCAATTTGCCGGCAATGGAGACAGCCGGAAATATATGTCCTCCCGTGCCGCCTCCGCTGATAATTATTCTTAGTGGTCTGTATTTTTCCATAATCTAATCCTCCATTGAATCCAAATCCCCGAGCCTGTCCTTTATGTCATCCTCAGTCACGATAATCGGGGTCTCCTGGTATGCTGCTGTCACCTTGTCTATCTTTTTCTTCGCCATCCGGCTTATCGACAGAATCACGCCGAAGGCCATGCTGAACGCGAGGAAAGAACTGTTGCCGTGGCTGACAATCGGCAGATTCTGCCCCGTCATCGGTATAAGGTCCACATTCACAAGTATATGCAGCATTGCCTGTCCCGATATCAGCACCACCAGTCCGCCTACGGCTGTCTTCGCGAAATGATTGTCACAGCTGCGGACAATCAGAGAGCCACGGGCCAGCAGGCTGCCGTACAACATCAATATGATTATCGCCCCGATGATTCCGTATTCCTCGACGATGAAACTGAACATGAAATCCTCGTACATCACCGCAACCTTGTATCTCTGGGTACTCTTCCCGGGACCTTTTCCCCAGAATCCCCCCTCGCTGATTGCCACCTTTGCGCTCATCGGCTGCATTGTATCGTCCAGAACCTCCTGGAATGCAATCGTGCCCGGAGTCTCCTTGCGCAACCTTTCAAGCGGGTCATCCTTGAAATCCGTCACACGGGAAACCAATGTCGTAACCCTCTCGAGAGCACTCCAGCCCGTGATTTTCTCAAGCGCGAAGACCAGCATCAGGGCAGCCAGACCGGCGATGATAATATGCAGCAGATATTTCCATTTCACCCCGCCGATTATAAGGGTAGCTCCCATCACCAAGGCCAGGAAAATGGCGCTGGAGTTACTGCCCATCATCTCGAGGACCACCACCAGGACCATCGGCAACGCAATGTAGAACATGAACTTGCCCTCGTCCGTACCTAGGAATTTCAGATGCTTGAATGCGGAGAGTTTCCCGGCCATCTCGGTACGCCCCAGCTTGAGCTCGTTCATAGCCCACGCGAGATACATCACCATCATCACCTTCACGAACTCGAACACCTGCAGCTGCACTCCGAACACGCTGATGGAGCGCCATGCCCTGTTGATATACATCGGCCTGAAGAACGGGATTCCCTGGAAATGGGAATCGAGATACAGCAGGAGAAATGCCGAGACAATAAACCCGAACTTGGAGAAGAAACGCAGTATCCCCACGTTCATAAACTTGTAAATCAACAAGATAAGCGCCAGTCCGACCACCGAGATGATGACCTGCTCCATCGCGAAGGACATCCTCGAAGTATCAGACTGGAGGGCCAGGAGCGAAGTGGACGACGAGATGGCCAGCACGGAAGCCATGATGAGGAAGAAGACAATCATCCATACGATTTTGTCCCCTTCCAGGCTGTCTATCATCGACGCCCATACCGAACGGTTCTTGGTTGCGGCCATCAGTTCCTCCTCATTAAAGATTCCTTACAGCTTCCTTGAATTTCTCTCCCCTGTCCTCATAGCAGGTGAACAGGTCAAAACTTGCACAACAAGGACTCAGCAGCACGACATCCCCGTCGGAAGCGAATGCTGCAGAAGCCTTTACAGCCTCCTCCGCAGAAGACGTGTCGCAGATATTCTCCTTTCCGACAATCTCCTCGAACGCCTCATGGATCTTCCTGTTGTCCACCCCGAGGCAGACGATTGCCTTCACCTTCTCAGCCACGAGCTGCTTCAGGACACTGTAGTCATTGCCCTTGTCAGTTCCGCCGGCAATCCATACTACAGGCTTCGTCTGGCATTCGAGGGCATACCATGCAGCGTCCACATTAGTGGCCTTGGAATCATTGATATACAATACGCCACCGACGCTGAGCACCGGTTCGAGCCTGTGCTCGATAGCCTGGAAAGAGCCGAGGGAATTGCGGATGACCTCATTGTCAATGCCTGTGGCTTTCGCCGCGAGGGCTGCCGCCATGGAATTGTAAACATTGTGGATACCGCCGAGGGCTAGTTCTTTCAGGAAAATGTCACACTCCTCGTCCTCATATTTGACAATAATCTTGTCATCCTCGAGGTATGCACCCTGCTCCACCTTGTCTTTCTGGGTGAAAGGCAGCTTTTTGGCCTCGGTCACTATCTTGTCGAGATGGTTTATCGTGATCTCGTCGTCGGAGTCGAATATAAAGCAGTCCTCCGGCCTCAGGTTCCTGACAATGCGAAACTTGGCCCTGACATAGTTCTCCATGTCGTAGCCGTACCTGTCGAGATGGTCCGGGGTGATGTTCGTGATTATCGCGATATCAGGCCTGAACTCGTAACAGTTGTCAAGCTGGAAACTACTGATTTCCAATACATAATAGTCATAATGGCAGGTAGCCACCTGATAGGCGTAACTCATTCCGATATTGCCTCCGAGGCCTACGTTGAGCCCGGCCTCCTGGAGGAGATAATATATCAGCGAGGTGGTGGTAGTCTTGCCATTGCTGCCGGTCACGCAGATTTTCTTCGCAGTGTCATAGCGGCCCGCGAACTCTATCTCGGAGACGACCGGGATGCCGGCCTCCTCTATCTTCCTGACCATCGGGACGGTGGATGGGATTCCGGGGCTCTTGATGACTTCGTCGGCATTCAGGATCAAATCCTCGGTATGCCTGCCCTGCTCGAATGGAATTTCCCATTCCTCGAGCATTTTCACGTATTTCCCGGCTATATCTCCTTTGTCGGAAAGGAAAACATCAAAGCCTTTTACCTTGGCGAGCACTGCGGCACCTACTCCGCTTTCTCCGCCTCCCAACACTACTATTCTACCCATATATATATTAAATTTAATAAGTCGCTAATAATTGATTTTCAGAGGGATTGTCGTTCTAATCTTCGAAATATGTATTGCTATTCATAATTAGTTATCTGATTATCTGATCTTTATAATTATCTGATCTTCAATAAGGCGAGGGTGGCGACGGCGAGGATCATTCCCACGAGCCAGAAGCGGGTGACAATCTTCGCCTCGGGCACCGGATGCGACGGCCACTTGATGATTGCCGGTATATCCGTCCTCTGGTAATGATGATGCAGCGGCGCCATCCTGAACACCCTCCGGCCAGTTCCGGTCTTATGCCTCGTATATTTGTAATAAAACCTCTGTATCAGCACCGACAGGCTCTCCACGAAGAAGATTCCGCACAGGACCGGAAGCAGCAGCTCCTTCCTGATCAGAATCGCGCTCACCCCGATGATACCTCCGATGGCCAGGCTGCCGGTGTCTCCCATGAACACCTGGGCCGGATAGGAATTGTACCAGAGGAATCCGCAGAGCGCTCCCACGAACACCGACATGAATATCGCAATCTCTCCCGTCCCCGGTATGTACATGATATTCAAGTAGTCGGAATTCAGGAGGTTGCCGCTCAGCCATGCCAGGATACCTATCACGACTCCCACCATCGCAGAGGTTCCTGCAGCCAGGCCGTCCATTCCGTCAGTGAGATTCGTGCCGTTCGAGCAGGCCGTAACCACCAGGACAATCATCAGCACATATACAGCCCACTTGAAATACCAGCCCCATTCCCCCTTGAAAGGAGAGAACACCTTGTAGTCGAACTCATGATCCTTGATGAACGGAATCGTCGTTTTGGTACTCTTGACCACGTTCTCCATCTCCCAGACACTGTCCTCAACCAAGGTCTCGCTGTCCACATTCAGGTCCTCAGTGCCCGAAACCGCACTGGCACTGGCCACCTTTTCCCTGACCACTATCTGGTCGCTGAAACATACTGTAAGGCCCACTGCAAACCCGAGTACAATCTGGAGGAAGAGTTTCATCCTTTCGCTCATCCCCTCCTTGTTGTGACGGAACACCTTGATATAGTCGTCGATGAACCCGATACCGCCGCACCAGAGCGTGGTGAACAGAAGCAGCTGGGTATAGATGTTGGCCAGGTCGCAGAAAAGCAGCACCGGAATCACGATGGCCAGAATGATGATGACACCACCCATGGTCGGAGTACCCTTCTTCTGCATCTGGCCCTCGAGGCCGAGATCCCTGATGGTCTCCCCTATCTGCTTCTTCTGGAGCCAGCGTATGATGCGCCTTCCGATGAAGAAGGATATCAACATCGCAGTCACGCAGCCGAGCATTGCCCTGAATGACAGGTAGTTCATGAGACCCTGCCCAGGGATGTCGCAGTCTTTCAAAAGCTGGAAGAGATGGTATATCATAATTCTTTCATTGTATTGAACACCTCACCGGCAATCTCCCTTTCGTCAAAATGCCTGTGCTCTGTTCCGATTATCTGGTATGTCTCATGTCCTTTGCCTGCAAGCAGCACCACCGCCCCGTCCGGAGCGAGGGTAATGGCGGCCCTGATGGCCTCCTTGCGGTCCTCGATGAAGAGGGCCCTGGCAAGTCCTTTCGGGGAAAATCCCTTGCGGATGTCCTCGAGGATGTCCGCTGTTTTCTCCGTGCGGCTGTTGTCCGAGGTGACGAATATCCTATCGGAATACTTCTCGGCCACCCGGGCCATCTCAGGGCGCTTGGTCCTGTCCCTGTCCCCGCCGCAGCCGAACAGGCAGATGATATGTTTCTTCGGTCCGATCTCCCGGAGCGTTTTCAGCACGTTCTCGAGAGCATCCGGAGTATGCGCATAGTCGATTATCACGGAAATGTCACGCGGTCCGCGCAATGTTTCCAGACGTCCCTTGGCGGATTCGAGAAGGCTCAGCTGCAGGAGGGCGTCATCCTCGGAAGCGCCGCAAAGCACTGCTGCAGTGTAGATTGCAAGGAGATTATAGGCATTGTGCTGCCCGATGAGCCTCGTCCATACCTCCCTTCCGTCAATCCTGAGCTGCATCCCGTCGAAACTCTCCTCCACAATCCGGCAGGTATGGTCTGCAATCGCCCTGCACGAATATGTCACGACCTTCGCCTTCGTGTTCTGCACCATTACCATCCCGTTCCGGTCATCCACATTGGTGACTGCATAAGCATCCTTCGGCAGGGTGTCGAAAAACAGCTTCTTGCAGCGCAGATACTCAGCAAACGTCTTGTGATAGTCCAGATGGTCGTGCGTGAGATTCGAGAAAATCCCGACCTTGAACTTCAGCCCGGCAACCCTGTCCTGCTCCACTCCTATGGAACTCACCTCCATGAAACAGTAGCCGCAACCCTCGTCCACCATACGCCTCAGGAGCGAATTGACGTGGAGAGCAATCCGCATTTGTAGCCGAGTCGGCGGAAAAGATTGTAGAGCAATGTCACAGTGGTGGTCTTGCCGTTGGTACCGGTGATTCCCACCAATGTCAATTCCCTTGAAGGGTGGCCGTAGAATGCGTCAGCCGCCATTGCCACAGCTCTCCTGGAATTCCCTACCTGCACGTACACAGCCTTTCCCGCCAGTTCCTCTCCAGCCTCAACCTGCTGTGCAGCAAGCTCTTCCGCATCTTCATACATCACTGCTGCAGCACCTGCGGCCAGCGCCCTGGCAATAAACTTGTGCCCGTCTCCGGCAAACCCTTTCACCGCAATGAAGAGAGCACCCGGGCATACCTGCCTCGAATCGCTGCACACTGCAGTGACCT
>SFNZ01000073.1 GCA_004552615.1 Bacteroidales bacterium | reverse complement strand
TCCTTCGCTCCCCTGTTCGCTGGCACTGGCAACCGGAATCAGGAGCTGCAGCTCACTGAGCCAAGTGTATCACGGATCATCAAGGGCAGGATGAAGGCCGCAGGATATGACACGCACCGTCTGTCTGCCCATAGCCTGAGGCACACCAGCGTGACCTGCCTTCTGGAGTCCGGAGCTACCCTGCAGGAAGCCCAAGCCCATGCCAGACACGCAGACCCAGCCACCACCGGAATCTACGCACACAACCTAGACCAGCGGCGGAGCCACACCGAGCAGAGGATCTATGACTTCATCTTCAATGTCCAGGGAGATCCTGCAGAGGAAGCAGCCGATTGTTTCAGAAGAATGTCCGCCACCCAACAGGCCAAGGCACTGGAGCTGCTCAAGGCCATCACCGGATGAGGAGGTACAATGATAGACCGCAAGGCATACCGCATTGCATTTGATCTCCACGCAAAGTGGGAGCAGCCGCCCATGACAGAGAAGGAATGGGAGACCTGCATACAGGACTCCTGCTCCGCTGTCAACCAGGGCAACAGCACACCCTTCATCAATGATCTGGTATCCGCTGTGTTCCATGAGATCGAGCGACAGTACCAGGCAAAGAAAGGAGCATGACCAATGGCACACCCAGGTGGGAGACCACGGAAGGACATCCAGATCCAGATCGACCCCAGCAAGAAATACTACACTGTACCGGAGGTATGCAGACTGACCGGGATGCACCCGGAGACAGTCAGACTACGCCTTCAGAGCGGCGAGCTGCAGGGAAAGAAACTGGGCAACCGCTGGAAGATATACCCGGAATCCCTGGTCTATGTCAAAGTAGACCCAGACCTTAACATAGAACAGGAGGTGACAGATTGAAGGAATGGATGACCGTTGCGGAGTATGCAGCCGCCACCAAGCGCACCCAGCAGAGCATATACCGGAGCATCAAAAGAGGAACCCTGACCACCATGACAGATGAGTCCGGTGTCACCCTGGTAAGCTCAGAAGGTTTGCAACCGGATGTTATACCGGATACTGTACCGGATGCACAACCGGATGTTATACCGGATGAGTCAGAGCAGGAGCCAGAGTCCGGAGCTATGACTCCGGTTTACTCCCAGGAGTATGTGGATCTGCTCATGTCGCAGATAAAATCCCTGCAGGATGACAAGGAATATTTGAAACACGCACTGGCTGCAGCCCTGTCCCTGCCGGCAGGAACCAGCAAACCGGATGAGTACCCGGTAGAGCAACCGGATACTGTACCGGATGAACACACGGTAGAACCGGAGAAACCCAAGCTGTCCAGGTGGCAGCACCTTATTGCTTTCATCAAAGGAGAATGAACCATGGATAAGACCGAGAAGAAAACCTTCTACCGATTCAATATCAGATTCCCAGAGGAGTACCGGATGTACCTGCAGGAGATGGCCTGGAGGAACCGCACCGATATCACCCAGTACATTAACCGCCTGATTGCAGAGGACATGGAGAAGCACCCGGAATGGAAGGAAACCATCGATGTGCTGAACACCTGATCCGCCACCACGCTGCCATTTCACTGCCATAGAGAGAGGTGACCACCTATCAAACCTGCGAATTATTCAGACTTCTTTGATGCAGCCAGCCAGGATCTGACAAAGGAAGAAACCAGAAAGATTCTGGAGCTGATGCTCCTGCTGCGTGACCATAAGGAGGAATACTGTGTAGACCTAAGCCAGTATACCACCGATGAAAAAGAGGAGCCAGAGATCTACCAGCGAGTCCAGGACAAGCTGCCCGTGTACACCGAGTTCATGCCAGCCCTGTCCAAGATGCTGTTCCTGTACTACCAGGATCAGGAGGGCTGCATCGTCAAAGATGGTATGCTGATCGATAAGGAAGGTAAGGAAGTCGATATCATCCTGGCAACCCTTAACTATGTCGTTGCTTCCTGCATCATGCAGGGCGAGGCCAGGGATGCAGCAGAGGACACCACCACCCATTCCAAGCTGGCGGATGCCCTGCAGTTATTCGCTGATGGCATCAACCTGCAGCTATGTGCTGACAAGAAGGGAAGCCACAGCAGATCTGTTCCCAGATCCAACCTGACAGATCTGGCGGAGCGAGTATTCAACCACCGAGGGAAGAAGCCCAGCAGCTCCAAGTACAACCGGAATGAGACCTACCAAGGAACCCTGGACAAAGGTCTGGCACAATACACCAGGGAGACAGACGAGTATACATATCTGGTGGAGGTGAGGGAAGCAGACAAGATCTTCACCCGGCAGGGCAACCAATTCACCAAGATGCTGACCTTCTCCATGCAGCACTGGAAGGAAGAAGGCTACCCAGGGAGAGTATCATTTCCCCTTGATGACATGGTACAGGCAGGGATGTACAGCACCCAGGCCAATGCCAGAGCTGGGGCAACCACATTCCTAAGACAGCTCAGTTCCATATCCATGAAGCGCAAGCTGAACAAGAACCGGAGCTGGATCGGCAGCAATGTCATCACTGACTGGGGCATCGTGAACAATGTGGTATTCTTTGACATCAACCCCAGTGTACCCAATTACCTACTGGCAGAGTTCACATCAGAGCTGCCAGACTGGGCTTATGATCTGAGCCCCAGCGCATTCAACCTGCTGCTGAAGATCACCGGACAGGCCAGGCAGTCAGGCAAACAGATAAAGGAGACCGGATGCTTTGACCTGCGAGTCGATACCGTGAGAGCATTCATGGGACTACCTTCTCCCACCGAGGTCACCGGACGGAAGTACAAGGAGAGAATCAAAGACCCCATAGAGAATGCCCTGGAGGAAATCGAGGAGACATCCCTGCGGCATCGTGGGGAATGGCCTATCCAGATCACACCGACCTGGAATGAAGGGGAGGACATAGAAGCATACCTGGCGGAGAGACTGGTCGTGAAGCTACCGGACAGTGTGCAGCAGGACTATGTAGAGATCGCAGAACGCAAGGTGGAGATCCAGAAGAAGCCCCGGAAACCCAGGAAAAAGAAGCCAGCCAAGGACACCGGAGACCAGCCCTCAGACTGAAACTCCGGTGCACCAGACTGAAACTCCGGTGCACCAGACTGAAACTCCGGTGCACCAGACTGAAACTCCGGTGCAGAAGATTTTCGGCGGACACCCTAAAACCCCTTGTGGCTCTAGGGTTTTCCGTGACGGAAAGAATTGTCGTTTTTGTCCAAAAGACCTAAAAGAACTAAAAGATCTAAGTGTACGCACTTTTGGCTATGCGCCAAAGTGCCGTGTTATAATGTCCGAGACAGGAACAAAAAGCAGCTGCTCCCCAACCTGGCACGAAGGAAAGCAGCCGCCACAGATATGAGCAATGGGGACAACCATTGCCCTGTCAGTATAGCACAGATGGGAGGAAATGCAATGATTACTATAGGAGATATCCTGCCCCGGCTGGAGAATGTCCAGGCGAAGGGCGGCAACCAATGGATGGCAAGCTGCCCCTGCGGATTCCGCCACCGGAATGGAGACCGGAACAGGAGCCTTCATATCACGCTGGAGGGAGACAAGATCCTGCTGCACTGCTTCACCGGATGCAGCCAGGAGGAAGTGCTGGATGCACTGGGCATGAGATCCGGAGCCCCTGATCAGAGCGAGACGGACAAGCGCAGCAGCTTTCTGTCATGGTTTGCCCAGCAGAACGGTCTGACTCTGATTGAGGAATACAGTTATTGTTACGGAGAATACCAGGACGGACTGACCAAGGTACGGTTCCAGGACTCCGAGGGGAAGAAGACATTCCGCTGGATCAGGAAGGACAATAGCAAGAAGTCCGGATACAGCATGAGCACCCAGGGCTGCAGGAACAGACTCTATGTGTCAGGCAGCATGGCAGCTCCGGAGATCTTCCTGGTTGAAGGAGAGAAGGATGCCAACACTGTGCACCGGATCACCGGAGCCACAGCAGCCAGCGCAGCCAATGGAGCCACCGGAGCAGGAGCAGACCGGAAGTGGTTACCGGAGTACACGCAGCAGCTCAAGGGGAAGAAGGTATACATCCTCTGGGACAATGACGAGGTAGGCCGAGCCTGGGCAGATCGTCAGGCCAGCGAGCTGTCAGAGGTGGCGGAGGTCTACAAGCTGGATCTGTTCACGGTATGGACTGATGCTCCGGAGAAAGCAGATGTGTCAGACATGGCAAGGCTGCACAGTGATTCAGAGATGGAGACCATACTCCGGAACCTGCAGAATGAAGCAGCACCGGAGAACGAGCCGCCACAGGTGGAGAGATCCAGCGCAGATCTGATGGATGACTTCCTCATGAAGATCACCGGAGACGGATACAAACCGCTGCCCACCGGACTGCAGACCATCGATGCTGCCATTGGTGGCGGACTCATGCGGCAGACTCTGGTACTCCTGGGAGCTGAGCCCGGTGCAGGTAAGACAGCCCTGACAACCATGATCTTTGAGCAGATGGCAAAGGACGGTACACCCTGCCTGTACTTCAACCTGGAGATGTCCAGGGAGCAGCTCTTTGCCCGGAGCCTGTCCAGGATCATCTACCGTCAGACTGGCAGCACACTGTATCCCATCCAGATCCTGCAGGGATACAAACACACCCAGCAGCAGAGGGAGACTGTCATAGCCGCAGCAGAATGGTACAAGGACAATGTCGCACCCTGCATGAAGTACAACCCAGACCGGACAACGTCGGAGATCGAGAACATCCTGGACATCATCACGGAGGAAGCAGAGACGGCCGCAGCCACCGGAGCCCCGGCTCCCATCGTCTGCATAGACTACTTGCACCTACTTACCAGCAGGGAGAAGATCGATGCAGGTGAGATCTTGAAGCGAGCTGTCTACGGTCTGAAGGAATATGCCAGGAAGTATGACACCGTTGTGTTCTGTATCATGGCACAGAGCAGAGCTGCCAACAACAGCAAGGAAGCGAGCCTGTCATCAGGCCGGGACACCAGCGCACTGGAATACTCCGCTGACCTGCAGCTCCAGCTCCTAAAGGATGAGGACGAGGGCGAATCAGAGAAGGACTTCACCTTCACTGATATGTTCGTGACCAAGAACAGATTTGGCATGGCGAGCCTGAGCAAGAAGTATCGGTTCCGGTTCTATGGTGGCCTGTCCCTGTTCGAGCCCATAGATGACAACCATGAAGAACCATACAGGACTATATCTCCGGAGGAAGATCCGGACAACCCATTCGATCAGCAGCCAAAGCGGAGCAGAAGGGGAAGCAGATAATATCCGCCACAAGGGGAGACAGCACACGCTGCCTCCCCTTTTTTGTCATGACAGAAAACCAGGGGTGGACGGAATCTGAAAATAATTTTTTCGCAAGCAACGGATTGTGTCCCCATACTGGCAAGCAGTGCCCATGTGCTACCTGGCGAGCAATGTCCACATGGACAAGTTGCCGCAGCTCGTTGGGGTGACAGATCCCCCAAGCCCCAGAGATCAGCACTGTCATGCTGGCTGCGCTCCGGAGGAGCTGAGAAACCGAAGGAATGCAGCCGATAGAAATTTCTCAGACAAGGGAAGTATCGTCCGGAAAATTTCCATCATCTCCAGAGGGCTGGTTTTTGGCACTGGTTTGGCATGGTTTTGGTTCAACCGCCACCATTATTCCAGATCATGTCCTGATATCAGAAGGGCTGCTTTTCTATGTTAAGGTCTGCATAGACTTATACATAGATGTATTGTGTGTGTTTGTGTTCTTGTATTTGTCGAACAGATGTGCTACAATAGACACATCAAACATATAAGACAGGAGGGACATACCCATGACAGAAGAAGCAAAGCAGATCCGCAGGGAGTACCAGAAGCAGTGGCGGCAGCAGAACCGGGACAAGATCCGGAAGGCAGAGGAGCGGCACTGGGAGAAGAAAGCAGCCCAGGCTAAGAAGGATGTGGGGCAGCGTGATTCATGAGTACCTGTGCACCGGAGAACGGAATGCCATCACCGGACGTGAGCTGGGTAAGATCCTGCAGCTTGAGCCCAGGCAGATCAGCATAGCGGTGGAGCAGGAACGCAGAGACGGTCACCCGATCTGCGCTACCTGCAGCAACACGAACCCAGGATACTACCTGGCAGAGAACCAAGCTGAGATGCTCCGGTACTGTGACAGCCTTCACCACAGAGCTGGCGAGATCTACAAGACCAGGGATGCTTGCATGAAAACCCTGGACAGTTTACCGAGGTGATCCAGATGGGGAGGGAGAAAGATCCTCTTTCCGTGGATGCCGCTGCTGCTGCCCAGATGTGGATCAGCTATGGAAAGTACAAGGCCATCCAGTATGACCGATGGCGTGAAGCGAATGCCCAGGAAGAAGCAGCCAGAGCGAAACGCAGAGCGGAACGGGATGCAGCATGGGAACGAGAGTATCAGAGACGGAGGAAGGCAGCACAGGAGGATATGGACTGATGGGTAAATCATCTCAGAGAAAAGGAGCCGCAGGTGAGAAGGAGCTGGCAGAGATCCTGAGCCAGACCGGACATGACTGTCATCGTGGCGGCAGCATGACCTTCGGAGAAGTACCGGACATATCCGGACTGCATGGTATCCACATCGAGGTGAAGCGAGTCGAGCACCTTAATGTGGGAGCTGCCATGGATCAGGCAATCAGAGACAGCCAGCGCATGAAGGACGGAGCACCTGCCCTGTTCCATCGGAAGAACCGGAAGCCCTGGCTGGTGACCATGCTCCTGGATGATTGGCTCCGGATTTATGGGGCAACTGATTCCATGGTGCGCCCAGATCCTCACGGTTCCTTCACGGTTCAGAAAAAAGATAATTCAAAAGTGTGAGGGCACATGACATCAAAATCATCATGGAGGTAACTATGGCAAACAATCAGAACCTGAGATCCTTCGCCACCCTCACACCGGAGCAGCGCAGGGAGATCTCACGGAAGGGTGGACAGGCCAGCGGAGCCGCCCGGAGACGGAAGCGAGAGCTGGCAGAGGAAGAGCTGGCATACAGACTGGCCGATCTGATGGAGAGCACCAGACGGGTGCAGATCGTCTGCGCCCAGGCTGCGATGCTGCACAAGGCTGTAGGGAGCCCCAGAGGAGCCCGGAGCCGCCACAAATACATTTACAGATACTGAGAGGGGATAACAGATATGAGCAGATTCTGGGAGACTGAGAAGCCTGTAGTCCTGGATACCGGAGCCAATGTGCTGCGGCATTATCAGAAGGCAGGATTCCTGATGGTACATAAGCCTGACTATGAGAAGGGAGACCAGATCCTCCCCGGCAAATGTGTCGGCCTTAACCTGGAAGCACTGAGGGATTCCCCCCAGGAGCTGGAGTACCTGCTCCAGATATTGGAAGCCCTGAGATAAAGAGAAGCACCGGAGAAATTCCGGTGCTTTTTTCACGCTGTTTCTGTGACCCTTTTGTACCAGTTTTGTTCCCCTTTGGTTCAGGATCTATGCCAGGTGAATCCCTCTGGACAGAGCATGGCCTGGTCAATGGCTGCCTTCACAAATTCATTCATGGACTTACCGTGTGCTTCGCAGTATGCCTGGATGACTGCCTTCTGTCCCTTCGGAACCTTCACTTCGATGCGGTCATAGTTGGCATCGTTGTACTTCTTGACTGCGGCCTGTTGCGCTTTGCTGATTGCCATGGTCGATCCCTCCATATAGATTGTCTCCTGCAATTATACTATGCTGCATATACTGTCGTCAAGAGAGAAAATGCACAACCACTACTGTCGATATTTGTGTAATATCCCATCTTGTAATCTACTGTCGACAGTAGTATTATATGGGTGTAAGGTTTGGGAGCCCAATTTCAACACAGCCTGTTGTAACCCAATGCATCGACAAACACAAAGGAGCTGCGGCAGATCGGAGAGACGATCCAATACAGATTACAGGGGGACAACCTAATGAAGTACAACAGAAGAAAGATCATGAGCATGGCCTGGAAGTTCTTCCGGAACGGAGCTGCATCCTTCGCACTGGCACTGCGGATGGCATGGCAGAACATCAAGACCGAGCTGATCACCAAGGCCGAGGCCGGGATCACCGAGGAGACCCACACCTGGGCAGGCTGGAAGGCCAAGGGCTATGAAGTCATCCATGAATCCAAGGCACTGTTCAAGGCAGTCATGGCAGATCCCAAGACCAAGACCGGAACCCGGCTGGTAGCTTACTTCGGACTGTCTCAGGTACAGGAGGTGATCGCATGAGCTGGCATAATCCTTCAATCAGCACCAGTGAGGCCGTGAGCCTCACTGACAAGCTGGTCACCCTGGACGAGATCCAGTGGAGCAAGAAGATGTGGGACGATTACATTGCCCTGCATGGGATGACCGGAGACTACACATGGGACATGGCCTGTATCATCTCCACTGCTTTTGTGGCTGGCATGACACAGGGAATCCGGGACGAGCGAGCCAAGGCAAAAGCCAAGGAAGCCAAGATGCCGAACCTGCTCCGGTACACCATCGAGCACCTGCACCATCTGAGCGAGCGCAACCTGCGGATCATCTACCGGATGACGATCAACCTTAAGTGATATACCTGGTGGGCAGGAGCAATCCTACCCACCTTTTCCATATATGACACTATTGACAGGAAGCACGGATAACTATATAATGATACAAGAACAAGAACAAGAAAGGACAGAGCACCATGGAGAACACACTGACCATCAGACCTACCACCGAGCTGAGCACCGGGATTGCACCTGTGCTGCAGAGCTTCATTACTTACCTGGATGTGGCGGAGGTAACCAAGGCCAGCTACATGGTCTGTCTCCGGTGCTTTGCTGACTGGCTGCAGGACAATGGCATACAGCAGCCCCAGCGAGCTGATATCCTGGACTATGTCCGGTACTTGGGCAATCCCCATCCCAGCAGAAGAAACCCGGCAGAGATCGTCACCATGAGCGCAGGAACCCAGGCCAGATACCTGAGAGCAGTAAAGCTGTTCTTCCGGTGGACTGAGCAGCAGGGACTGTACCGGAACGTGGCGGATCATGTGAAGGGAGCCAAGGTCAGAGCAGACAACACCAAGCGTGATGCCTTCCAGAAGGATGATGCCAGGAACCTGCTGCAGTCCATCGAACGGACAACCCCTGCAGGTAAGAGGGACTATGCCATGATCCTGCTGAGTATGACCGCAGGACTGCGTATCATCGAGATGCAACGAGCCCTGATCGGAGACATCGAGACCATCGCAGGTGAGAAGGTACTGTTCATCCAGGGCAAAGGCCACCAGGAGAAGGATGCCTATAAGAAACTGACCCCGGAGGTCTATGATGCCATCAATGACTACCTGCAGACCAGGAAGCACCGGAGTTCCTTCGCTCCCCTGTTCGCTGGCACTGGCAACCGGAATCAGGAGCTGCAGCTCACTGAGCCAAGTGTATCACGGATCATCAAGGGCAGGATGAAGGCC
>SFNZ01000072.1 GCA_004552615.1 Bacteroidales bacterium | reverse complement strand
CTGTGATAAGTATCCTGTCATAACGCTTGTAGAGTATGTCCTTTATCGGTTCGTAAAGTGTACCGAAAAGCATCAGATGTTCAGGTTCACATCCAAGGTCATCTATCAACAGGACTTCCACTGATTTCGCCTTCTCGTATTTATAGCGAGTGTCATCACTCCTAAAGTCTTCTACTATCTGACATGCGTTAAGACATGAGACCGTATAGTATTTCCTTCCTAAGCTCAGGAGTTTTTGAAGAGCCTTGGCCATTGTTGTCTTTCCGGTCCCGCAAGGGCCATAGATAATCAAACCCGGGCAACTTCTCTTCATAAGCCATTTGCTTATCTTTTCAATCCGCTTCAGAGTCATCTCGTCCAGAGGACAACTTATTCCCCTGGACTGCATCTGTGTGAAATATGAGCTGGCGAGAAGATTGATGACTTCGGATTGTGAGAGGTGTCTTAGGTTGCTGCCGAGTTTATAAGGTGTCGTGTCCGTCAAATTCGACTGTACCTGTTGAATCAGGTATCCGATGCTCTTCTCGTTTAACATATCCATAATTATCAGTTTTTATAATAGTATTATCTATATTTATTTGTGGTGCACAGTATGCACCGCCGAAAGTGCATCGTGTGCACCTTGGAGGTGCGCCGCGTGCACCGGTGAACGCTGTGCACCGGTGAATGGCGTGCACCAGCGCAAACTTGACCTGGGTGGCATCTCTGCATTTGTCTATGGACGGCTCGTAGCAGGATGTTCCGTTCGGTTCATGGGGCAGTTTCCGTATCAGGCCTATGCCCTGCAGACATTTGAAGATCTGTTTGCATTCCCTGTCAGACATCCTGCATTTCTCCGCCACATACTTCTGCCTATAGACTGGAATCCCACATGTCCATTTGGTGAGAATGAAGGAAAAGATGCGAGCCATTGTTTCCGACAGATTCAGTTCTGTGAAGAGAAAGTCGTACACCTTTGTGTAAGGTTCGGTTTCTTTCATATCGGTCTCCGTTATTGGTTTTCACGCCTGCTCTCCCTCTGCGCCCTTTGATACTCGTCGGCCAGGGCCCTGGCTTTGCCGACGTTGAAGATGATCTTGCGACCGACCTGAGAAACGATGGCATCGTCCAGTACTCCTTCCTTCTTGAGCATGTAGATGGTGCTTTGGCAGCACCCTATCTTCTGGGACAGTTCGGTGATTCCGTGGGCATATTCGATGACCTCCTTCGGTTCTTCTCCTGCGGCTGCATTCTCTTTGCCCAATTCGTTCAGTTGGAGGAATTCTTCCCCAGTCATTTGCCAGATCGGCTTTGCCAGAAGCTGGCTGAGTGTTGGTTTTGTTTCCATATAAATTCGATTAAGGTTATTAACTGAAAAACCGCCTCCAAATGGAAGCGGTTGCAATTATATGTAACAAATTTGATGGAAAATTGACGAAAAGAATATTAATCAGTTTTTCGTCAAATATGCAGGCTAAACGGGTGGATTTCAACGAAAAAGAAGCGGTTGCAATTGCAGGCTTTGATGCGAGGTCCCTCGATACTCCTTATCTTTCGCCAATCACTCCCGCAATCATTCCCGCAACTGGGCTATTTTATCACTTCCCAGTGGCCCCCTTTATCCGGCCCGACGCGGCGAATCAATCCTAAAGACCGCATCTGTTTTATTTGATATTTTATTCCGTCAATAGAAATACCACATATATCTGCCAACTCTTTATTAGTCAAATCCGGAGACTTCTCAAGGGCAGCAAGGATAACTTCCCTAGTTTTCTGGGTAGTTTTCTGGGTAGTATCATCTTTTCTCAAATCACCTTCAAGTCCGTGTAAACTCAGCACCATCTCCACCCGGTCAGGGTCATAAATCTCACGAATCTGCGGCTTCGGCCAGTTGTTCTCTTTCCATCCCTTGGTGATGGTGTCAGCCCCACTGCCGGCTCTTTCAACATATCCTATGAATGAAAACATCTTCTGAAGACCGAAATTGCGGCAGATGAACTCTTTGCTTAAATTTTTCCTTTTCCGAGTTCGTCTTTAAGGTAGGAGTAGATGTATGCCGGGCCTTCTTTGAAAAGGCCGGTGGCAGGGTCGGAGAGTTTCTGGAAAATTTCAGAAGAATATACAACATCGAGAGCCTTCTCAAGGTCCAGGTGGTATTCGGTCATCACTCGATCCACAAGATCGGCGACAAGTCCTTCTTTAAGGTATTGGAAGTGTTCGCTCATAACTTATGAAGAGTTTGTATAGCAGCCTCTGTGCCGAAATAGTATTGAAAGGTTATGCCTTTGAGATATTTGATGCGGCGCAAGAGCTCGTCGAGATTGATGTTGCCATTCTTGAAATTGCGAATCTGTGCACCAACTTTATCATTGGCTATGGGACCGTAGATGATATCATAATCATGAATAGGTTTGTCTGAGAAGTTCTCCCTGTTGTCATAGACAAACCTGGCCCAATCTTCTGAATATTCATTAAAAGTCTTGACATTCAACTTACCTGACGCAATAATGTTGCTATCAAATTCGAATTCCGTTACTATGGGCTCTCCACCGAGGAAGGCAACCTTACTTTCGGCCATTTCAATGGCTTGCTGCTTCTCGGCTGAAAGATAAAAGCCCTTGCCAAAGTCTTTTCCAGGGCGTGATTTGGAAAGGTCGATAACGTCGATAGCGACGTTGGATCCGTGGTAGAGTATCATTACAACTGTCCTCCCATTCTTCTGCAATAAGTCGCCACGTCTTCCACATTACCCCGGAAATCCTGTGTATGCAAGGCACCGTAGTGTTTGTCGATATTTGTTATGGCTCCGTAGGCCTTCAGGTAACGATATGCCTGCAAATCGGTTAGGCCGAAGCGCTGACCGAATTCATTTATGAATGCGATGATGTATTCTATCCTATCTCGGACCGGACAAGTGGTTTCTTCCATAGCATTATACATTTACGTGCGTAATTTAATAAATATTGGTGAGTTTTCAATACAATATGGCAAAGTTACAACCTAAACTCCAAACCTGTTCCAGCTCAATTCAGGAAATTCATCTTGGACATCTCGCTGGCCTTGATGCTGTCGACGATGTCGATGTAGGGCTTCATCGCTTTGTAGTCGGAGTGGCCGGTCCATTTCATCACGATGTTGGGCGGGATGCCGCGGGAGAGGGCCTGGACGATGAAGGTCTTGCGGCCGGTGTGGGAGCCGACAAGGGCCCATTTCGGATGGACTTCATCAAGACGGATGCTGCCCTTGTATGTGGTGATGCGTATCGGTTCGTCGATACCGGCCATCTTGCAGAGCTGCTTGAGCTCTCGGTTCATCGCCTGATTGGTGTACTGGGGAAGGACACGGTTGTTCTTCATCGGGATAGCCCTGTATTTCTCCAGAAGGCTGCGGGTCACATCGTTGATTTCAATCTGTACGCTGTCGGCGGTCTTGATGGTGGTGACCTCCAGATGGTCGGCTTTGACATCGGACCAGCACAGGGCCTGGGCATCCGAGAACCTGAGGCCGGACTCATATCTGGTATTTTCCGCCTTTCAAACCATAGGTCGCCCATCTTCACTGAAAATGCCCCAGATACCCTGAGAGGCATTTTTCGTGGAGACAAGCAAATCTTTCGGCGGACGCCTAAAGCCTGATGACGATTCCGGAGACCGGGCCGAGAGTGAGGTTATCACAGGAGGAGGTGCACCGGTAGGAGGCCTTGCCGGTGGAAAGGAGAGGAGCAACGCTGCCTTTCATGCCGGCGGTCTCATGACGGAATACTGAGATTTCGGACGAAAGGGAGAGCTTGCGGGATTCCGCGGTAGGGTTCAATGCCACCAGAATCGTCTCCTCGCCGTCAGTACGCAAATATACCATCGGATAAGGATTTTCCGCATTGAAAATAGGAATGAAACGGCTGTCTGCCCACAATGCCCCGTGCTCTTTCCGAAGGGCAATCAATGACCTTGTCCAGTTCAACAGAGAATTAGGATCGTCATCCTGTGACTCCACAGTGATGTTGCCCGGAGCCGTTGTTCCGGCCCGACCGCAGGCATATTCTTTTTTCCAGGCAAGATACTGGGGATAAGAATTAGCCGGGGTCCATTCAGGGCATACCGGCAGATAAATGTCATCAGGGCTGCACGTGCTGAAACCGGCATTGACCCCGGAATTCCATTGCATCGGGGTACGCGCACCGGCACGTTCCTTGCCATTATGATTCGCTCCTTCGACATTCGGCATGTCCACCAGCGAACGCATTCCGATTTCATCACCGTAATACAGAATCGGCAGAGGCATGGTCAGAATCCAGGACAACATCACTTTGAGCTGTTCCGGAGTATTCCTCGGCCCTACGTTAATGCGCAGATGATCGTGGTTGCCGGAAATCGTCGCGAAATAACCCATCTCCGATGTACTTTCCACACAGTCAGTGAAATAGTCATAATACTCCTTCAACATATCGGCAGGAGTCGTCGTCCTGTCTATCTTGTCCTCCGGCCATGGATTACCGTAAAGGTCACGTACTGAAGGCTGCCCTCCGTCAAGCGAGAAATAAACGCCGCCGTCAGCCTGATGCTTGCGGTCAAAATACAGCCTGCGGTTATGCCCCTTCGTGTTGTTCAAATCCATATCAACATTGTAACCTGCTGCGAGACAATATTTTGGAGAGCCCCATTCAGCCATCAGCACATGATCAGGATAATTCTTGTCAGACCATTCCCGAACCTCCCGCCAGAGATTGAGAATCTCTTTCTTGTCCTTGTCATTCTTCACCAGACTGCTGGCCATGTCAACGCGGAATCCGTCCACTCCCTTGTCGTACCAGAATGCAATAATGTCCTTCAGCTCCTGCCGGACAGCCCTCGGCCCCGGAGCATCGACCCCTTGTTCCCACGGATGATCGGGATCAGGATTGGCGAAACCGTAATTCAGGGCAGGCTGGCAGGCATAGAAATTCTTGTAATAATACTTGTCCCTCGGATAGCCACTCTTCATCCATTTGCCGAGGGTATTCTGCATATAGTCAGGGTCCTTCAACATTATCTCAAGGTCCTGCTCGGCTTTCTTGTCAGGAAGACGGCCAGACCATATATAATAATCGGAATACTGAAGATTCGTGTCCTCTGCGCTTTGCCGGAACCATGGATGCTTGTCCGATGTATGGCCGGCAACCAGATCCAGCATCACCTTGATACCTTTATCATGGGCTTTACGTATCAGTTCAACCAGATCGTTGTTCGTTCCGAAACGGGGATCGACACGGTAAAAGTCTATGACATCGTATCCTCCGTCAATCCACCCCGAGACGAACAGCGGATTGAACCAGATGGCCCTGACACCGAGGCTTTCGATATAATCAAGTTCGGAAATGACTCCCCTGATGTCCCCGATACCGTTTCCGTCCGAATCCTTGTAGGAAGACGGATACACCTGATAAATCACACCGTCGCGAAGCCAGTCCGGACCTTTTGTCCAGGTCTGGGTAAAACTTCCCTGCGCTGGCTGGGCTGCCAATGTAGCACCCGCCAGGACTGAAATGATTGCAATGACAATTCTTCTCATATTTCTTCTATTCGGAATAAACTTCCTCTATTTCAGCAATATAGATAGAATGAAGGCTGCCTCCCGGACGGTCATGATACCAGGTGGAGAGCACCTCCGGGTCAATGAAATTCTCCGGAAGCATTTCGTTTTTGAACAGTTTGCGGCATACAAGTGTCAGACGGGCCTCGGCGAATCCCACCTCGCCACCTTCCAAAGATACCGGATGCAGTCCTGCCTCTGCAACCTTGTCACAGTCCCTTCCTGACTTGGTTCCGCAGATCTGCAGGGCCTTGCGGCAATTTTCACCAAAGAAACTTAGGGTCATCCTGGCATTGTCCTCTATGAAATCGTGGGTATAGCGCTCAGGCCTGACGAACACCACCGCAACCGGCTTATTCCACAGCCATCCGAGGCAACCCCATGAAGCCGTCATTGTATTGAAACCAGCGGTCGTGCCGGCAGTCACCAACATCCACTCCTTTCCTACAAGCTTGAATATATCCTCATTTGCGAGGATTCCGATATCCTTTCTTTCCATGATAAAATCAGTTATCAGCTACAATAGAGACTCGACCCAGCCGACATTGTGGGCTGACCACGCAGGGGCATTGCAGAGGGAAGCGAACAGGGAAACCCTCTTGTCGTTCTCACGGATTTCCACACGGCGGATCTTGCCGCTGATGGTCTTCGGAAGAGCCTTCACGAACTCAATCGAGCGCGGATACTTGTAAGGGGCTGTATTTGTCTTGACGAAAGTCTGGATTTCCTTGACGAGCTCGGGCCCTGCTTTCCTGCGCCATTCCTTCCCCAGGACGATGGTTGCCTTCACTATCATTCCCCTGACTTCGTCCGGAACACCTGTCACCGCGCATTCCACCACGGCCGGATGCTTCATGAGCACACTCTCGACCTCGAAAGGACTGATCCTGTATCCGCTGCTCTTAATGACATCGTCGTTTCTGCCTATGAACCAGAAATATCCGTCCTCGTCCCTCCAGGCCACGTCACCCGTATGGTAAAGTCCGTCGTGCCAGGCCTTCTCCGTCAGCTCCGGGTCACGATAATATTCCTTGAACAGTCCGAGAGGCCTGCCGCGGTCTGTCCGGACCACTATCTCGCCGCGTTCGCCCGGCTTCGCCGAAGTGCCGTCAGGAAGGATAAGGTCAATGTCATACTGCGGATTTGGAACTCCCATGCTGCCCGGCTTCGGCTCCATCCAAGGGAAAGTACCGAGAGTCATTGTAGTCTCGGTCTGCCCGAATCCCTCCCTGAGCTTGATTCCGGTAAGCTCGTGGAACTTGTCATAGACAGCCCCGTTCAGAGCTTCACCGGCAGTACAGCAATAACGGAGAGAAGAGAGGTCGTATTTGGAAAAATCCTCCTGAATCAGAAACCTGTACACCGTCGGAGGAGCACAGAGGGATGTAATGTGATATTGCTCAATCTTGTGAAGGATGTCGGAAGGAGTGAATTTTTCATGGTCATAAACAAATACAGTGGAACCCGCAAACCACTGTCCGTACAATTTTCCCCAAACCGCCTTGCCCCATCCGGTATCCGCAATCGTCAGATGAAGACTGGTCTCGTCAAGATTGTGCCAATAAACCCCTGTAACTAGATGGCCGAGCGCATAGGTATGCGGATGGGCCACCATTTTCGGCTCTCCGCTGGTGCCGCTGGTAAAATACATCAGGAGGATATCGTCATTGTCATTTACATGTTCGGGACGGACGAACTCGGGAGCCGAAACCCACTCCTTGTGGAAATCGTGAAACCCTTCAGGAACTTCAGGTCCGATGCTGACCAGAATACTGACCGAAGGACTCTCCGGGAGGGATTTGAGCACATGGTCCATGATCTGGGTCTCCCCTGCACAGACGATAGCCTTGATGTCCGCCCTGTTGTTACGGTATATTATGTCTTTCTCTGTAAGCATGTGGGTTGCAGGTATGGCTACGGCGCCCAGCTTGCTCAATGCCATCATCGAGAGCCAGAACTCATAACGCCGCTTGAGCATGAGCATGACCATGTCTCCCTTGCCGATGCCTAAAGAACGGAAATAGGATGCCGTCCTGTCAGACTGTTCCTTGATGTCGCGGAATGTGAAGCGGATACACTCGCCTTTGTCATTGGTCCAAAGAAGGGCCAGCTTTTCTGGGGCTTCTTCCGCCCATACGTCCATGACGTCGTATGCGAAGTTGAAATTCTCAGGGACATTGATGTGGAAATTCCTGATGAAATCCTCCTGGCTCGTGAAGGCAGTCTGGTTCAAAAATCTTTCAATCATTGCAAGATTGGTTTTAGTACATTTCATTTTTCGTACACAAATGTACTTCCAGCCCCCGGAAATCCGAAATGATTGTGGCGAACCGGAACAATTCTGTGGTGATTGGCCCCGTGAGAGGGTTAATGTGGCGATTCCCGCATATTTGTGGCGAATTTTTGAAGAAAAGTATTGACTCGTACCTGAGGACATACATTATATTTGCATCCGAACATGAAGAAGCGCTTATTTTATGGACAAAAGAATCAAATTATCAATCGGAGAGTTCTCCAAACTCTGCGGAGTGACTGTCAAGACACTGCGCCATTACGAGAAGACCGGGCTGCTGAAACCCGAGGAGGTCGACCAATGGTCCGGATACCGGTATTACACAGTATCCCAGATGCAGGTCATGATGCGGATACGGGCCCTCAAGGATCTAGGACTGAGCCTGGATGAGATTTACGAGCTATCCTGGGAGACAGGAGACGGAAACTGCACGATGTTCTTCGAGCCGGACCCGGAAATGCTCAGGGGAAAGCTCGCGGAATGCGAGTCTGAACTCGCCAGGCTCGGCCGCAGGAAAGAGGCCCTGCAGAAAATGCTGGACTCTCGAAAAAAGAAAGAAGAAATGGAAAAATTCTACACTACATCACTTCCTGAAATAACGGTGGCTTCCTACAGGGCAGAAGTGGACGGATGGACCTCATTGATGGGCCTTTGCCCGGAGGTAATCGGACCGAAAATGGCCAAGGCAGGCTGCACATGCCCGGAACCGGGTTATTGCTATGTAATCGACCACGATGAAGAGCACAAAGAGGCCGGAAAGGATCTCGAATACTGCGAGCAGATCGACAGGATCCCGGAAGGGGCACAGGCAGTGGATGCGAACACATCTCACGGAGTGCTCAGGTTCAGAACAGTGGCAGCCGTGCCGAAAGCCGTATGCATGAAAGTTTACGGACCGTACGACAGGCTGCCGGAAGGATATGCCGAAATCTATGCCTACATCGAGCAGAACGGGCTTGAGATTGCCGGAGAAGCCCGATGCAGTTTCGTGGACGGCATCTGGAACACTGAAGATCCCGAAAAATGGATGTCCGTGATCCAGATACCGGTCAGGTAAGTACAATCACTCGTTTTTCAGGGAGTCGACAGGGTCGGAAAGGGCGGCTGACATGCTCCTCATGGTCACCACGGCAAGAGTGATGGCGAGCACTACGGCGAGGGACAATGCGAATATCCACCAGTGCATCGGCATACGGTAAGCAAATGTGCTGAGATACAGGTCGCTGACATACCAGCTGAGAGGGGCTGCCACGACAAAACATATCAGGACAATCCTCACGAACCTGACATTGAACATCGCGAGCACGTCCCCTACAGTGGCCCCGTTCACCCTCCTGATTCCTATCTCCTTGCGTCTGTATTCGGCCTCGAACATCACGAGACCGAATACTCCCATAAGGGAGATGACAATAGCTAACAACGTGAAAAGCAACAACATACGTGACATCTTGCGTTCCCGTCCGTACTGTGAGTCGAGCTTGCTGTCGAAGAAAGACACATCTATCTCGTCCTTCGGGACAGAAGGGTCCAGTTCATTTAGCTGCGTCTTGATCCAGTCCATGACTGACGGGATGTCGGCACCGGGCCGTGTCCTTACGTAG